>JAAWHY010000051.1 GCA_022795675.1 Clostridia bacterium
CAATACCAGAATTTACATCAACCCAACAGCATACAGGATCAAATCAAGTATATAATAAAGAAGGAAAACCACAGGCAAGAGCAGGAGTAATACCATGGATGTTTATAGACTGGACAACCTCACAGAAGAATGCAAAGAACATGTATAATACGAACAGTGTAAGCAGTGGATTAATAACAGGAACTCAGTGGGATGTAATGTTAAAGAAAATGATAGAAAAAACAGATCTAACAGAAGCAGACTTAATCAATTCAGAAAAATGGGGAAATCATAGTAATAATACAATAGCATATAAAGGAAGAATAGCGATAGCTTATGTTTCTTCAAATTACTTGCATTTAGCAACGTTTGGAGGAGAAACAGAAGAAAAAACAAGTAGTGGTGTATATGCAGGTGAAATATTAACAACAGGAGCAAGCAGACAAACAGAAAAATATCATATATATGATGTAGCAGGAAACTTATGGGAATGGACAGATGAGGTATCATTATATAAAGAAGGAAACGTAAGTGAGACAAATATTCAACACCGTACTTTTCGTGGAGGAACAACGCTAGGTTCATCTGAATCTTATCCAGCGTGTTACCGAAATGGTGGTGGTATAGCTAGTTATACTAGTTTGGATTTCGGATTTCGTGTGGTACTTTACATCAGGTAGACGCTTATTACCTATATATTCTTTCACTTGGTAATTATATTTAAAAAATTTATAAATTAAAAAGAGGGGCTTAAAAGCCCCTTTTTTACCCTGAGAATTTTGCCTTGTTTCTTTCCACTTTACGCATAATAGCATTGTGGGATTTCTGGCGCTTGAAATCTGTAAATCTAACGTTGTCCCTAACGCAAGAGCCATCAGCAGTTTTTGTACCAATAGAAAATGTTCTGTCCCTATAGTTTGTTTTCTTACTCATCGCAAAAAACCTCCATATACAAACACCTCTTGAGGTGAACTAAAGTTACTAGTGTATTATAACACATAATCAATAAAAAGTAAAATATTGCGTTAAGCAGAACAATATGTTAAAATATTTTTAAAATAACGAATTTTAAGAATTGCTAAGCGGTGGCAACCGCAAAGCAATTCTAATAATCCGCATAATTCTCTAGTACAGAAAGTTATGCCACAGGCATAACTTTCCTACTATATAAAAAAAAGAAAAGAGCAAAGTATATGAGTCTAAGATTAATATATGGAAAATCAGGGACAGGAAAAAGTGAACAAATTTTAAAAGAAATTAGTAATTTAATAGAAAATAAAGAAAAAATATATATTATAACACCAGAACAATTTTCATTTACACTAGAAACAAAGCTACTAGAAACAATAGAAGGAGAATCAGTTATAAATGCAGAAGTATTAACATTTAACCGTATGGCACATAGAGTAAAAAGTGAAGTTGGAGGAGTTACAAAAACAGATTTATCCTCATATGGTAAATCAATGATTGTCTATGACATATTAGATAGAAATAAAAAAGAATTAAAATTATTAGGTAAATCTGCTAAAAATGTAGATATTATAACTAGACTTATTAATGAACTAAAAACTCATTGGGTAGAACTAAAAGATATAGAAAAGGTCATAGAAGGTGAACAAGATATATATCTAAAAAGCAAATTACAAGATATATTATGTATATATAAGAAATTTGAAGAAAGGATAAAAAATAATTTCATAGACGAAAATGATACCTTAACAATACTTGCAAATCAGTTACCATATACTAATATGTTTGAAAACACAATAATATATATAGACGAATTTGTAGGATTTACACCACAAGAATACAAAGTAATACTAGAACTATTAAAAGTAGCAAAACAAGTAAACATTACAATATGTACAGACTCATTATTAGAAAGTAAAAATAAAGAAAACGACATATTTTACACCAATAAAAAAACAGTATCAAAAATTATAAATTTAGCAAATAATAATGGAATACAAATAGAAAATCCAGTATATTTAAATAAATGTTATAGATTTAAAAATGATGAATTAAAACATTTAGAAGAGAACTTGTATAAAACTCCATATAAAAAATATGCTGGAGAAGTAAAAAATATAAATTTATTTTTATCATCAAATCCATATTCAGAAATAGAGCATATTGCAGGAAAAATAGTAGAATTAGTAAGAGATGATGAACTTAGATATAAAGATATATCAATAATAACAAAAAATTTAGATGATTACGCAAGCCTTGCTAAAGCTATCTTTGCTAAATATGATATTCCAATATTCATAGATAAAAAGAAAGATTTAAGCCAAGATATATTAATAAAATATGTGTTAGCAATATTAGAAATATTTGCAAGAAATTGGGATTATGAAGCTGTAATAAACTATGTAAAACTCGGATTTTGCGATATAACAGATGAAGAAATATTTAAAGTTGAAAACTATGCTAGACGCTGGGGAATAAAATATAATAAATGGTATAGCAAAGACTGGACAATAGGTGAAGATATAGTAGACTTAAATAGAATAAGGAAACTAATAGTTAAACCATTACTGAATTTTAAGAATAACTTAGAAGGTAAAAAAACAGTCAAACAAATCACAAGGATATTGTATCAATTTTTAATCCACAATAATATTCAGGAAAAACTAACCAGTAAAGCAGAACAATTAGAAAACAGCGAAGAAATAAAATCAGAATATATAGCATCATGGAATTTACTCATGGAAATATTAGATGAGATAGTTCTAATATTTAGAGATGATGAGATAAGTTTTGAAAAGTATGCACAAACATTAAAAATAGCCTTTAGTGAAAACAATTTAGGTGCAATACCAGCATCGATTGATCAAGTAGTTATAGGAGATGTAAATAGGTCGAGAAGTAAGAAAACAAAAGTAATATTTATAATAGGACTAAATGATGGAGTATTTCCAAGTACAAACAGAGAAGAAGGATTTATAAATGATACAGATAGAGAAATATTAAAAGATAAAGGAATTACACTTGCAAAAACCACCAAAGAGAACATTTATGAAGAAAACTTTAATATTTATAAAGCCTTTACAACAGCAGAACAAAGCCTATATTTATCATATTCTGGATCATCAAGTGATGGAAATGCTCTAAAGCCATCAACATTAATTTATAAGATAAAAAAGATATTTAATAATCTACAAGAAAAAAGTGATATTATCAAAAGAGAAAATATAATAACAAATAAAAAAGCAACTTTCGAATTATTATTAACTAATTTAAGAGACTTTAATGAAGGAAAAGAAATATCCTCTATCTGGTTTGATGTGTATAAAATTTACTCTAATGATAGTGAATGGAAGGAAAAATTAGAAAAATCAATTAAAGCCCAAAATTATACAAATCAACCAGAAAAAATCACAAAAGAAAACTTAGAAAAAATGTATGGAGACACTATATTTACAAGCATTTCTAGATTAGAACAATATAGAAAATGCCCATTCTCATTTTATTTAAAATATGGATTAAATATTAATGAAAAAGACACCTTTCAAATCCAAAGCATAGATACAGGTACATTTATGCATGAAACTATTGATAGTTTCTTTGGGAAAGTGCAAGATGAAAATATAAACATAAAAGAAATAACAGATGAAAAATTAGAAAAAATAGTAAAAGAAATAATAGAAGAAAAATTGAAACTAAATAAAAACTATATATTTACAAGTAGTGCAAAGTTTAGAACATTAACAGCAAGACTAATAAGAGTATTAATAAAATCAATGAAATACATAGTAGAAAGCATACGAAAAAGTGATTTTGAAATTTTAGGACACGAAATAGAATTTGGAAAAGTTGGGGAATATCCTGCAATAGAAATTAAATTAGACGATGGCAAAAAAGTAGAAATCACAGGAAAGATTGATAGAGTAGATGTACTAAAAACAGAAGATGGGCAATATGTAAGAATAATAGATTACAAATCCTCTGTAAAAGATATCGATTTAGATGAAGTCATGGCAGGACTACAAATACAGCTTTTAACATATATGGATGCAATAACTAAAATAGAAGACTTTATGCCAGCAGGAATACTGTATTTTAACTTAATAGAACCTGTAATCAAAGCAAATAGAAATACAACAGACGAAGACATAGAAGAACAAATAAGAAAGCAATTTAAAATGAAAGGAATAGTATTATCAGATATAAACATTGTAAAAAAAATGGATAAAGACTTAGAAAAAGGTGCATCAAATATAGTTCCTGTATATATAGACAGTAAAGGAAATATAAGTGGGGCAAAATCATCATCTGCAAATATAGATGAATTCAATAAACTACAAGAATACACTATAAAAACATTAAAAGAAATTTCAAAAGAAATATTTGAAGGAAACATTGATATAAAGCCATACTATAAAAACACAAAAACAGGATGTGATTACTGTGGTTATAAATCAATCTGTGGTTTTAATACTAGCAATAATAAATATAACTATATAAAACATTTTGAGGAGATATAGAGTATAATTAAATAATAAAGAAAGGATATTAGCATGAAAGTAGGAATAGGTCAAGATAGCCATAAAATAGACTATGTAAATAAAAACAAAAAATTAATATTAGCAGGGATAGAGTTTAATGAAGATTTTTCATTAATAGCAAACAGTGATGGAGATGTTATATTACATGCAATTACAAATGCAATCTCAGGAGTTACATGTAAAAACATATTAGGTGATATAGCAAATGATATGTGCAAAAATAAAGGGATAAAAAACAGTGAAGAATATTTAAAAGAAGCTCTAAAATATTTAAAAGAAGACATAGTACATATATCAATATCAATAGAATGTAAAGTGCCTAAAATAAACCCCAAAATCGAAGAAATGAGAAAAAACCTTGCAAAAATATTAGAAATAAAAGAAAACTGCATAGGAATTACAGCCACAAGTGGAGAAGGACTAACAGAATTTGGTAAAGGAAATGGGATAAATGTATTTGCATGTATAACTGTTGAATAAAAACTTGATAAAGCTTATATATTTTAGGAAGGAAAAATACAAACTATGAAAGAAATATATATGAAAGCAAGAGCAAAAGTAAACTTAAACTTAGAAATACTAGAAAAAAGAAAAGACAATTATCACAACATAAAATCAGTATTTCAGAAAATTAATTTATATGATGAAATATACATACAAAAAAGTGACAATGATGACTGTCAGATACAAACAAACGTAGAAGAATTAAACAACAAGGAAAACATTATTTACAAAGCATATCTAAAATTAAAAGAACAAAATCCAAACATCAAAGGAATAAACGTAAAAATAAACAAGAAAATTCCAATGCAAGCGGGTTTAGCAGGAGGAAGCACAGACTGTGCAAGCTTTATATTAGGAATGAATAAACTATTTAACCTAAAATTATCAAAAAATCAAATAAAAGAGATATGCAAAAATCTAGGTGCAGATGTAGTACCATGCTTATACAATAGAGCCATACTAGCCCAAGGAATAGGAGATATAATAACGAAAATAAACACAGATTTAAAGTACTATATACTAATTATAAAACCAGAAATATCATGTAATACAAAAACAATATTTCAAGAATTAGACACTAGAAATGATATAAAACAAATACATAAATCAGAAGAAATAATAAATGCACTTGAAAGTAATAATATTGAAAAACTTTCACATAACCTATATAATGTATTTGAAAATGTCATTAAAGAAAAAGAAATTATACAAAATCTAAAAAAAGAACTAATAAAAAATGGAGCAATAGGAAGTGCAATGACAGGTACTGGATCATGTGTATATGGTATATTTCAAAATAAAGAAAAAGCCAAAAAAGTATATAACATCTTAAAAGATAAATACCAGATATATATATGTACATCATATAACTCATTAAGAGAAAAAGAGTTTTAAAACAAATCTTTTGTTAAATATGTAGTAATATAGAAAGGTAAGATGTAATTATGATAGATAAAAGAAAAGTAACAGCAATAATATTAGTCGCAGGAAATAGTACAAGATATGGGCAAAATAGAAACAAAAACTTCGAAAAAGTAAACAATAAAAGTATAATGGAATATAGTTTAGACGAATTCAAAAAAAATAAATACATTGATGATATAATAATAGCAGTAAAAGAAAATGAAACTCAAAATGTGCAAAAACTAATAGAAGAAAAAACAGTAAAAAATATAAAAATAGTAATAGGAGGAAAAACAAGAAAAGAATCGGTATATAACTGTATAAAGAATACAAACTCAGACATTGTAATAATCCATGATGGGGCAAGACCAGTAATAAAGCAAGAATATATAGATGAATGTATAGAAAATGTGGATAAATCTCAAGGGGTAACAATAGGAGTAAAATCAAAAGACACGATAAAGATAACAGATGACAACAATATTGTAGTAAACACAACAAAAAGAAGCAATACCTGGATAATTCAAACACCTCAGTGCTTTGACAGAGAGATTCTATTAAAAATGCACGAAAAATATAAAAATGAAGAAGTAACAGATGATTGTATGTTACTTGAAAAAAACAGCTATAAAATAAAAATATTAGAAGGTGACTATACAAATATAAAAATTACGACCTTTGAGGACGTAAAAATAGTACAGGAATTTTTAAAAAATTAACGAATTTTTTAGAATTGATCCGCTAAGATAATTGAAGTTTGGGGGATTTAATATGAATATAAATATAGAACCAAGTCCGAAAAAAGTAAAAGCACTAGATAATTATTTACTATATATTGAATTTGAAAATAGGACAGTTTTCTCTGGTACAAAAAGGAGGGAGAAATGGAAAACTATATAATAAAAAACAACAACGGAATTTCATATCTACAATACACAAAACTATTAGAATATGAAGAGATTATAAAACATGCAATCAGTCTAAAGCCAATAGATATTGGAAGTAACGATACATTTTATAACAAACAAGAAGCAGTATATGCAGATTATAAAAAACTATGCAATGCCATAAACCTAGACTATAACAAGATATATAGACCATATCAAACACATACTGATATAGTAAAATGTGTAGAAAATGAAGAAGCGGGGATATTTACAAAAGACTTTAAAGACGTTGACGCATTAATAACAAATAAAAAGAACAAAATATTATCAATCTCCATAGCAGACTGTATTGATTTATTATTTTTTGACCCAATAAAAAAAGTAATTGCAAACACTCACTCAGGCTGGCAAGGAACATATAAATTAATATCAAAGAAAACTGTGGAAAAAATGGTGGATAACTATGGATGTAATACAAGAGATATAATATGTTGTATAGGACCAAGTATAAGAAAATGTCACTTTGAAGTAGATGAAGACATATCAGAAAAATTTTATGAAAAATTCAAGCACTTATCAAAAATTGATGATATAATATCAAAAGGAAAAGTGGAGGAAAATAAACAGAAATACAATATAGACACAGTATTAATCAATAAAGAAACAATGCTTCAAATGGGACTAAAAGAAGAAAATATAGAAGACTGTAAACTGTGTACAGTCTGTAATTCAGACAAATTTCATTCATATAGAATAGAAAAAGAACTAGCAGGAAGAAACACAGGGATAATAGCATTAATTTGATGCACATTGGGTGCACATTGGGGACGTAAAAAAATGTGCATTCACAAAAACCATGATTTATGCACATTTTTTTACGTCCCCGATGTGCAAAGGAGGATATATGTTACCATACAAATTAAAAAAAGGAGATACAATAGGTGTAGTAAGCAGTTCAGAACCAATAACAGAAGACAGGATAATAGATATAGAAAGTTCAACTAAATTTTTTGAAGAATTAGGATTTAAAGTAAAACTAGGAAAATATTTAAAAAACAATGAATTAGGATATGGAACAACAGCAAAAAATAAAGCAGAAGATTTTAATGACATGTTTAAAGATAAGGAGGTTAAAGCAATATTCTGTGCATGTGGAGGATATAATGTAAATGCTGTATTTGATTACTTGGACTATAATGAAATAAAGAAGAACCCTAAAATTGTATGTGGATATAGTGACCCAACCTCTATAATAAATGCTATATACTCTCAAACTGGGTTAATAACATTTCATGGACCAAACTTTGGCTCACTTTCATATACAGAAGAAGGCATAGAACAATATTCAAGACAAGAAGTAATAAAAAGATTTATAAAAGGAGATTTGCAATTAGGAAATAATGAAGACGAATATAAAACAATAAAGGAAGGACAAGCAGAAGGAGTCTTAGTAGGAGGAAACTTAAGTTTAATTACACATTTAGTAGCAGGAAAATACAAATTAGATTTCAAAGATAAAATATTATTCATAGAAGAATTAGCATATGAATCACCAGCAGGAATGGCAAGCAATTATTTATATTATATGAAACAAAATGGAGTATTTGATAAAATAAAAGGGCTCTGGATAGGATCATATGAAAGTGAAATACCACTTGAAAAAATAGTATTAGACACATTAGGAAATGAATATGATTTTCCAATAATCAAATCAAATAACTTTGGGCATATTGATAGAAAGACAGTAATACCAATAGGAGTTAAAGCAAATATAGACACAAACAAAAAAGAAAAAATAAAATTACTAGAAAAATGCGTTATAATGTAGGAAAAGACTCTGTGTCTGTCCATGCACCAAAGAACCTACTTAAAAAATGGAAAAAGGGTGATATATATGTATGATAATTGGGAAGAAATAGAAGAAGCAATAAAAGGTTGTAATAAATGTAAACTATGTAATGGAAGAAGAAATATTGTATTTGGGACAGGAAACAAAGAAGCAGACTTGATGTTAATTGGTGAAGGACCAGGTGCAGACGAAGATGCACAAGGAATACCATTTGTGGGAAAAGCAGGTCAACTTATGAATAAGGCATTTGTTGGACTAGGAATAAAAAGAGAAGAAGTATATATTGCAAACATTGTAAAATGTAGACCTCCAAATAATAGAGACCCAGAGAGGGAAGAAGCTCTTATGTGTATTAATTATTTAAGAAATCAAGTAATGCTTGTAAAACCAAAAGTGATAGTTTTATTAGGAAGAATAGCTTTAACTAATATCTTGGGTGAAGAATATAAAATAACAGCTTCTAGAGGAAAGATTATAGAAAAAAAGGATATTACATATATACCTACATGGCACCCAGCTGCACTTTTAAGAGATGAAACAAAGAAGATTGATTTTTGGAATGATTTAAAATTGGCACTAAGTATCTTAAATAAATAAAAATCCCCCCATTGGGGGATTTTTATTTATTTTGACGATTTCCCATGCTATTTCATACTATTTAGTTTTTTAGACATAGTAGATTTTTTTCTTGCTGTGTGTTTGTTAAAAACACCCTTCTTTTTAGACA
>JAAWHY010000052.1 GCA_022795675.1 Clostridia bacterium
GCTTATAACCATTACTTAAACTTCGGTATGGCTGAAGGTAGAGTATGTGGCTCTTTAGAAGCAGGAGCAGAAGCTCCAGAAGACCATGTTCATGATTGGAAAATCTCTAAAGTTTTAATAGCTCCTTCATGCGTAAGCGATGGTGAAGCTAATTATATTTGTGAATGTGGAGAAACCAAGACAGATATAGTTCCTATGTCTGCTGATTATCACGATTATCAAGAAGTTCCATCAGGAGTAGCAAATGTTAAAATTTACAAATGCACAATTTGTAATGATACAAAATCTGAAGTAATTAGTGAAAAACCTTGTGATCACGATTATGTTGAAATAGCAGATTCAAAAATTGAACCAAAATGTACAACAGAAGGAAAAATATTCAAACAATGTACAGTATGTAAAAAAGTTATAGAGGAAGTAGTTCCTAAAATTGATCACGTATCTTCAACACCTGCTGGACAAGGAAAGATATTAGTTGGTCAAGGACCTGTAAAATGTGAAAAAGACGGTGCAGAAGAAGTAACTTGTGATGTTTGTCAACAAAAATTCACAAGAACCATTTCTGCTCATAACTATGAAAAGATATCAGAAGTAGAAGCTACATGTGCAGCTGAAGGAGTAGTAACATTTAAATGTAAAGATTGTGGAGCTACAAAGGTAGAAACAACTGATATGATAGAGCATTCTTATACAGATGAAGTTACTGTAACAACTGCAGATTGTGAACATGAAGGATTAACTTTAAAAGTTTGTAAAGTTTGTGGAGTAGAAAAGAGAGCAGTTACAGAAAAGACAAAACACACAGCAACAACAGTTTATGAAGGATGGGCTGAAATAGACCTAGAAACCGGAAAATATGATATATACACTGATGAAACAGCAACAGCAATTAAACCTGATAAAATTGATACAACAAAAAAAGCAGCAGATTGTGAACATGATTTAATAAAAGTTTATAAATGTACTGCTGGATGTAATAAGATTAGAATAGAAGTACTTGCTAAGAAAACCGGACACAGAATAGATACAACTGTAGCAACTAAAGTAGGATCAGTAAAATGTGATTCAGAGGGAAATCCAGTAAAAACTAATGGTAAATATGTTGTAACAGAAGGTGGAAAAGCTGACTGTCAACATGCAGAAGTAAAACTATTCAAATGTGCAAACTGTGGATTAGAAGAAGTAGCAATAATTACAGAAAAATCAAATCATATACCAGATCCAAGTACTGTTAAAGTATATGGAGCAACATGTATAGATGATGGATACAGAACATTTACTTGTACATCATGCAATGAACAAATAACAGAAGCAACTACTGAAGAAGCATTAGGACATAACTATGTATATACAGCAGCAAAATGTGGAGCAGCTGCAACAATTAAATGTACAAGATGTGCTGCAACAATTAACCCAACTACTGCAACTGGAGATGACCTAGTTATTGCAGAAGAACTTTGTGCAGCAGCAGGATTAACAAAAAAAGATCATGACACTGATCCTAGTACTCCAGACAGATATGTTTTAGATCCAGAATTAGCTCATGACTATACAGGAGATGTAATAATTAGTGGTAATAGTGCAAAATTACATTGTAGAAGATGTGGTGAAGATGTTGCTTTATTAGACTTAACAGAATATAATTCAGTTATAGCTCAAGTTGAAGCATTAGATGAAGATGCTTATACAGATGCTACTTATAAAGCAGTTACTGATGCAGTAGAGGCTGCACAAGCAAAACTTACTAAGACTGAAATAGTAAAACCAGATACTACTCAAAAGGCTTTTGATACTCTAGTAGAAGCAATTACTACTGCTATAGAAGCATTAGAAGAGAATTAGTTATAAATTCATTATTTATAAAAAACAAAGAGACCTTATAAGTCTCTTTGTTTTTATATCATAGAAATTAATCTAATAATTTTATATATTGATTAATTATTAAATTATATGATTATTTAGAAAGTTTATTTCCATCAGCAGTGTCTACATTATATGTTGTACCATTTATTTCAACTGTAGCAGAACTACCATCCCATGAAATATTTTCTATTCCTGTACAACCTGCTACTCCACAATCTGCAATTTTATAAGTTACATTAGCAGTAACTTCTACTAATGATTTTCCTGATAAATCTGTTGCATGTGTATGTGCTGCTGGTGGTGGATTTACAGCTCCTACAGTAACCCATTCACCACATGTTGAACAATATTTCTTTCCGTCTTCTCTTGCTTCACCAATAGGATTATGTCCTAATGGAGTATTTGCATCTACTGCATCTTGTTGTTCTTGTGATAATGTAGCTTTAAATTCGCTATATCCTTCTTCACTTCCAGTTAACTCACATCCTCTTGTACAAACTATTGCAGCTCCTTCTGTACATGTAGCTGGTGCAAATTTGTAGCTATGTCCTAATTCTTTTTCTCCTGTTTCTTCAGTTATTTTTTCATTACATGTTGTACATGTATATGTTTTATATCCGTCTTCTTCGCAAGTTGCTCCGAAAACTTTTTCTGATCCTGCTAATGGTGTATGATCTAATTTTTCTGTAATTACTACTACTTTTTCGTCATCACAGTTTGCACATGTGAATACTTTTACTTCATCATGTGTACAATCAGCTTTAGCATCTTTTTTAACAACTATATATCCATCATCACCTACAACTGGTGCTCCATTTTTATATTCTATTGTTCCAACTGTAACTGGTTTTGTTGTATCTACTCTATGTCCTAATTTTTTAGCAACTACTTTTACTTGAATTTTGTTACATGTATCACATTCAAATGCTTCTATTACATCATGTTCACAGTCTGCTGCTTCTTTAGCAGTTATTAATGAAGAATCAAAATTTCCACTTTCATCTTTAAGGATGTAATTTCCTTTTTCATCTACGTCAGCCCATCCTTTTGTAGCAACTCCTTGATGATCTAATTTTTTAGCTACTGTTCTTTTTTCTTCTCCACATACTGTACAAACTTTTAAAGTTAATCCATCATTTTCACAAGTTGCTGGTGTTACAACTACTTCTGATGTATAAGTATGTTCAATTTTTTCGCTTGTTTCTACTTTAGTTGCTCCACAAGCTTTACATTTATATGTTACTACTCCTTCTGCTGTACAAGTAGCAGCTGTTTCTGATACTTTTTCAAATTTATGAGCAGAAATTGGTCTTATAAATTTCTCTCTACAAACATCACAAGTAACTTCTTCAGCACCATCTTTAGAACAATCTACTACACCTTCAGTAATTTTTCCTTGTCCTTCTGGTACTGATGATGTATGGTCTATTTTAGGTAATGTTTCTGTTACTATATCTCCACATACTGTACATTGTTTAAATGCTTTTCCTTCTGCTGTACATGTTGGTTCAATTTTATCGTCTTCAAGTTCTGCATATTCATGTTCATGTTCTTCATCTGAAGCAACCTCTGAATAAGTATCATTACAAATTGTACATTTATAAATTTTAACATTAGCTGCTCCTGAAGCAACTTCTTGATAATCATGATATTCTGCTGATGCAGGTATCATATCTGTTTTTGTTTCTCCACATTCACAAGTATAAACAGCTTCACCATCGCTTACGCAAGATGCTGCTATTAAAACTTTAGAGATTTCCCAAGTATGAACATGGTCTTCTGGAGCTTCTGCTCCTGCTTCTAAAGAGCCACATACTCTACCTTCAGCCATACCGAAGTTTAAGTAATGGTTATAAGCTCCTGCTACATCATTTCCGAATGCAGCTTGTAAATCTGGATAGTTAGCTATGTAAACTTGAACATTGAATGAGTTTGAAGCTAATCTTCCTTCTTTCATTCCATTTGCTAAGAAATGGTTATATGCTGCTTCATAATCGTCTCCGAATGCAGCTTGTAAATCTGGATAATTTCTTATATAAGTTTTTGCATCAAATACTGGTGATGCAATTCTTCCTTCTTTGATTCCATATGTTAAGTAATGATTATATGCAGCGTTAGCGTCATTTCCAAATGCTGCTTTTAAATCTGGATAACAGTTAACATAGAAATCGCTATCAAATGCAGCATTGAATACTACGGCATTAACTGGAACGATGCTTAGTACTAATAATACTGCTACTAATAAAATAATTCTTGTTAATTTTTTTAAATTCATTTTTCTTTCTACCTCCTATTTTTTTACATAACAAAATACTATTTTAAATACTTAGTAAAAAATATAGGTTTCCTCCTTTCTTGCAAAATTTACTAAAATATTTTGTTACGTCATTAGTATAGCACAACATTTATAATTTGTGAATACTTTTTTCATAAATTTTTACATTTTTTTTGACATTTTTTTCTAAAAGTAATTTTTACCATTTTTTACCAATATTGGTATATTTTGGTATCATCGCTAACTGTTGGTATATATTGGTTTGCGGTATTTCTAGTTTTTTTGTATTTTATAATGTATTTTGACCTCTATAAAAATATTTTTTTGCATATTAATTTATTTTTCTTTACTAATGTTTTGATTAGTATTTTTATTGTATAAATTATTAATTTGTATAATGAAAATATTGAAAACGGACGAGCAATGCTCGCCCCTACATGTAATAATATAAAAGGATTATATCCTTTTATATTATTGCTGTTACAATTATTCCTATCGTTAATACTACAAATAGGTTTATTATATTTGAAGTTAATAAATTGTTTGTAGCTTCTACTACTCCCTCAACTTCATTTTCATTATTTTTAGAATTCTTTTGCGATTCTATAAATGTTATTAGTTCTGGTAGACTTGTTATAAATCCAAGTGCTATTCCTATTACACTTTGTGGTATATTAAACATTACTCTTAATCTTCTTACAACATTTCCTAGTAATTCACCTATTATAAATAAAGCTATTCCTATTATTATAAGATATATTATATTTTTAACTATAACATTCTTTTTTCCCCTTACCCACTTTTTTTCTTCCTCAAATTCTTTTAATTCTTTTGTTTTAGCATTTGATAGATATAACTTGTGTGTATTTGCATTAATTATATAGAACAATATAAAAAGCATTATAAATATTGGTACAAATCCTATATTTATTTCTATATTAAATATAATTATACTAGCTGGAATTAGTATTGTTATTATTACCATTATAATGTCAGATTTTAAAGCATCATTTTTTAACGCTTTTTGGTTTCTATTTTGATAAATTGATATTATATATTGAATAAAATTTATTATGTTAGAACTCAATATATTGAATATACCAGTAGCAAACATTCCTTGTAATGCTGTGAAAAATACACTTATTACCTCAGGCATTGATGTTGCTACTCCTGATACATTCCCTACAGTTTTTGAGTCTAAATCTAAAGCACTCGCCAGTCTTCTAAGTACTTTTATTAGGAAATTTTTTGTTACTAGTACTATTAGTATTGAATATATAATAAATTGAGTTAAATTTAATATTAGATTCATAATTGTCTCCTTTGTTTTAATTTATGTATATTTTTTTCTTATGGGATCTAGCATTTGATGAGTGCACAGTCAATCGTTGATATAATTACTTTTCTATGGAATTAAAAAAACACATATGTATAATATGTGTTTTTTTTTCTTTTTTATTCAATTATTATATATCTAAGTATTCTTTATGTTCTAAATACCAGTCTATTGTTTTTATTATTCCATCTTCAAATTTTGTTTCTGGTTCCCATCCTAATTGTTCTTTTATTTTTGTTGGATCTATTGCATATCTGTAATCATGTCCCTTTCTGTCTGTAACATGTTCTATTAAGTCTTCTGATTTTCCTAGATGTTTTAGAATTAACTTTACTATTTCTATATTTCTTTTTTCATTGTGTCCACCTATATTATATCTTTCGCCTTTTTCTCCATTATGGAATACTAAGTCTATTGCCTTACAATGGTCTTCTACATATAACCAATCTCTTATATTTCTTCCATCTCCATATACTGGTAGTTTTTCATCTTTTAAAGCTAAACTTATTATATGTGGTATTAGTTTTTCATTATGTTGATATGCTCCATAATTATTTGAGCAGTTTGTAATGTTTATATTCATTTTGAAGGTTTCAAAATATGCTCTTGCTATTAAGTCTGAACTTGCTTTTGATGCTGAATATGGACTATTAGGGTTTATTCTTGTTGTTTCTGTGAAATATCCTTCTTCACCAAGTGTTCCATATACTTCATCTGTTGATATATGTACAAATTTGTTTTTACTTCCTTCCCCCCAAACTTGTTTTGCTACTTCTAATAATGTATGTGTCCCTATTACATTTGTTTGTGTAAATATAAATGGTGTTTTTATACTGTTATCAACATGACTTTCTGCTGCAAAGTGTATTACTCCGTTAATATCATAATCTTTAAATATTTTTATTACTAAATCAAAGTCACAGATGTCTCCTTTTATAAATGTGATTTTATCTATTATTTTGTCTAAGTTATGTAGATTTCCTGCATAGGTTAGTTTGTCTAAAATTATTAAATTATATTCAGGATATTTATTACTAAAGTAGTGGGCAAAGTTGCTTCCTATAAATCCTGCTGCACCTGTTATTAATATGTTTCTTTTCATTTTTCCATTCCTTTCATTCTTTTAATAAATTTCTTCGAAGATTGGGCACAGTGGTGTCATGTCTCTTTGGCTAAGCCGAGTTAAATTTGGCTTTGCCAAATTTATCACGGGCATTGCCCCAATCGGTGCCCCTACAATAATTTTATATTTCATTTATATTTGTCCATTTCTTATCTTTTTCTGATTGAATTAAGTTTGATATTCCTCCTATTTTTTCTAATGGCCATTCTATTTTTATTTTTTCATCGTTCCAAATTATTCCACCTTCATCATTTGGATGATATAAGTCATCACATTTATATGTGAATTCTGCTTCTTCTGATAAAACTAAGAAACCATGTGCAAATCCCCTTGGTATAAAAAATTGTAGTCTATTTTTTTCTGTTAATGTAACTCCATAATATTTTCCATAAGTGTTAGAGTCTTTTCTTAAATCAACCGCAACATCATATACTTCACCTTTTATAACTCTTACAAGTTTTGCTTGTGGATATTCCTTTTGAAAATGTAGACCTCTTAAGACTCCTTTTATTGATTTTGATTGATTATCTTGTACAAATTCTGTATTTATACCTATTTCTTCAAAGTCTTTTTTATTATATGTTTCCATAAAAAATCCTCTGTTATCTTCAAATACAGTTGGCTCTATAACATATAGTCCTTTTATTCCTGTTTCTTTTTTCGTAAATTTCCCCATTTCTATATCATTCCTTCCTAAGGTACAAACTCTCTTTATTCTATATTTTCTGCAAGATTCTTTAGAAACTTTCCATAGTCTGTTTTTAATAAACTTGTTGATAATTCTTCTAGCTGCTCAGCTGTTATCCAACCATTTTCAAATGCTATTTCTTCTGGGCAACATATTTGAAGTCCTTGTCTTTTTTGTATAGTCTGTACAAAACTTGCTGTTTCAAGTAGTGCATCATGTGTTCCTGTGTCAAACCATGCCATTCCTCTTCCCAATTTCTCTACTTTTAACTTTTTCATTTTCATATATTCTTCATTAACAGCGGTAATTTCCATTTCTCCTCTTGCTGATGGTTTTATATTTTTTGCAATTTGGATTACATCATTTGTATAAAAGTATAGTCCTGGTACAGCATAGTTAGATTTTGGATTTTGTGGTTTTTCTACTATTGATATTGCATTTCCAAGTTCATCCATTTCTACTACTCCATAACGTCTAGGGTCTTTTACTTTATATCCGAATATTGTAGATTCGTTGTCTCTAGCATTTGCTCTTTTTAATATTTCTTTTAGATTTCCTCCATAGAACATATTGTCTCCTAGTATTAATACAACATTGTCTTGACCTATGAAATCTTCTCCTATTATAAACGCTTCTGCCAATCCATTTGGTTTTTCTTGAATTGTGTATTCAAAGTGCATTCCCCATTTACTTCCATCGCCTAATAATTCTTTAAATGTTTCATTGTCTCTTTTTGTTGTTATTATTAATATGTCTCTTATCCCTGCTTCCATTAATACATATAGTGGATAGTATATCATTGGTTTGTCATATACTGGCATTATTTGTTTTGATATTGCTAATGTTAGCGGATATAGTCTTGTTCCACTTCCTCCTGCTAAGATTATACCTTTTCTATGTTTCATGTTTATTCGTTCCTTTCTTTGATAGGTTACGCCTTTGAACATTCAATTTTTGAAATGCCACAGGTTAAATTTGCTTCGCAAATATTATGCACCTACAATTTTATTCTTGTGCCAGATAACGTTTTAATGCATCCTCATATATTGGTATTTTTATTCCATTTTTTAATAATTTGTCTTTTGACATTTTAGAGTTTTTAGGTCTTTTTGCAGGACTTTTAAATTCTTCGCTTGTTACAGGTATTACTTTACAATTTACATTTTTTAATTCAAATATCTTTTTTGTAAAGTCATACCATGTTGTGTATCCAATGTTAGTAGAATTATAAATTCCAAATTCTATTTTTTTGTCTATTACTTGATGTATTATATTTGCTAAGTCTACAGAATATGTAGGACTTCCATGTTGGTCATTTACTACTTTTACTTCATTATTTGTTTTTCCTAAGTCTAACATGGTTCTTACGAAATTATGTCCTTCACCATATAACCAGGCTGTTCTAAAAATATAGTATTTAGAACAGTTTTCTTCTATAAATTTTTCTCCTTCAAGTTTTGTAGTTCCATATACAGCTTGTGGATTTTTTTCATCTTCTTCATTATAGTCTTGTTCTATTGGCTTGTCTCCACCAAATACATAATCTGTACTTACATGCATTAAAATTGCATTATTTTCCTCTGCTGCAACTGCTAAATTTTTTGGTCCTATTGCATTTATTTTATAAGCTATTTCTCTATTCTCTTCTGCTTTGTCTACTGCTGTATATGCTGCACAATTTATTATATATTCTGGTTTTACCTCTTTTATAAATTTATTTACTTGTTCAGAATTTGTAATATCTAATTCTGCAACATCTGTACATATTAGTTCTTCATTTTTTAATTCTTCTTTTATAGCATTAGCAAGCATTCCGTTTGAACCCGTGATTAGTATTTTCATTTTCCTTTTCATTCCCTTCCCTTTGAAAAAATTGTTTACACTCATTTCTCAATCACTTTTGTTTAATTATTTTTTATTAAATTTTTTAAATATCCTTTAATTTGTTTTCCTCTATTTTCTTCTACATTTAAGACCAACATTTCTTTTTCTTTTAAATATTGTATTGCATTTTGTGT
>JAAWHY010000053.1 GCA_022795675.1 Clostridia bacterium
TTCTTTATTCATTAAATATCTCATCTCCTTATCTTTTCCATTGGGTATCATTTTCATGAGATATTTTCTTAGGGTAATATTATCACAGATTAATTACAAGTTTTTTGTTTACTATTTGATTTTTTTATGGTAATATTTAATAATGGAATAAAAGGGCACAGTGGTGTTATGTCTAATAAGTATTCCCTCAAACGGTGCCCATACAATTTACATTAAATTATTAATCTAATATTTATACATTTTTTGAAAGGATGTTTAAGAAGATATGGAAGATAATAAAAAATTAGTTACAATATTAATTCCTGCTTATAATGAAGAAGAAGCATTGCCTATATTATACGAAAGACTTGTTAAATTAATGGATAGCCTTCCTCAATATAATTTTGAACTTTTATTTGTAAATGATGGAAGTCGTGATAAGACTTTAGATATATTAAAAGAAATGAGAAAATCTGATTCTAGAGTTTGTTATGTTAATTTATCTAGAAACTATGGTAAAGAAGTTGCAATGATTGCTGGTTTTGACTATGTTAATGGTGATTGTATGATAAATATTGATGCAGACTTACAAGATCCACCAGAACTTATTCCTGAAATGTTAAAATATTGGGAAGAAGGATATGATGACGTTTATGCAAAACGTAAATCTAGAAAAGGAGAATCTATTTTTAAAAAATTAACTTCTTGGGGATATTATAGAGTTTTACAAAGTATGACTAATATTCAGATTCAAACAGATACTGGTGATTTTAGATTATTAGATAGGCGTTGTGTTGAAGCTATACGCCAAATGAGAGAATCTCAAAGATATACTAAGGGGCTATATAGTTGGATTGGATATAAGAAAAAAGAAATACTATATGATAGAGATGCAAGAGTTGCTGGTAAAACCAAATGGAATTATAGACAATTAGCTAATTTATCTATTGATGGAATTACCTCTTTTACTACTTCTCCTCTTCGTTGGGCAGCTATAATCGGTATGTTGGTTTCTTTATGTGGTTTTATTTATATGATAATTATAATTGCAAAAACATTAATATCTGGTATTGATGTTCCTGGTTATGCTTCTATGATGGTTGTAATATTATTTTTAGGTGGGTTACAACTTATATTCTTAGGTATTATTGGTGAATATCTTGGACGAGCGTTTTACGAGTCTAAAGGAAGACCTTTATACTTTATAGATTGCTATAATGAAAATAGAGAAACTAATATAAAATAACAATAAAAGGGCGCAGTGGTGTCATGTCTAATAAGTATTCCCTCAAACGGTGCCCCTACAATATAATTGTATAATTATTATAAAGGAGAATTTCATGACCGCTTATGTTTTAAAATTAATTGCAATAATAACTATGGTTTTTGACCACAGTGGATATTTAATATATGGACATCTTTCTTGGATGAATTTTGTTGGTAGAATTGCCTTCCCTATTTTTGCTTTTCAGATAAGTGAAGGCTATATTCATACTCATAATTTGAAAAAGTATTTTGTAAGACTAATAATATTTGCTTTAATTTCTCAGATTCCTTATGCTTGGTTTGGCTATTGTTTCTTTTCTAAGATGTCATTAAATATTATTTTTACTTTAATATTGGGATTATTGTCTATATCTATTTATGAATTTATTATATCAAAGGGCACAGTGCACTGTACCCCTACATCTAATTGTAATTTTTCATCTACAGTAGAACAAAATAACAACAATAATATATCTGAAGGAAATAGTATATTTCAATATAAATCATTAGGTATTATTATTGTTTTAATTATTGCAGTTTTTGCTGATATTTTTGGCTTTGATTATGGATTTTATGGAGTATTTATTATCTTTCTTTTTTACTTATATAGAAATAATAAATTATCTATGAATATTGCTATTACTATTTTAACTTTTATATACTATACTCCATATTTTATGGCTAGTAATTTTAAAATTAATTATATTGGGTTATTCATTTGTAGTCTTATCCCTCTTATATTCATCAATCTGTATAATGGTCAAAAAGGAAGAAACCACAAAATGTTGTTTTATATATTTTATCCAGTACATTTGCTAGTATTATGTTTGATTTATATAATGTTACATTAATTCATTTATAATTATATATTAAATTAATAAATTCTCAAAATTATACAACTCAATTTTATAGAAAATTTAAGGAATTAATTTACAGTGCCCTCTCGATATACTCGAGATTCCCTATAAATTAATTCCTAACATTTTCTTATTTCAATTTCGTTTAAATAATTTTTCGAATTGATTAATTAATATATAATACATATTTTTATAATGCATCAAATAAACTTAATTGATTGCTTGTACTCATTCCATCTAAACAGCCAAATTTATCTAATAAATCTATAATAGATTTTCCTGCTTTTGACCTTTTCATTAAATCTTCTTTTGAAATAAATTCTCCATCTTTTCTTGCTTCTACTATACTTTCAGCAGCTACCTGTCCAAGACCTGCTATACTACATAATGAAGGTCTAATTCCTTCAGGCTCCATTTTAAATTTAGTAGCATCTGATTTATATATATCTATTGGTAAGAAGGATATTCCTCTTTTATACATTTCTAGTACATATTCTAAAACGTTATACATTCCCTTATCTTTTTGGGTTGCTGAATTTCCAAGTTTATCTATCTCCTCCATTTTGTCTTTTACCTTTTTTTCTCCAAAAATCATAAATTCACTATCAAATTCATCTGCTCTTATTGAGTACATTGTTGCATAATAAGCCTTTGGAATGTGAACTTTAAACCATGCAATTCTAAAAGCATTAATAACATATGCTGCTGCATGTGCCTTTGGGAACATATATTTAATTTTTTTACAAGATTCTATATACCATTCTGGAACATTATTATTCCTCATAAGAATTTCTTGGTCTTCTGTTAACCCTTTTCCTTTACGGACTGATTCCATTATTTTAAATGAATCTTGTGCAGGAAGCCCCATTCCCATCAAATAAATCATAATATCATCTCTTGTACATATAGCTTCTGATAGAGTTATTGTTCCATTATTTATTAATTCCTGTGCATTATTTAACCACACATCAGTACCATGTGATAAACCCGATATTCTTAATAATTCCTCAAAAGTACTAGGTTTTGTATCTACTAACATTCCTCTTACAAATTTTGTTCCAAACTCTGGTACACCAAATGTTGCAACTTCTGAATTTATCTCCTCTTTTCTTACTCCTATTGCTTCTGTTGATGAAAATATAGACATTGTAGTCTTATCATCTAGGGGTACTTTAGTTGGGTCTATTCCTGTTAAATCATATAACATTCTTATAACTGTCGGATCATCATGACCTAACATATCAAATTTCAAAATATTTTTATCTATTGAATGGTAATCAAAATGTGTTGTAATAATATCTGAATTGGGGTCATCTGCTGGATGTTGTACTGGACAGAATTCATAAATCTCATGTCCTGTTGGTACAACCACAACTCCTCCTGGATGTTGACCTGTTGTTCTCTTTATTCCTGTACATCCTTGAGATAATCTATTTATTTCTGCTGAACTTATAACTTGATTTCTCTCTTCAAAATATTTTTTTACATATCCATACGCTGTTTTTTCTGCTATTGTTCCAATCGTACCTGCTTTAAATGTAGTTCCCTTTCCCAAAATAACCTCTGCATATTTATGTGCTTTTGTTTGATATTCTCCTGAAAAATTTAAATCTATATCTGGTTCTTTATCTCCATTAAATCCTAAGAATGTTTCAAATGGTATATCTATTCCATCTTTTACAAGTTTTTTTCCGCATTTTGGACACCACGCATCTGGAAGGTCAATTCCATTTTTAAATCCATGGTCAGAGAAATCTGAATATTTACATTTAGTGCATCTGTAATGTGCTTTTAATCCGTTAACCTCTGTAATACCTGTCATATATGCTACAAGTGATGAACCAACAGAACCTCTTGAACCGACAATGTATCCATCTTCATTAGATTTCCAAACTAATTTTTGTGCAATAATATACATAACTGAAAATCCATTTTTAATGATTGAATCTAATTCTTTTCTAAGTCTTGTTTCTACAATCTCTGGTAATGGGTCTCCATATAATTCATGTGCTTTATCCATAGCAATATCTTCTATGGTTTTTTCACATCCCTCTATATATGGTGTACATTTATCTGGAGATATTGGACTTATTGGTTCACACATATCTGCTACTTTATTTGTATTTGTTACAACTACCTCGTACGCTTTTTCTTTTCCTAAATATGCGAATTCGTTTAGCATTTCTTCGGTTGTTCTTAAATATAATGGTGCTTGGTGGTCTGCATCATCAAACCCTTGTCCTGCTTGTAAAATTCTTCTATATATTTCGTCTTCTGGATCCATAAAATGTACATCACAAGTAGCACAGACTAATTTATTTAATTTCTCTCCTAGTTCAACTATCTTTCTATTTATAGAAATTAAGTCATCTTGACTTTTTAATATTCCTTCTCTTACTAAATATTCATCATTTCCTAATGGTTGTATTTCCAAATAATCATAAAATTTTGCAATATTTTCAACCTTTTCTTCTGAATATCCATTTAAAATAGCTTGATATAATTCTCCTTGGTCACATGCACTACCTATTATTAATCCTTCACTGTATTTTTTAAATATACTTTTTGGGATTCTAGGTCTTTTATAAAAATAATCTAAGTGTGAAAATGATATTAACTTATATAGATTTTTAAGTCCCACAGAATTTTTCGCTATAATAATTGCATGATATGTTGGTAGTTTCTTAATATTCATGTTTTTAGAAGATATCGCATCAATATCATTTAATTTTGTAACTCCTTGTTCTTTTAATTTTTCTAACATTACCTCAAATACTTTTACAAGTGTTTTAACATCATCTAGTGCTCGATGAGCTACATCTACTTTTATTCTCAAATTTGCTGCAATAATACCCAACTTATATTTTGTGAATTCTGGAAATAAGTCTTTTGCTAGGCTTAATGTATCAATATATGTATTATCAAATTTTAATCCTAATTTATTTGCTTGATATCTTAAAAATCCTATATCAAAATTTGCATTATGTGCAACTAATACATTATCTCCACAAAATTTGATAAACTCTGGAAGAACATCTTTTATTGTTTTTGCTGACTTTACCATATCATCTGTAATATGTGTAACTTGAACCACCTCATAAGGTATTGGTTTTTCGGGATTAACAAAACATTCAAATTCATCTATAATTTCTCCGTTTTTAATTTTGATAGCCCCTAATTCAGTTATCATTTCACTTCTATATGGTATTCCTGTTGTTTCAATGTCTAAAATACAATATTCAGTATCAATATCTATATTTCCATCTCCATATACACTTGTTTGACCATCAGGACATAAATATGCTTCAACTCCATATAAAACTTTTATATCATTATTTCCTTTTTTTACAGTATCATTTGCATGTGGAAATGATTGTGCTACACCATGATCTGTAATAGCTATAGATTTCATACCCCATTTTCTTGCTCTATTTATTAAGTCTTCTACTGGAGTAATTCCATCCATTTGGCTCATTTGTGTATGCATATGTAACTCTACTCTTTTGATGTCAGCATTATCCATTCTTGATAATATTTCTTTTTTAGGTAAACTTATTACTACATTTGCAATAATCGTTATTTCTCTTGCATAAGGGTCAAATTGTGCATTTCCTTCTAATTCTACATGACTATTTTCTTGTAATTGTAATCTAACATTTTCTAATTTCTCTGCTTCAACAAAAGATTTACATGTTATTGTACTGCTTCCATCATATATATCAAAACAATACAAAGTTTTTCCATTTCTTAATTCTCGTTCCTCAATTCTTGTAACTCTACCTGAAATTGCTACTTTTCCACTTTCAGCTGTAACATCTTTTACTTTCATCATTTTTTCATTTATTTTTGCTCTTTTTGTTCCTATAATTATTGGACTTATTTCTTGTATAGGTGTTTCTTTCTCAATGCTTTTTTCTTCTTTGTCTTCTTTTTTATTAGAATTTACATTTATATATTCTATATTTATTGTAGCTTTTGCTACATTAAATCTATTTTTTAGATATATTTCAAATGATAGAATTTCACCTGTTTGTATCTTAATATCTGTTTGAAGAAATATACTTAATTCTCTTGTTTTTTTTGACATTGTTATATTTGAAATTTTTGCTTTCATTATATTATTCTTTTCTTCAAAGTCATTAAATACTTCTGAAACTTTTTTCATTTCTGCCATTTTATAGTCATTCCTTTTTATAATATTTTCTACATCATTTTATCAAATCTAATTATTTTTTACAATTGTTTTTATAATTTTTAAAAAATAATAAAATTTTTTCATAAAAATAAGGCACATTTCTGTGCCTCTAAAACAATAAGTTATAAAATTCAATTAAATATATATTTGTAATAATCCTACTACTATATATGCTATATAATATATTCCTTCAATTATTGCAAATTGTTTTATATATGATTTATCGTCTTTTTCTCCTAATAAGTATTTTGCTCCAAAGTATACAAGTACTGTACTTATTACACCACATAATAATTCAAATGGAGTTGTTACAGTTCTAACATCTCTACTAATTAGCTTTAATAAACTTAAAACTGAAGCAATTACAATTGGCAATTTTGCAGCTGTCACTACTGACATTATTGTTACTAGACTTTTATCCTTCTTTTTATTTAAAATGAATATAGTTAAAGATAATATTAATATAGATAATATTGGAGCAACTGCTATTTTTATTAATGGTAATAAATATTTTATAACATTCCATGAAAATGAAGAATAAAACATTCCTAATATTACTTCTGCAAAAATCCAAATAACAGCTAAGATTATTGCATACTTAAAGTTTTTATTTGAGTTATCCTCCGAAATATTTTTTAATTCACCTATAGGATTTTTAAACATTCCTACTATAAAATTTGTAGTCTCTTTTGCACTATTTTTTAATTCATCTTTTTTAAATGAATCTTTTACTTGATCTTTTACTTCATTTATTGTCTCAGTTGTTTCTTTTATTATTTCATCTGTATCAACTGCTTTTTCTTTGCTCTCTTTATTTTTTTCATCCATTTTATTTTTTTCCTCCTTAAATAATTATATACATATTATATACTTATATTTCGTTTTTGTCATTATATTTTTGTAATTTTTTTCATTTTGTACAATTTATTGTTTGTATATTAATTTTATTTTTTCTAACAATATTAATAAGTTTTATTATATTTTTCATTTTTTATTTAATGAATTCTATAATTAAACTAAATCTTAAAATTGGAGGTATACATCAATGTTAAAAAGGATTTTAGCAATAGTTTTAATAGTTACAGTTTCATTATTTATTTCTTCTTCTGTTTTTGCTAATGAAACAAATATGATGGATAATGCAAAAAATACAGTTAATGATGTTATGCATAATGCGGAAAATGTAGTAAAAAATGCAACCGATGGAATAAAAAATGTTACAGGAAATGCTGAAAATACAATGAATAATGCTACTGAAAATATTACGGATAACATTAAGAATAATACAGATAATAATATAGATGATGATGTAATAGATAATGGTACTATGACAGATAATGGAGACTTAGAAAATGGTGCATATTCTGCTGCTAGAACAACAGCTACTGATACAAATACTACTTCATATTCTTATCTATGGATAGTTTTAGCAATAGCAGCTGTAGTAGTAGTTGGTGCGATATGGTATTATGCTACAAGAACTACAAATAATGATAATAATCATAATAATAGATAGTAAATTAAAGATTAAAATTTAATGTTACATTTACTAATTTTAGGGCACATGTATGTGTCCTTTTTAATTATAAAAATCTCTATTATCCCTTGACATTTTTTTAATATCTATGCTAAAATATTATTTGTTCATGGCTCCTTGGTCAAGCGGTTAAGACGCCACCCTCTCAAGGTGGAGTGATGGGTTCGATTCCCGTAGGAGTCACCATAAGTTAATAATACTGTTAATCAAAAAATCAACTTTAAAAAGTTGATTTTTTGATTTTACATATTTTCTTCAATTATTTTTATTACTTTCTGTATTGTTTCTTCTTGATTTAAATTGTCTATAATATAGTCATATTGTCCCATTTTAGATTCTTCATATTCGAATCTACTTAATCTTAATTGTATTTCTTCTTCACTTGGCTTGTCCACTCTTAATTCTAGCCTTCTTCTCAGTTCTTCCTTAGGTACTCTTAAAAATATAGTAATAACCTTTATTGTAGAACTCAATTGTTTGACCAAGTTTTCAGTTCCATTAACATCGACATCCCTTATAGCTACCTTTCCATTTGCAATCTTTTCTTGTAATGGTTTTTTCGCAACTCCATAGTATTTATTATGATGTATATCATATTCATACAATTCATCATTTTCTATCATTTCTTTAAACTTTTCTTCAGTAACAAAAATATATGTAACTCCTGGAATATCTCCTTCTCTCATATTTCTACTTGTTACTGTTGGAAAAGTATCAACATAATCTAATCTTTTTACTACTTCCTTTTTTACTGTATCTTTTCCTGCTCCTGCTACTCCTGATAATATTACTAACATTTTGGACCTACCTTACCTTCTGCAATTTCAACTGCTGCTAATGTTACATTTGAGTCTTCTATTTTATTTGTTAAAGGACTATCTCCATTTGATAATTGTCTAGCCCTTTTAGCTGTTACTACAACTAATCCAAATCTATTATTAACTTTTTTTAATAACTCTGTAACGGTTGGTTTTACCATCATTTTAAATCACTCCTTTATAAAACTTACTTGCAAACATGAAATATATAATTATTTGCTTTGCAATATTTCAATTTCATATTATAATATATATTTACCTATTTTTCAACTATTGCTTTTATATCATTTTGACTTTTATGATATTTTTTCTTTGAGTTTATTATGATTAATATACATTTAAATGCATAATATATAATACTTATAATAATTCCTGCTATTGTTATTTTATAAAAATATCCATAGTATAATGAATATCCATATATTAAGAATAATGTAAAGAAAGATAAAATTAGTATTTCT
>JAAWHY010000054.1 GCA_022795675.1 Clostridia bacterium
GAATAAATTAATACTGTTACTAATAATAAAGATAATATTATTTTAATTGTTGTTTTCATATTTCTTCAATTCCTTTCGTTTGTATTTCTTATATTTTTCTATAATATCACACCTCTAAGTATTTACGCATTGACATTCCACTTCCTAATACACCAATTCCTATTCCTATTGCCAAATACATTATCATAATTAAATTAATCATATCTGAAAATGAAACCAAACTAATATTTAATTTTTGTAAAGTCTCTACTTGTACTGCTTGTACTGCAATAGCATTATATGCAAATCCAACTATTATAAGTGTGATTAGTGCTGATATTATTCCAATAATCATTCCTTCTACTACAAATGGCCAACGTATAAAATTATTTGTTGCACCTACATATTTCATGATTGATATTTCTTTTCTTCTAGCATGTACAGATAATTTTATAGTATTAGAAATAATAAAAATTGATATTATTATCAGTGCAATAAGAATTGCTAATATTCCTATTCTTAATCCTCTTGCTATAGAAGATAATGTTTCTATTGTACTATCTGTAGCTACAATGTCATATATCATTTTTCTATTATTTATTTGTATATCATTTATTTGGTTTTGAACTTCCTTGTTTAAAGATAAATCTGTTAATGTAACTGTATATGATGCTGGAACATACTCTTCTGGAACTCCATCCATAAATTTGTCATGATCCTTCATATCTTCTTTCATTTGATTCAGAGCATCTTCCTTTGACACATACTTTATGGTATTTACTCCTTCGATTTTCATTATTTCTTGTTCTAATTTCTTTATTTCTTCATCTGTTGCATCCTTTATTATAAATGCTTGCATTCCTTGTTGTTTTTCTATGTTTGTTACTATATGATTAATATTTTCTCCTAGTATAAAGAATGCTCCAAACATTAGCATTGTTAAACACATGGTTGTTATTGAAATCATTGTAGATTTTTTGTTTTTAAAAACGTTCCTAAATCCTTCTCCAATCAAATAACTAATAATATTATATCTCACTATTATAACCACCTTTTTTATCGTCTCTTACTATGACACCTTTATCTATTTGAATTACTCTTTTTTTCATTTCATCAACTATATCTTTTGCATGAGTTGCTACAACAACTGTTGTTCCCCTTAAGTTTATTTCATTTAATAGATTCATTATGTCCCAAGCTGTCTCTGGGTCTAAGTTTCCTGTTGGTTCATCTGCAATAATCATTGATGGATTATTAACTAAAGCCCTTGCAAGCGCTACTCTTTGTTGTTCTCCTCCAGAAAGTTCATTTGGATACATTTTTGCTTTTCCACTAAGTCCTACTAATGATAATACCATTGGAACTTGTCTCCTAATATGTCTAGGAGTTGCCCTTACTATGTACATCGCATATGCTACATTATCATAAACTGTTTTGTCTGGTAATAATCTAAAGTCTTGGAAAACCACTCCCATACTTCTTCTTAAATATGGAACTCTACTTTTTTTCAAAAATGTAGTATCTTTTCCATTTATTATTATATTTCCTGATGTTGGTTCTTCTTCTTTTAATATCATTTTTATTAATGTTGACTTACCTGAGCCTGATGCTCCAACTAAAAACGCAAATTCTCCTTTTTCTATTTTAAAATTTGCATTTTCAACGGCTGGTACATCACTAGTTCCATATACTTTTCTTACATTTCTAAATTCTATCATTTTTTGCTCTCTTCCTTAATAGATTTATAAATAATTGAATTTGTAATAATATATATTATGACATTTTTCTCTATGATTTTAAAAAAAATTTACTATATACATATATACATTTATATCATAACAATAAATAAAATTTATTTCAAGACTTTTTTCTTAATATTTTTTATTAATTTTTGGTTATTCGTCCTTTCTCTTACGTATCTCTTGTTTTTCTGTTGTTTTTTGTTACTTTGTGAATTTTTTGTGTCCTATTTAATTCTTTGTTTAACGATTTCATATATTACAATTCCAGCTGACACTGATGCATTTAATGAATTTATTTTTCCTTTCATTGGAATTTTTACTAGTCCATCACAATTTTTTCTCACTAAATCACTCATTCCAAAGCCTTCACTTCCTATTATTATGGCTACCCCTTCTCTAAAGTCTTGATTATAATACAAATTCTTAGCTTGTCCATCAGTTCCATAAATCCATACACCATTTTCTTTTAAATATTTTATTGTATCATTTATATTACTAACTCTTGCTATTTTTACATGTTCTACTGCTCCTGCAGAAGTTTTTGCTACCGTTGCATTTACTGCTACTGACCTTCTTTTAGGGATTACTATACCATGTACCCCTGCTGTTTCTGCAGTTCTAATAATTGACCCCATATTATGTGGGTCTTCTATTCCATCTAAAATTAATATAAATGGTTTTTCTTCTTTTTCTTTTGCATATTCTAATATATCATATACATCACAGTATTCAAATGGTGGAACTATTGCTATTACTCCTTGATGATTTTTTGTTTCTGATATTTCATCTAGTTTGGATTTTTGAACTTCAACCATTACTATTCTTTTTTCTTTCGCTTTTGCTATTATTTTATTTATTGAACCATTCTTTTCTCCAGATTGTATAAATATTTTGTTTATATCCTTTCCAGATTCTAATAATTCTAAAACAGGGTTACGACCTTCTATTATGTCATCATATATTTTTTGTGGTTTGCTATTATCTACTCTTACATCATTGTTTTTTCTTATATTTTCTTTTGAAAAACCTTTTTTGCTATATTTAGATTTTCTATTTTTCATATTATTTTTTTACCTTTCATGATTATTTTTCTATTTGGCATTATTTATTAATTTTATATTTAATCTTCGTCATCCAATTTTAGAACAGATAGAAACGCTTCTTGTGGTACTTCTACATTTCCTATTTGACGCATTTTCTTTTTTCCTCGTTTTTGCTTTTCAAGTAGTTTCTTTTTTCTTGTTATATCTCCTCCATAACATTTTGCTAATACATCTTTTCTCATTGCTGATATTGTTTCTCTTGCTATTATTTTTCCTCCTACAACTGCTTGAAGTGGTATTATAAATAATTGTCTAGGAATTACTGTCTTTAGTTTTTCTACCATCTTTCTTCCTCTATTATAAGCACTATCTTTAAATACTATAAAAGATAAAGCATCAACTGGTTCATTGTTTACATGTATGTCTAATCTTACAAGTTCTGAACGTCTATATTCTTTGAATTCATAGTCAAAAGATGCATATCCCTTTGTCTTAGATTTTAAGTTATCAAAAAAGTCATATATTATTTCATTTAATGGCATATCATATATTAAAGTAACCCTGTTTTCATCTAAGTATTTCATATCTATATAAACTCCACGTCTGTCTTGACATATTTGCATTAGATTTCCTACATATTCTTTAGGTGTATATATTTCTGCTTTTACTATTGGTTCTTCAATATAAGAGATTTCTTGCCCTGATGGTAAATCTGTGGGATTATATAAGTCTAATATTGTACCATCTGTTTTGTGTACTTTATATATAACTGATGGTGCAGTAGTTATTAGCCCTAAGTCAAATTCTCTGTCTAGTCTTTCTTGTATTATTTCTAAGTGCAATAATCCCAAAAATCCACATCTAAATCCAAATCCTAATGCTGCTGAGGTTTCTGGTTCATATTGAAGGGCAGCATCGTTTAGTTTTAATTTTTCAAGTGCTACTTTTAAGTTCTCATATTGGCTACCATCCATTGGATATATTCCACAATATACCATAGGATTTACCTTTTTATATCCTGGTAATGCTTCTGTTGCTGGATTTGAATTAACTGTAATTGTATCTCCAACATGTATATCTTCTAGATTCTTTATGCTTGCTGCAATATATCCAACTTCTCCTGCCTTTATTTCATTTGATTCTATATATGTTCCTGGTTCAAAATAACCTACCTCTGCTACTGTAAATACCTTATTTGCTTTCATAAGTCTTATTTCGTCTCCTGGTTTTATTGTTCCATCAAATACTCTTACATAAGCAATTGCTCCTTTATAATTATCATAATACGAATCAAATATTAAACATTTAGCTTGTGCATTTTCATCTCCTCCTGGTGCTGGAATATCTTTTACAATTCTTTCTAATACCTCTTCAACATTTAATCCTGTTTTTGCTGAAATACATGGTGCTGTTTCTGCATCAATTCCTATTATATCTTCTATTTCTTTTTTTACTTCGTCTGGTCTTGCATTTGGTAAATCCACTTTATTTATTACAGGTATTATTTCAAGATTATTATCTATTGCTAAATATACATTTGCTAAAGTTTGTGCTTCAACTCCTTGAGAAGCATCTACTACAAGTATTGCCCCATCACATGCTGCTAAGCTCCTAGATACCTCATAATTAAAGTCAACATGTCCTGGTGTGTCTATCAAATTAAAAACATATTCTTCTTCATTTTTGGCTTTATATACCATTCTTACTGCTTGTGATTTGATAGTAATTCCACGTTCTTTTTCTAATTCCATATTATCTAGTACTTGACTTTCCATCTCACGTTTAGATAATACTCCTGTCATTTCTATTATTCTATCTGATAATGTAGACTTTCCATGATCTATATGTGCAATTATACTAAAATTTCTAATATGATTTCTATCCATTGTTTTCCCTTCTCTTTTTATTTTTTAATATTCTAGGAAAGTTATCATGGTATGATAACTTTATGTAGAAGATAATTATGGGAATTATTAGAATTGCTTTGTGATTACCATCACTTAGCAATTCTTAAAATTCGTTTTTTATATTCTAGCATATATAGTTTTTATTTTCAATATTATTTTACTCAATAACAATGGAATTTGATAAAATATTGCAAAAAGTAATATTTTTGCTGTTCATATATTTAGTTTAATTACATTTAATAACCTCCTTACTATCTTTACTTACAAATCCTAATTTTTTTAATCCCTGTTGTACATATTTGTTCTTCATAAAATATTTCCATATGGTACTATTTAAATAGTTTTCTATCATAACTAATTCTATTCCTTTGTCAATTCCTATATATTCTTTTGCAAACCATGGTTTCTCTTTTTCTAAGTTGTATCCATCTTTGAAACCATATTTACCCCATAGTTTAGGGAATTTATTATAATAAAATTCCATTGCTTTTATACTTTCTTTTGGAGTAAATACTATTGAACCTATTGCTCCACAAGGTGTTATTGTTCCATCATTTTCCACTTCTAGATTTATATCACATGGCTTTGAACCAAAACTACAATATCCATTTGGCCCAAGGCATGCTGTTAATCCCCATGAATTTTCTCCATATGTTTTAAATTTTTCTTTATTATCTATACAATATTGTCTGTTAGCTTTTGTAGCTTTTATTGAATTTTCAAACCAATTTATAGAGTTTTCGTCTAATATGTTTCTAAAGTCTATCCATGCATGTGAAAATTGATATGTAAATAATGTTCCACAATATGTATATATTATATCTTTTATATTTTTATAGTTTTCTTTCTTCTTTTTAAAGTCATTATACATGCTTTTACTTATTGGAAACCTTGGAGAACTGACTCCTAAAACATATAACATTAATTGTTCTGCATACATATCCCAGTGTCCCCAAAAGCCTTTTTCTGGTGTATATCCCATATAAAAATAATTTGTCTCTTTATTTCTATACCATTCCCAGTTTACTCTTTTATATAAAATTTCTGCTTTTTCCTTTACTTCTTTTCCAAAGTACTCACCTGAAGTTATTGCTCCACATATAAAAATTGCTGTATCTATTATAGAAATTTCACAATTCCATTCCCTTTTTCCAGTTTCCATATTTATAAAATGATAATAGAAGCCATTTTTCCCTTCTACATTATTTATAAATGTATCTAAGGTTCTATTTGCTTTATAATATGCTTCTTCATATTTAATCCATTTATGCTCTACCCCAACTATTAATGCTGCTAGTCCATATCCTACTGAAGCAATACTTGCTATATGATTTGCAAGTATTGTTTTATCTCTTGTTAATCCATATCCTTTACTATTTCTATCATTATTTGTTTCATTAATAAAAAAATTATAGCTTTTCTTAAGTTCTCTTAATATAAGCTTTTTTCCATAACATTTAACAAATCTCATATATACAACACCTACTTATTAATATTATATAATATAGTTATAAGTGTAATCAATGTTAGTTTTTGGAAATATTCTATATTCTTTTGTAATATTTTTCATTATTGCCTAATATACATTAACAAATGAAGTTTATAGTACAAACATTTTGTATATAGTTTATGGAGGTTAATATGGAAAATTCAAATTTATATCAGGATATACAATCTAGAACTGATGGAGATATTTATGTAGGTGTTGTAGGTCCTGTTCGAACTGGTAAATCAACTTTTATTAAGCGCTTTATGGATTTATTAGTTATTCCAAATATTGAAAATGAATATAAAAAAGAAAGGGCTAAAGATGAATTACCTCAAAGTGCTGGTGGCAGAACTATTATGACCACAGAACCAAAGTTTGTTCCAAATGAAGCAGTTCAAATTAATTTAGGAGATAATTTAAAATTTAAGGCTAGACTTGTTGATTGTGTTGGCTATCTTGTAAATAATGCTATTGGTTATTTAGAAGATGATGTTCCTAGAATGGTAAAGACTCCTTGGTCTGATGAGGAAATACCTTTTGAAAGAGCAGCAGAGATAGGTACTAAAAAGGTTATTGATGAACATTCTACCATTGGCATTTTAATCACTACTGATGGAAGTTTTTCTGATATTCCTAGAGAGGATTACATAGAGGCTGAGGAACGTGTAGTAAACGAATTAAAAGCATTAAATAAACCTTTTGTAATAGTTCTAAATAGTTCTGAGCCATCTTCTGAATATACAACTCAACTTACTGAGAAACTTGAGGAAAAATATGGTGTTTCTGTATTACCTCTTAACTGTTCTGAATTAGATATTGAAGATATTAATAATATGTTTAGTAAAATTCTTTATGAATTTCCAATTGAACAAATTAATTTAAGTCTTCCAAAATGGGTTAATACTCTTGATGATTCACATTGGTTAAAACAATCACTTTACTCTGATATTAAAAACTCTTTTAGTAATATCCGTGTACTTAAAGAAGTAAAACCTTGTATTAATAATATAAGTTCTACTGATGTAATAAATAATAGTGTATTACAAGAGATTAATCTTGGTAATGGTAATATAAACATTTCTATTGAATTAAAAGATAATCTATTCTATCAAATTTTAAGTGATATGACAGGTGTATCTATATCTGATGAAGGTGATTTATTCTCAGTACTTACTTCTTTTGCTCAGACCAAAAAAGAATATGACAAAATATCTTATGCTTTAGAATCTGCAAAAGCTACAGGATATGGTATTGTGACACCTGGAATGGAGGATTTAATTTTAGATGAACCAGAAATGGTAAAACAAGGTTCTAAATTTGGTGTAAAATTAAAAGCTACTGCTCCAAGTTTACACATTGTAAAAGCTAATATAGAAACTGAAGTTTCTCCTATTGTAGGTTCAGAAAAACAGTCTGAGGAATTAGTTAATTATTTACTTTCAGAATTTGAAAGTGATCCTCAAAAAATTTGGGAATCTAATATCTTTGGAAAAAATTTACATGAACTTGTAAATGAAGGATTACAAAATAAATTATCTCGTATGCCAGAGGATGCGCAAGGAAAATTACAGGAAACTCTAGAACGTATTGTAAACGAAGGAAGCGGTGGATTAATCTGTATAATTTTATAAAGCTTATAAGTTAGAGGTTAAATATTAGAATTAATTTGGGCACATTAAATGTGCTCATTTTATTTGCATTTTTATGTAAAATAATGAATTATGTCCATAAAATTTTTTAGGGAGCATATGCTCCCACTTTTTATTTTATATTATTAATAATTTCCTCCAGCTCTTGAATATCTTTATAACAGTTCATTAATTTATAATCATCAACAGCTTTATCAAGATATTCTTTCTTTAACTCTTCTTCTTTTTTATATGCATATATTATTGCTCTATATCTAAAGTATTGTGCTTCATTTCTTATGTCTTTATAACTTTTATTGTTAAATAAATATTCACATTTATCTAATTCATTTTCAATTTTTTCTATAATTTTGTGTTCGCCTTTTTCTAATTTTGGAATTAAAACACCTATTAATAATAATTCATAGTCTAATTCTGCTCTTATAAAATTTTCTTTTCTCATATCGATAATCTTATTTTCTAATTCTTTACATATTTTTTCGGAATCTTTTTCTATTTTTATATAAGACCTTGTTATCCATAAATCGTTTACTAAATTTCTATATGTACTTACATATTGCGAATATTTTTGTTTATTATTTTTCCAAATATCATAACATGTCTTATATTCTTTTTTACAATTATATAAATATAATGCTCTTACATGATTATATAAACATATAATTCTTTTGTTTATTTTATCTTCATTTCCTCCTAGAATTTTGCTTGCAATTTCTAAATATTTCTCAGCTTCTTCGTGATTTCTTGATTTTGAACAAATATTAATATAATCACATAATCCTTCTAGTTCCTCTGTTTTATTATTTATTTCTTTTGCTAATAAGCTTCTTTTTAAATGTAAAGATTCATCACCTAATTTCCAC
>JAAWHY010000055.1 GCA_022795675.1 Clostridia bacterium
ATATTGCATATATATTTTTGTTAATTAAATCATTCATACATGCCATGACTGATTTAGTCTTCCCACTTAATTTATAGCCATATATATATGCAATATTGATTTCTTGTTTTAAAAAGTTATTTATAAATTCTAATAGCTTCCCAGGTCTTATTATTGTAGTTAAGTCTTGTGGAATTAAATTGTTTTTAGTTTTAATTGAACTATCTATCTCCAATACTACTGCATTTGAGGCTTGTATATATTCCTTAGTAAAATTTTCTATATATTCTTCTTCAACTCCAACTAATTTGCAATATTGTATTACACCTTCTACAAAACTTGTTATATCTTTTGGTACTGCACCTGTTAAAAATTTTCTAATGCTTACCTCTGAATAATATGTATAATCAGCTAATCTTAAATATATAAATATTTTACTTGCGTTTTCACCTTTTACTTTATTTTTTTCTATTGATAATTTTATTTTATCTATCATCTCAGATAGTAACTTGGCTCTCTTTTCTTTTAATAATTCTTCACTCTTCATAATTTTCACCCACCTACTTTATCCCTCAATATTAATTATAACATTCCTTTTTGCCTTTATCAATTTATTGTTTGCTCAAAATTGATAATTTTTTTATCAATTTTGATATTTTCTTTGTGTAGATATTTTACTTTTATCATTTTATAATTTAATTATGTAAAGTGTAACTGAGTAACTTGAACTTTAAGTTACTTAAAAACATTGTTTCTTATATATAAGGAGGATTTTAACTATGAAACATAATGACGAGGTTCTTTTCAGAAACATAATTGCAGATGAGAAATCAAAAGAGTTAATTCGGAAATGGATGGCAAATGCTGAGATTAAATACCCTTGCTTTACACAAGTCCTTGAGGCAACGGGGATCATGAAAAGTCCTATTAAGATTAACCTTGATAGCTATACAACTACTGTACTTAAAATTATGTGTATGACAGATAAGGGAGAATATTATATATTCCTATATTTTTGGGATATAGATTCACATCCTGAAATAACAATAGTAGATTGCACAGGTGAACATACAAAATGGTATGAGTATACTATCAAAGAAGGTGAAGTACAAGCATTTAATTATTAGTTCTTAAGGATTAGAAGAAAAGACCACAAAGTACAATTTAGTGCATTGTGGTCTTTTTATTACATTAATATTAATGGCTTAATTTATATAAGGCATATTGATTTAATGATACTCCTTCTTGTTTTGCTTCTAAAGATAATTTATAATGTAATGATTTTGGTATTCTTACTACGAATTTACCACTAAAATCATCATATCCTATTGGCAATGGTACTTCAAAACCACTTTCTATTTTAGTTTCAATCCAGCTTTTCATTGCATCTTTTAAATTTTCATAAGCCTCCTCAAATGTCTCTCCAGTACTTTGACACCCATCTAATTCTAACACACGAGCATAAAAGTATTCTCCACTTTCATCATTGATTGGCTTAATTATATAATTATATGGCAAATTTAAATATTCTTGTATATCTTTCATAAACTCCCCCCTATTAATTTCTTTTACTTTAATATTATTATAGTTCTAGAATAGACTTTTATTCGCCGATTCTTTTTAGTACATCCTTAACATATACTGCTTTTAATGGATTATCTTCTTTTATTGTTATAACATCTCCTTTTTCATTAATAAAATTTCTGTGGGATGTTCCGTTTCTTTGTCTTCATATTGTATCCATTATATTCAAGAACTTTTGCTAATTCTTGAAATCTAATTCCATTTGGTTGCCTTTTCATTTTTTGTATTAGTTTATTTATATCTGGCATTGTATTCCCCCTCTAAATAGAAATATTTGCCTTTCTTAATCTTAAATATATAGTATCATATTTAGTATTATTAGTCAATACTTTTTTAATTTGATAATTCTTTTATCAATTTTGATATTTTCTTTGTGTCGATTTATGGGTTTTATTCCTTTATAATATAATTATGTAAAGTGCAAATATATAACTTGAACTTTGAGTTATTAAAAAACATTATTTCTTATATATAAGGAGGAATTTTATGTTAAATTTAACATTTATACGGCATGCAGAAACAACCTTGAATAAATCTGGTATCTTTTGTGGAAGAACAGATTGTGATGTAACATTGGAAGGGTTAAGGCAGGCAAAAAACTTACAAGGTAAGATTGTTCCACGCGATTAATCATTAATCTTAGAACTTTATTTCATAGTCGTTTTATGAAATGACAGAATGGAGTACTTTATGAATCTATGTAAAAGACCTGCGATATTGCCGCAGGTCTTTCACCTATATTTTAAATATTTGATATATAATAGTCGTAATTGTCCAAGCTAATAACATTTGAAATAATATTAATTTTATTGTAAATCTATTTGATTTTGTTTCGTTTTTAATTGTTGCTATTGTTGCAATACATGGAACATATAATAAGCAAAATATCATTAGACATACTGCATTTAATGAGGTAAATCCAACTGTATTTAGTGCTGAGTATAGTTCTGTACTTTTAGAGGCTATCTCTATTCCATATAATACATGTATGCTTGATACTACTACCTCTTTTGCTGCAAGCCCTGATATTAATGCCACTGCTATTTGCCAATAACCTAGTCCTGCTGGTTCTAATATTGGTACTACTAATTTTCCAATTATTGCTCCAAAACTTTCCTCTGCATTTTCTACAAAACCTGTCGTTCCAATGTTTAATACTCCCCAAAGTATAATTGAAGCAATAAATATTATTGTTCCTGCCTTTTCTAAATAGTCTTTAACCTTGTCCCATATATATTTTCTAACAGTAGTAATATCTGGCACTTTATATTCTGGTAGTTCTACAATTAGCTTTTCTCTCCTAGATTTTTTATCTATCTTATGTGTTATAATTCCTATTATTATTGCAATTAAAACACCTATTAAATACATGCTTAATGATGCTAAAGCTCCATATTTTCCAAAGAACATTCCTGAGAATAACACATATATTGGAATTTTGGCACTACATGACATACATGGTATTAACATTATTGTTTTTTTTCTGTCTCTCTCACTTTTTAAAGTTCTTGTTGACATTACAGCTGGAACTGAACATCCAAATCCTAATATCATTGGAATACATGCTTTTCCTGATAAGCCTAACTTCTCCATTATTCCATTCATTATGTAAGAAGCTCTTGCCATATATCCACTATCTTCTAAAAATGCTAGACATAAAAATAATATAAAAATATTAGGTAAAAATGTTAATATTCCTCCTACTCCCGAAATAATTCCTTCTATAATTAATGAAGTTACTGCTTTACCTGCTCCTATCTCTTGTAATATGTATAGTACTTTATCAGAAAACATTTCCAATGCTAATTCAAAATACCCTTTTATATAATCTCCTATTGTAAATGTTAATATAAATACTATTGCCATTATTAGTATAAATATTGGCAGTCCTAATATTTTGTGTGTTAATATTTTATCTATTTTGTCTGTAATTGCTTCTTTCTCTCTTTTATTTTCTATACATTCATTAACTATTTGCTCTATATAATCATATTTTTTTGTAATTTCCTCTTCATTATCTATTTTAACTTTTACACTATTATTTTTTTCTTTTCTATTTATATCAATTGCTTTTTCTAAAAGTTCATCTAATCCACTTCTATTTTTTGCAGATATTGGCACAATTTTTACTTTTAACATTTCTTCTAACTTTTTTATGTTTATTCTCATTCCTCTTTTTTTTACTATGTCCATCATGTTTAAAGCTAGAATTATAGGTTGTCCTGTTTCTATTAATTGTAATGCTAAGTATAAGTTTCTTTCTAGTGATGAAGCATCTATAATATCTATTATAATATCTGCTTGTCCTTTTTCTATATATTCTCTTGATACCTTTTCTTCTATTGAATATGAGTTTAATGAGTATATTCCTGGTAAATCTGTTACTTTAAATTCTATATCATTATAATTAAAATATTCTTCTTTCTTTTCTATTGTAACTCCTGCCCAATTTGCAACTTTTAGGTTTGCTCCAGTATATGCATTAAATAAAGTCGTTTTTCCACAATTAGGATTACCTATAAAAGCAAGGTTTAAGGTTTTCATTTTTTTCTTCCTTTCTAATTTCTATAGATTTGGAAATTTCCTTATTTATTCCTATTCTTGTTCCCCTTACTTTTATTATTATTGATCCATTTATTCTTTTGTTTAATATTTCTATTTTGGTTCCTTTAAGAATTCCTAATACTTGTAATCTTGTTTTTGTTATATGATCTATCTTTATTTCTTCTATTATATATTTTTCATTTGTTGTACCTTGTGATAAGTTCATAAATCCCATATTTATATATATATGCTATTTGGAAATTATTTATGACAAAAGGACACCATACATCGTGTCCCTATAATTATTTTATTTCTTTTCGATAGATAATACTTTATATTTTGCAGTTTCATTATCTGGTAATTGTACTTCTACAATTTCACCTTTTTTTGCTCCTAGTAGTGATTTTCCTATTGGTGATTCGTTTGATATTCTGTTTTGTGATAAGTCTACTTCTGTTGAACCTACTATTGTATATTCAAATTCTTCATTGAATTCCAAGTCTTCTATTTTAACTCTATTACCAACTTGTACTGTCTTTGTATCTATCTCAGATTCATTTATAATTTTTGCATACCTTAGTTTATTTTCTAAGTCTGCTATTTTGATTTCGTTTTCTGCTTGTGCATTTTTTGCTTCATCATATTCTGAATTTTCAGATAAATCACCAAATCCAAGTGCAACTTTTATTCTTTCTGATATTTCACTTCTTTTTGTTGTTTTTAAATAGTCTAATTCTTTTTCTATATTATTATATCCTTCTTGTGTTAATAATACTTCTTTGTTATCCATTGTTTTTCCTCCCTTTATGTATATTGAATATAATATTACGCCAAATAATATGTTTTGTCAAGTATATTTTTATATTCCTCTTCTTTAATTTTTCCCTTACTACCTATTAAACTTTTAATTATAACTTTATCTTTTATTATGTTTTGCTCTATATTTTCTATTTTATCATTTCTATATAGGTAACTTTCATATATTTCATTTTTTTCAAAACCTTCAGTCCAATCTAATATATTCATCAATCTATTTTCAAAGTCTATCTCATATAAATGAATATTTATCCCTGAAAATCTTTTTGAGTTTACATTTACTTTTTCTTTTAGATTAATTAGTATAGCATTATCATTTAGTTTATATCTATTTAATTTATCTTCTTCAAAATTAAAATTAAATATTATATCTACATCTTGTAAACCTTTTCTCTTATTATTAGATATTTCTAAAACTATACCTTTATTATAATATAGTTTTTCTTCTATAATATAAAATTTTTCTCTATGATTTGTTATAATTTTTACTTTATTGCTTCTTTTAGTTAATTCTTCAATGTAATATGATATTAAATCATTGTTTTCATCTGTTACAAGTGCTATTTTAAATTCGCCTATACTTATATTCTGGCAATTTGATATATACTCTAAAATTTGAAGAAGTAAAAACTTGAATAACCATCTTCCGTCAGAAATTGGAATTCCTATGCCTTCAATTTTTTCAATTAATTCTACATTTTCTCTTAATCCTTTTCCTATTACAATACAATTACATTCCTTCTTTTTTCTTCTTATATATCTTAATAATAATTTCTGCCTTATTTTTGATTTTTTATCTTGTCCAGATATATATATTGCCTTCATTCATATCACCAATTAATATATATGAGTATATGTAATATTCTAGAACTTAAACCTTCTATTTCTAGTTACATTTTTCTAAAAACTCCACTTACTTTACCTAGTATTTGACAATCAGGTACAATTATTGGATCCATGGTTTCATTTTCTGGTTGTAGTCTTATATGGTCTTTCTCTTTATAGAAAGTTTTAACTGTGGCTTCATCTTCAATTAAAGCAACTACAATTTGTCCATTTTCTGCTGCATTTTGTTTTTTTACTAAAATTAAATCTCCATCTAATATTCCCGCTTCAATCATACTTTCTCCTCTAACTTTTAACATAAAGCTTTCAGTATTTCCTACAAAGTCTAGAGGAATTGGAAATGTGTCTGTTACATTTTCTACTGCAAGTATAGGAGCTCCTGCTGTAATTTTTCCAATTACAGGTACTTCTACTAATTCTCTTCCACCGTAGAAATCTTTTGCATCTGCTTTTCTCTTACCCACTGGTTCTCCTTTTGCATTTTTTATTAATCTTAATGTTCTTCCTTTTTTATCTTCCTTTTTGATGTATCCTAACTCTGTTAGTCTTGCAACATATCCATGAACAGTTGCTGTTGATCTTAATCCTACTTTTTTACCTATTTCTCTTACTGAAGGTGCATAACCATTTTCTTCTATCTCTTTTTCAATATATTTTAGTATAGCCTTTTCTCTAGTGTTTAGGTCTTCTGGATTTTTTCTTCTTTTCATAATTAATCTCTCCCTTTCTTAATACATAAAATTTGTTTGGAAAATAATTGTTGTCAATTCTTTTCCAAACACCCCTCATTTTTAGTATTTTCTTACCGACAAACATCTTTTTTGTATTTTATTTTCTCAATAATAACACAAAGTTTTATATTTGTCAAACATTTTTTCGTATTTCTACAAAATTTTTTTATATTGAAGAAAAGTGGCTTCGCCATGCGGACGACCATGCAAGCAAAATTTGCATAGCAATTTTTTCATATCTCATTTTCCCTCATTTCGTCCACCCCTACAATTGAGATTTATCAATAGTTATTATTTCATTATGTATAACTTTTATAGGATTTTTATAAACTAACTCATCTATTTCATTTTCTGATAGATACTTAGATATTTTTTTTATGTACTGAGGTATGTTTACATATATTGTTCTTTTATCATGAACATCACTTCCCAAAAATTGTATCATCTTATTTTTTAATAATTTAATAATAGTTTTCTTTGCTGGTATACCATAATATCCATCTATACTTGCATAATTTGCTTGTAATAAAACGCCTTTTTTTAAAAGACTTTTTAAAAACTTTATATCCTTTTGTACATAAGGATATCTTTCTGGATGAGCAATTATTGGTATATATCCATTTTTTACAATTTCATCTATAATTTCAACAGAATTTTTTATAGGCTCATTATTTAACGAAAATTCTATCAATAAATATTTACTATTATTTAAACTTACTATCTTCTTTTCTTTTAAAATTTTACATATTTCATTTATCCCATATATTTCATTACCTTGATACAAATGAATACCTATTCTTTTAGCATCCATTTCTAACTCTTTCATCTTATTATTAATATAATTAGCATCTTTCTCATAAAATCCCTGCATATAATGCGGAGTACATACTATTCCTGTAAATCCTGCCTTTCTAGCCTCATAAAGTAATGCTACGCTCTCCTCAAAGCTACTTGCTCCATCGTCTGTATCAGTTAAAATATGTGCATGTAAATCTATCATTTAATCACCGATCTTTCATTAATTATAATATCATATTCTTATATCTTCTTATGATTTTTGGTATAATTCCAAGAATCTCTACACATGTCTTCTATACTTTTTTCAGCTCTCCACCCTAATTCATTAAATGCCTTATTTGGATTTGTATAATATGCCGCAATATCTCCTGGTCGTCTGTCTGTAATTTTATAATTAACTTTGACATTATTTACTTTTACAAAATTTTTTATAATTTCTAAAACACTGTAACCTATACCTGTCCCTAAATTATAAATATATAGTCCTGAATTCTCTTTTTCTAGTTTTTCCATAGCTTTTATATGTCCCTTAGCTAAGTCTACAACATGAATATAATCTCTTACCCCTGTTCCATCTTTAGTATTATAGTCATCTCCATATACACTTAAAACTTTAAGTTCACCATTTGCTACCTTTGTAATATAAGGCATTAAGTTGTTTGGTATTCCTCTAGGATTTTCACCAATTAAGCCACTTTGATGAGCTCCAACTGGATTAAAATATCTTAGTATGCAAATGTTCCATGAGCTATCTGAAACATATAAATCTTTTAATATCCTTTCAATCATCAATTTACTTGTCCCATAAGGGTTAGTAGTTCCTCCAACTTTACATTCTTCAGTAATAGGAACTATTTCTGGATCTCCATATACAGTAGCAGAAGAACTAAATATAAAATTCTTTACTCCAAATTCTTGCATTACTTCTAATACATTAACTGCTCCTCCAATATTATTATGATAATACATCAAAGGTTTTGCAACTGATTCCCCAACTGCTTTAAATCCTGCAAAATTTATTACCATCTCAATATTGTTTTCTTTAAATATCTTTCTTAATTTTTCCTTATCTAAATAATTGATTTCATAAAATTTAGGACTTCTATTGGTTAATTCCTTAATTGCATCTAAAACATTTATTTCACTGTTAGATAAATTATCTATTATAATAACATCTTTACCATAATTTAATAATTCAACTACTGTATGACTGCCTATATAACCTGTCCCACCTGTTACTAAAATTGACATTTTCGACTTACCCCCATTGTTTATTTTATATATTCTTACATTTTCCAAAGCAAAATATTTTAATATTCCATTTAACTTCTTCTAT
>JAAWHY010000056.1 GCA_022795675.1 Clostridia bacterium
TTTTTGCAATATTATAGGCTAACTGATAATCAAATAACAATGCTAATATTGAATCAGCTATTGAATTTGGGTTCCCTGCATAACTTTTCATTCCAGTTACACCATGTTCAACTATTTCATTTAAGCCTCCTATATCTGAAACAACAATTGGTGTTCCCGCATACATTCCTTCTATTGCTACTAAACCAAATGGCTCATAAGTACTTGGAAATACTGCTATATCTGCACATCTATACATAGTATATAATTCTTTTGGTGTTAATTGCCCTGTAAAATATACTTTGTCTGATATTCCTAAGTAATTTGCCTTTTCTTTTAGTTCATTTAACATTCCACCTTTTCCTGCTATAATAAATTTTGCATCATTATATCTACTTAGAATTTTAGGAGCCGCATCTATTAAATATTGAAATCCTTTTTCATATACTAGCCTTCCTGCACACATAATTATTTTTTCATTGTCTCTTGCATATTTTCTTCTAAATTCGTAATTTCTTTCTATTCCATTATAGATATTTAAGTTTATTCCATTTGGTATAACATTAATTTTTTCAAATGGTAATCCAAATAATCTTTGAACTTCATTTTTCATATAATTACTATTTACTATTACCTCTGATGCTTCATATGTTAGCATCCATTCTGTATCATTTATATATCTTTGTTGTTCGTCTCTTATTCCACCATTTCTTCCTGATTCTGTTGCATGTATTGTAGCTACAATTGGAATATTATATGATGATTTTAATGTTTTTGCAGCATTTGCAACTAACCAATCATGTGCATGTATAACATCAAATTTTCCATTTTTGTTCATTATCTCACTGGCTTTAGCAACTAAATTAAAGTTCAATTGCATTATCCAATCTATAAAATTATTGGGATTAATTATATAATTATCTACTCTATATACTTCTACGCCTTTATCATTTTCATAATAAGGAGTTTCTCCTTCTTTATATGTTACAACTGTAACTTCATGACCATCTTTTATTAATCGTTTTGATAAATCATATACAACTTTTGCAATACCTCCTACAATTCTTGGTGGGTATTCCCACGTAAGCATTAGTATCTTCATAAATAACCTCCACTAAATATCTTATGTTCTAACATTATTATTGTATATTAACTTATTAAAAATGTAAACAAATTTCTACAATTTTTTTAATTTTTTGCAAAAATAACCCCCACATTAGCCGTACTGTCAAGAAATTTTATGGACCTGTATACTTACAGGTGGGTGTCTACCTTAATACTCATGGGTTTCTTACATATTATGATAAATTTGTTTATCACAAAACAAATGCAAGCATACACGCCATATCAAGAGCTCGACTCCCGTATCCATTACTTTGTAGGTTCTAAAATTTCCGTCGCATAAACGCACTACGCAGGGATTTTTATTCTCTTTACTTAATTAATATTATAACATTTTATATTAATTTAAGCAATATTATTTTTAATTTTTTTATTGGTAATTTTTTGTAATTTTTATAATATAAATAGTAGTATGAATCGTTTTAAACTTTTTTTATTTAATACTATTATTTTAACTTTAACTTCAATTTTAATTAGAGCTATTGATATGTTTTTTAGTGTATATGTTGCAAATAAGATTGGAAGTGAAGGTTCTGGTCTTTTTGAACTTATAATGTCTATATATCTTTTTGCTACTACTATTGCTAATGCTGGTATAAGCCTTGCTGCAACACGTATAGTCGCTGAGGAGGTCGATACAAATGGCTCTAGTGGGGTTACTATTGCTATGAGAAAATGCATTTTTTACAGCCTTTTCTTTGGTGTACTATCAGCAATTATATTATATATATGTACTCCTTTTTTAGTATCTAATTTATTAATGAATAAACTATCTACAAAGCCATTATATATACTAGCTATAAGTCTTCCATTTGTATCAATAACAACTTCACTTACTGGTTATTTTTCTGGCGTTAGAAAGGTTTCAAAAAGTTCTTTTATTAGAACTTCTAGTTTATTTATTAGAGTTGGGCTTACATGTTTATTTCTATACATATTTCCTGCTGATAATATAGATTTAGTATGTACATTTTTAGTACTTTCTAGTACCATTTCAAGTATCTTTGAATTCTTATTTTCGTATATTCTTTATTATATGGATAAGAAAAAACTCTATACTATGAATAAAAGAAATAATAATTATTTATCTAGAATTTTAAAAATCTCTTTACCTGTAGCTATTACTTCTATTATACGTTCTGGTCTTTCTACTTTAAAACAGTTATTAATACCACTACGTTTGGAAAAATTCACACATTCTTCTGATGTTGCATTTTCGCAGTATGGTTTAATTAACGGTATGACTTTTCCATTACTTATGTTTCCAAGTGTTTTTATAAATTCCTTTGCTGGTTTATTAATTCCTGAGTTTGCTAATTTTAAACTTAATAACAATTATTTTACAATGAATAAAATTATTTGTTTTATTTTTAAAATTGCTTCTGTATTTTCTATTTGTATGATTGGTATTTTTCTCACTTTTACTGAGGAAATTTGTACCATTATTTATCATAATTTAGAAACAGTAGAATTTGTAGTGCTTTTATGCCCTATTATAATTTTCATGTACTTAGACACTATTATTGATTCTATGTTAAAAGGACTTGACCGTCAAGTTCAGGTTATGTATTGTAATATTGCCGATTTGTTTATTACAATTACTTTAATTTATTCATTTATTCCTATTTATGGTATTTATGGTTATATTTTGATTTTATATACTAGTGAAATTTTTAATTTTTGCGTTAGTTTATATCAATTATATAAAGAGACTCATTTTCATTTTGATTATGTGTTTTGTGTGATTTTACCTTTGATTTTAATACTTATCATTAAATTTGCTTTTGATACTTTTGATTATTATTTGACTAGTAGAAAATTAATTGTAACAATTAAGATTTTTGTGTTTATCTTTGTTTACTTATTGCTAATTTTAATTGCGGAATTGTTTAAATTACGTAAGTCTGACAAAGTTACTTATTGTAAGAGTAAATAAAAAAGTAATTATTTTATATTAAATTATAGAGGCATAGTACACTGTGCCTCTACAATTTAATTAGAAATATTCTAATATATTCTTACATTAGTTTTTCCTCTTTCATCTAATCCAACATCTATTTGTACAACATTTGCTTTTCTATTTTCTTTAGGATTAAATTCAATATCTTGTTTTCTATATTCTTCTGGTTTTAATCCCAATCTCGTTTTCATGTAATCTAATACAATTATAAATAAAATTAATGATGCTATTCCTATTATTAAACTTGCATAAGCTGTAGTTGTGTATTTTAATAATATTGATACCATAAATGAAACTAACATTGCACCCAAATCTTCCATAAGATTAATAGTTGAATATATCTTTGTTGATATGTGTTCGTTTGAAAAACTATTTTTATATCTTTTTATTAATGTATAATAAGGCCCCTTTATAATATTTTGAATTGCCATCATTAATAATATTACACTTACTGTTAAACTGTAATATAAATTTAAAATTGCTGTTATCCCTATTAATATAAATGTTATGGATTCAGTCAAAGAGAAAAAAGTAAGCACTCTGTTCTTAAATCTATTTTGGAAAGAATTTTGTTTCCAAGTAGCTATTGCTGCAAATATTGTAAATATAGCAGATATTATTCCAAAGTATTGATTTGGTATCCCAATATCAACAAACATACTACTTGTAATTGTTGAACGTATGTATAAAACTCCATTAAATAAAATTGCAAATAATAATAGTGCATGTATTCTCTTAGATTTTAATATAAATGAATATTCCTGTTTTGATAAATCTAATCTTTTTATAAATAGATTTATTGGATGTGTCTTTTTTATTTTTTCTTTTTTTATCTCATAATGTTCTATTTTAAAAGAAAGTAAAGTTGCTATTAAGCAAAAGATAAAACATAAATACATTGGGATATATGGATTTACTACAAACATAAATCCTGTTGCTATTGAAGAAATAGCACTAAAAATATAATGGTAAGTAGAACCTTTACTGTCTATTTTTGAAAAGCCCAAAATTTTATTTCCTTCTATGCATTCTTCAAGTATACATGATTCGCATGTTCCTTTAAAAGCAAATCCTATTGCCATTGCTAACATAGATATTACCAGATTTTTAATACTTCCTTCTAATAATGTCATAAGTAAAATACTTATAGCAACAAATATATTTCCAGCAATATTAGCTTTTCTTTTTCCAAAAATATTAACTACTACTGGTATCAAAGGTTGTGATAATATCTTGAAAATAGCATAAAATGAATCACCTAAAAATATATCTGAAGCACTTAACCCTTTTGCTTGGCTTAAGAATATGAAATTTATCGAATAATAAAACAATAAGTCCCATGAAAACATTTTATATATAGGAAAAATCTTTCTATTCTTCTCTTTTGCTTTTCTTATTTTTTCTTCTTCTATCATTTGATTATACCTCTTCTGCTATATCTATATTACTAATATTGCTAATTTTTTTACTTTAAATATAATAAAAATTTCAATTATCTAAATCTAATTTTATATGTACATCTTTTAATTGTTTCTCATCTACTTTTGATGGTGCTCTCATTAATAAATCTCTTGCTTTTTTATTTTTAGGGAATGCTATTATTTCTCTTATATTTTGTGAATCTGCTATAAGCATTATCATTCTGTCAACTCCTGGTGCAGCTCCTGCATGTGGAGGTGTTCCATATTGAAATGCATTATATAATGCTCCAAATCTCGTTTTTACATCTTCTTCATTATATCCTGCAATTTCAAACGCCTTTACCATTATTTCTGGATTATGATTTCTTACTGCCCCTGATGCCATTTCATATCCATTTACAACTAAATCATATTGATAAGCTAGTATCTCTAATGGATCTTTATTTTCTAATGCTTCCACTCCTCCTTGTGGCATTGAGAATGGGTTATGATTAAAGTCTATTGTTCCTTCGTCTGATAATTCATACATTGGGAAATCTACTATAAAGCAACACTTGTAAACACCATTTTCTATTAAATCTAATTTCTTTCCAAGTTCTATTCTTACAAGTCCAGCTATTTTTTGAGCTATTTTAAATTCATCTGCTATGAAGAACATACTTGAATTGTTTTCTGCTCCATATTCTTTTTGTAATTCTTCTTTTATATCATCAGTAATGAATTTTGCTATTCCTCCTTGAACTAAACCTTCATTATCTATTTTTGTCCAAGCAAGTCCCTTTGCTCCACATTCTTCTACTGCAAATTCAGTCATTTTGTCAAAGAATTTTCTACCTTGCTCTGCGCCATTTGGAACTACTATTACTTTTACTGTTTTATCTTTAAATGCATTAAATTCTGTTCCTTCAAATAATTTTGTTACATCTTGAATTATTAATGGATTTCTTAAATCTGGCTTATCTATACCATATTTTTCCATTGCTTCTCTATATGGTATTCTTAAAAAAGGTCCTTCATCAACTTTCCAATTTGTGAATTTTTTGAATATATGTGGTACTAATTCTTCTATGATATTAAATACATCTTCTTGTGTTGCAAATGCCATTTCAAAGTCTAATTGATAAAATTCACCTGGTGCCCTATCTGCACGTGGATCTTCATCTCTAAAACATGGTGCTATTTGAAAATATTTATTAAATCCAGATACCATTAATAATTGCTTGAATTGTTGAGGTGCTTGTGGTAATGCATAGAACTCTCCTGGATTTAGTCTACTTGGTACTAGATAGTCTCTTGCTCCTTCTGGTGATGAGTTTGCTAAAATTGGAGTTTGGATTTCAGAAAATCCCATTTCATCCATTTTATCTCTTAATTCTTTTAAAACTTTAGAACGTAATAAAATGCTTTTATGTAATTTTTCATTTCTTAAGTCTAAAAATCTATATTCTAATCTTAAGTCTTCTCTTACTTCTTGGTCTGTATTAATTTCAAATGGTAATATATTTTTGCATTTTCCTAAAATTTCTATTTTACTTGCAACTATTTCTATATCTCCTGTTGACATTTTAGCATTTTTATTTGTTCTTTCTACTACTTTTCCTTCTACACTTATACAGCTTTCTGTTGTATATTCTTTTGCTATTTCTTGCATTTTTTCGTCATTTATCACTATTTGTGTAATTCCATCTTCATCTCTTAGATCTATAAAAATCATTCCACCTAAATTTCTTATTTTTTGAATCCATCCTGCTAGTTTTACCTCTTGCCCTATATTTTCTTTTCTTAGTTCTTCACAACTTTTTGTTCTGTATTCATTCATGCTATTTCATTCCCTTTCTTTAATTTATGTGTATTATTTTATAATATTTACTTATAAAAATCAATAGGGCACATAAGATGCGCCCTTATATTTTTAAAATTGTATCCATAGTCCTGAGTTTTTTAACTCATTTACTTTTTCCAAATGTTCATCATAAGTTCTTGTAAAATATACTTTTCCATTCTTGTCTGCTACAAAATATATATAATTATTTTCATTTGGATTAATTGCTGCTTCTATTGATGCTATACTTACCATTGATATTGGTCCAACTGGTAATTTTCCTGTCATGTTTGGTCCTCTAGTATTATATGCATTATACTTGTTTATTTCTGATGAATATAAATCTCTACTGCCCATTTCTATCTTAAATGCATAATATGTTGTTACATCACTTTGAATTGCCATGTTTTCTTTTAACCTATTATAAATAACACCAGCAACATCTTTTCTGTCTTTATCAAATACTGCTTCATTTTCAATTATTGCGGCAGCAGATAAAATTTTATGTATTGAATATTTTGATTTCTCTATATCTTCTTTATATGTACTTAATTTTTTATCCATTTGATTTAATAATGTCTCAAAAATTTTTTCTACTTTTATTTCTTTGTTTTCAAATTGATATGTATCTGGAAATAAATATCCTTCTAAAGGATAATATATATCTTCATTTTTTATATCATCTGTCAAGAACCAGTACTTTTGAATTAATGAATTTATATATTCTTCATCTTCTAATAATGCATATACATCTTCTTCACTATTATTAGTATTTTCTGCAATTTTATTTGCAACCCATCTCATGTTTTTTCCTTCTACAAATGTTATTGATATTGTATCTTTTCCATTAACTTTACCTGTTTGTAAAATTTCTACAATTTCTTTTACTGATAAATTTTTTGTTAAATTATATGTACCTGCTTGGAAATTTGATATTTTATTTAATTTTACATATATTTTAAAAGCTAATTCATTTTTTATTAGTCCTTCGCTTTTTAATTTCTTTGCAATAGTAGACGAGCCAGAACCCATTGGTATTTCTAAGTTATATGGTGTTATATCATCTTTATTTATTGGGCTTAAACTTATATTGTACCAAGTAAATACTGAACCTATTACTATTATAATTAATGCTACTATTATTGATACTATTATTATTACTTTTTTTGCCATTTTTATTTCTCCTTATTAACCATTAACTATTCTATACAAATTGTTAAATTCACACTTATGGAGCTTGCAACGGGAATTGAACCCGTGACCTCAGCCTTACCAAGGCTGCACTCTACCTACTGAGCTATGCAAGCATATAAACCGAATTTTAAGAATTGCTAAGCGTTGGTAATCGCAAAGCAATTCTATAATTCCTATTATATAAATATGTATAACAAAGTTTATACATTTTCCTCTACATCTATAATATTTCTTATTGCTTTTTTCCTTATTCTTTGGATAGCATTATCAACAGATTTTGCTTGTGTATCCAGTTTTGTTGCAATTTGCTCATAACTTTCTCCATTTATAAATCTTTTTAAAACTTGTTTTTCAAATTCGCTAAGTGATTTATCTATAGTATTCTCTATATTTTTATAATATTCCTTTTTAGTTATTGTTTCTAATGGATCTTCTATAAGATTTGCATTAAATATTTCCATTAAATCTTTTCCATCATCTTCTTCCTCTCCTGCTGAAGAATTTAATGATAAGTAACCATTAAGAGGCATATGTTTCTGCCTATTTGATGTTTTAATTGCTGTTATCATTTGGCGTTCAATACACATGTTGGCAAAAGATTTAAACGATGATTGTTTATCACCTTCAAAATTTTGAACAGCTTTATATAATCCAATCATTCCTTCTTGAATCATATCTTCTCTTTCTGCTCCTATTATAAAGTATTTGCCAACTTTCATGTTAACTAAATCTTTATATTTATCTAATAAATATTCTAAGGCTTCCTTATTATTATTCTGCTTTATAAGTTTTACTAATTCCTCATCACTTATATCTTTAAGCTTACTATTTTCTGTAAAGAAAAATCTTGTTGTACTATCCATATGTTTTTCCTCCTGATGTTGTCCTTTGAAAGTATTATATTCGTAAAAGCATTTGGTGTCAATAGATTTACGACAAATTTATTAAAATTTTGTTAAAGTTTATCATATATTTTATATATATATTTAATCATATACCATTTTTTGTTTTTTTATTGAAAAAGTATGTAATTAATCTGTGATAATATTACCCTAAGAAAATATCTCATGAAAATGATACCCAATGGAAAAGATAAGGAGATGAGATATTTAATGAATAAAGA
>JAAWHY010000057.1 GCA_022795675.1 Clostridia bacterium
TATTAATATTAGGAGTTATAGCAGTAGGAGTATTATTTGGAGTAATATCTGGACTAATTAAAGGAGAATGGTCTTTATCAGAAGAAGACTTAGAAATAGAATTTGCAAATTCAACAATTGTAGATATGGATGGCAATATTATTGGAACATTAAATGGTGATGAAAATAGAATTATTGTTAGTAAAGATGAGATGTCAAAGTACATAGAACAAGCATTTATATCAATAGAAGATGAAAGATTTGAAACACATAAAGGAGTTGACTTAAAAAGAACTATTGGTGCAACTCTAACATTTGTAACACATAAAGGTAGTTCGTCATATGGTGGAAGTACTATAACTCAACAATGTGTAAAAAACTTAACAGGAGAAGATGATAGTAAAGGAATAAATGGAGTACTAAGAAAAGTCAAAGAAATGGCTAGAGCACGTCAATTAGAAAAAATTTGGTCAAAAGACCAAATACTAGAACTATACTTAAATTTAATTCCTTTAGGTGGAGATGTATATGGTGTGGAAATGGCATCAAGAAAATACTTTAATAAATCAGCAAAAGATCTTACAGTAGTGGAAGCAGCATATTTAGCAGGAATTACAAATGCACCTAGTACATATAATCCATTTGGAGATCATGGATATGGAACAGATGAAGCAAAAACCACTCGAATTAATAAGAGAGTAACAAATGTATGTTATAAAATGAACGAATTAGGACGTTTAAGTGATGATGAATACAAAAAAGCACTAGAAGAAATAGAAGCAGGAATTAAATTTGAGCAAGGAACCACATCAAGCAATTCAAACCATTCATATCATACAGAAGCAGCAATAAGACAGGTAATAAAAGAACTAATGGCAAAAAATAACTGGTCAGAAGAAGAAGCAAAACTTCACTTATATGGTGGAGCATATACAATATATACAACTCAAGATACAGATTTACAAAAAACAGTACAAGAAGCTTATCTAAATAAAGAATGGATTCAAACAAGAAGTGTTACTAAAAAAGATGAAAATGGAACAGATGTTAAAGAAAAAGAGCAAATACAATCAGCAATGGTAATAATAGATCATTCTACTGGATATGTAGTTGCTGGTGCAGGAGCTTTAGGAGAAAAGACAGCATGGGGAGTTAACAGAATGGTTGAAAGTGGTTCACAACCAGGTTCATCAATAAAACCATTGGCAGTTATTGCTCCATCATTACAAGAAGGATTGATTACAGCTGCATCAGTTGCAGAAGATAACCCAATAACATTTGGAAGCTGGTCACCAAAAAATGATAGACAAGATGGATATAATGGACTTATGAATATTAGATGGATTTTAAGAGTTTCTAGGAATCTACCAGAAGTAAGATTAATGGCTAAATTAACCCCAGAAAAGTCAATGGAATATTTAAAATCTATGGGTATAAGTACAATTGCAGGAGATGAAGGATTATCTTTAGCATTAGGAGGGTTAACTAATGGAGTAAGTCCTCTTGAAATGGCAGGAGCATATGCTACAATAGCAAATTATGGAGTTTATATAGAACCTACATATTATACAAAAGTAGTATCATCAACAGGAAAAGTTTTAATAGAAAAACAACAAGAAACACATAGAGTATTCTCTGAGCAAAATGCATGGATACTTCAATCACTACTTACAGAACCAACAGGAACAGGACTAACAGGAGCTAGTGGAGCGACTGCAACAGGAGCAGTATTAAAAGGATATCAAACTTCAGGAAAAACAGGAACATCAAATGATTCCTTATATACATGGTTCTGCGGATTTACACCTTACTATACAGCATCAATGTATTTTGGATATGATAGTTATGATGCAAATCAAATTAAAGGAACAAATAAGCCAAAGGGAAGTGGTACAGTAGCAAGAAGATGGGCATCAATTATGAAAAAAGTACATGAAGGATTAGAACAAAAAAGATTTGAAATGCCATCAGGAATAACAACAGCAAAAGTTTGTACAAAATCAGGATTACTAGCTACTGGATTATGTAGTAGTTCAGGAACAGTTTATACAGAATATTTTGTAACAGGAACAGTTCCTAAAGCATCTTGTTCATCTCATAATGAAACAGCTATATGTAGTGAAACAGGATTGTTGGCACATGAGGGATGTCCATATTTAGTAAAAAAATTATTTATAAAGAAGGAAAATGAAAATGGTTCATCAGGATGGTATAGTGCAGATAGTGAAAGTTTACCATTACCAACAGAGACTTGTACACATGGTCCTCAAAATCCAGATGAACCAATAGAAGGAGAGAATCCAACAAATCCACCAGATGGAAATAATACAGTAGAACCAGATAATCCATCAGGAGGAAATAATATAATAGATTCAAATACTCCATCAGGAGGAGACAATACTATAAAACCGCCAGAGGGAGGAAATACAACACCACCACCAGGGGGAAACAATACAGTACCACCAACAACGGGAGGAAATACAGTAAATAATACAACGTTGTAGAAAGAAATAGAAATAAAATATATGGGATATTTATGTCCCATATATTTTGAAGACACTATGAAGAAAGGAAAAGATTATGGGATTAAAAATATATAATACTTTAACTAGAGAAAAAGAAGATTTTAAACCTTTAAATGGAACAGACGTAAAAATCTATTCTTGTGGACCAACTGTTTACAGCTATGCACATATAGGAAACTTTAGGACATATATATTTATGGACACATTGAGAAGAATTTTAAAATACAATGGATATCAATTAAAACATGCCATGAATATTACAGATGTTGGACACCTTGAATCAGATGCAGATGAAGGCGAAGATAAAATGCTAAAAGCAGCTAAGAAAGAAAATAAAAACCCATATGAAATTGCAAAATTTTATACAGACGCATTCTTTAGAGACTTTGACATATTAAATATAGATAGACCAGAAATAATATGTAAAGCAACAGACCATATTAAAGAAATGCTACAATTTGTTAAGGAGATTGTAAAAAACGGATATGCATATGAAACAAGTAGGGGAATATATTTTGATATATCTAAATTAGATAAATATCCAGTATTATCAACAAGAAAAATTGATGAGCAAATAGCAGGAGCAAGAATTGCTGTTGATGATGAAAAAAGAAACCCAGAAGACTTTGCACTTTGGATAAAGGCACCAGAAAACCATATAATGAAATGGCAAAGTCCTTGGGGATTATCTTATCCAGGGTGGCATATAGAATGTTCAGCAATGAGCAGAGAATATTTAGGAGATGAATTTGATATTCATACAGGAGGTATAGACCATATTCCGACTCATCATGAAAATGAAATTGCACAGTCAAAAGGAGCAAATGGAAAAATACCTGCTAAATATTGGATGCACTGTAATTACTTACAAGTAGATGGTGGAAAAATGTCTAAAAGTTTAGGAAATGTTTATACAGTATCGACACTAATTGAAAAAGGTATTAATCCATTAGCATTCAAACTATTCTGCTTCTCATCACATTATAGAAATAACATTAATTTTACTTTTGAAGGAATTGAAGCAACAAACAAGGCATATGTGAGATTAAAAGATGGATACAATAAACATAAAGAAGGAAAAGACGATGTTAGCGAAGATATAATAAATGAATTTAAAACAAAATTTGAAGAAGCAATAAATGATGACTTAAATATGCCAATGGCAATGGGAATAGTTTGGGATGTAATAAAATATCCTTCAAAATCAAAAAAACTTTCAGGGTTGTTAGAAAAGTTTGATGAAGTTTTAGGTTTAAAAATAGATGAAATTGATAAAAATAGTATAGATTTACCAGAAGAAATAAAAGAATTAATTGAGCAAAGAAAGAATGCAAGAGAAAATAAAGAATGGGAATTATCTGATACATTAAGAGATAGGATAATTGAATTAGGATATTTAGTAAAAGACACAAAAAATGGTATGGAAGTAGAAAAAGCATAGGAATAGTGTTGGAGGATTGATGTAAAGCAATGGAAAAAGCCAATAATAGAAAAATGAATTTTTTTGTTAGAGCATATAAAGCAGTAATTAATTTTGAAACTTATACACAATTTGCAATAGAACCTATAACAAAAGCAATTAAATATTTAGCAATATTAGTTCTAATATTTTCAATATTAATTACAACTATTTATATAGGATCATTTAGATCCAAAATCTCAAAAGGTGTTTCATATTTAAATGAAAATATAGAAAATATAAGCTTTAATAATAAAATTTTTAGTTATAATAATGATGAGTATTCAATATATAATGATGATAAAAATATAGTTCCAATTGTTATAGTTGATACTAGTGAAGACCCAGATGTAGAAGAATATAAAAATAAAGTTAAATTATATAATTATGGTTTTATCCTATTAAGAGATAAAATGGAGATTTTTATATCAACACAAAGTGATGAAAATCAATTTACCACTATAAAATATTCTGATTATTATATTGAAAATATGAGTAAAGAAAAAATTTTAGATACTATTAATAGTCCAATCATCAGTTTTTACTTAGCGATTGCAGTGTTTATTGTAGAATTTATACAATATTTTATCTATATATTATTAAATGCTGTTATTTTGGCAATAATGGGGCAAGTACTTTCTATAATATTACGCTTGAAAATGAAATTTAATGAAACCTATAAAATGGGAATATATGCTTTAACTTTGCCTACTTTACTAGAATTAATATATATTATAATCAATAGCTCAACAGGATTTGTAATACAATATTTCTCATGGATGTATACAACAATATCTTATATATATATTTGTGTAGCTATAATTATAATAAAAACCGATTTTATAAATATGCAAAAAGAGCTAATAAGAATAAAAATGCAGGAACAAAGTGGTGAAAAAGAACAGGAAGAAATAGAAGAAAAAGAAAAAACAAAGGATGAAGATACAGAAAAGAAAAAAGAGGAGGACCCTAATCAAGATAATGATTTGAAAGAACAGACCGAGGGCTAATTAGTTAATATTAAGATGGAAGGAATTTGATATGAAAAAAGAACCAAAAAAAGAAAAAAATAATAAAAAGAAAATGCTTGTAGTATTACTTACAATATTACTAATTGCATTAATTGCACTTACAGCTTTATTGATAATATACTCAGATACAAAAAATAAAGAGAACTTACCATATACTACATTATTAGATTACTTAGAAGAAGATAAAGTTGAGAAAATGGAGATGACATATGGTTCAACTACATTAAAAGTAACACTAAAAGAAAGAGAAAAAGAAGAAGATACAGAAACTGTAATAGTACCTAGTATACAAGCATTTATGGAACATGTGCAGAACAGAAAAATGGAAGGTAAAGACATTAATTTAGAGCCAAAACCAGCAAGTATAATAACAACAATAGCAAGCAAAGCATGGTCAATTATACCTACAATATTAATGATTGCTTTATTTGTAATGATATTTCAAATGCAAGGACTTGGAGATAAAGGTGTAGTATATGATGGAGAAGAAAATAAAAGTAAAGTTAAATTTGAGGATATTGCAGGATTAGAAGAAGAAAAGAACGAATTAGTAGAAATAGTTGGATTTTTAAAAGACCCTAAGAAATTTAGAGATATGGGAGCAAAAATACCAAGGGGAATTTTGCTTTGTGGAAAACCAGGTACAGGAAAAACTTTACTTGCAAAAGCAGTTGCAGGAGAAGCAGGAGTTCCTTTTATAGCAATGAGTGGTTCTGAATTTATAGAAATGTTTGCAGGACTTGGAGCATCACGTGTGAGAAAATTATTTTCAAAAGCAAAGAAATTATCTCCATGTATAATTTTTATAGATGAGATAGATGCAATAGGTTCAAGAAGAACAGGAGGAGGTGGAGCAGAATCAGAAAATAACCAAACATTAAATCAATTATTAGTTGAAATGGACGGATTTGAAACTGATAATGCAATAATAGTATTAGCAGCAACAAATAGACCAGAAATGTTGGACAAAGCTTTATTAAGACCAGGAAGATTTGATAGACAAATAACAGTAGCACCACCAGATATAAAAGGTAGAGAGCAAATTTTAAAAATACATGCTAAAGATAAGAAATTTGCAGATGATATAGATTTAGCAGATATTGCAGATGATACAGCAGGATTTACTGGAGCAGAATTAAGTAATATATTAAATGAAGCAGCAATAATTGCAACAGTAAATGACCATGAAGCGATACAAAAAGATGATTTAGAAGAAGCTATAAAAAAAGTGACAGTTGGATTACAAAAAACAAGTAGATTAATGTCAGAAAAAGATAAAAAATTAACAGCATATCATGAAGCAGGACATGCTATAGTTAGTAAATTCCTTCCAACAGTAACAGATGTAAAAGAAATATCAATTATACCAAGAGGAGTTGCTGGTGGATATACAATGTACAAATCAGATGAAGATAAATACTATGTATCAAAAACTGAAATGGAAGAAAAACTAATTTCACTTTTAGGTGGACGTGCAGCAGAAAGATTAGTATTAAATGATATATCAACAGGAGCAAGTAATGATATAGAAGTTGCTACAAAGATTGCAAGAAACATGATAACAGTATATGGAATGAGTGATACATTAGGACCAATATCATTAGTAGTAGATACACCAGAAGAATTACGATTATTTGGGCATAACATAGAAGATGAAATAGGAACAGAAATAAAAACTATAATAGATACAGCATATGTTAGAGCACAACAAATATTAAATGCAAATATGGCAAAATTACATCAAATAGCCCAAATATTATTAGAAAAAGAAACAATAACACAAGAAGAATTTGAACAGGTATTTATGTCGTAAGGTATACTGTAAATTAGAATAATGCCTTTAGGATTTTCTAATTTACAGTAGAGTGATGTAGGGGTGGCGTAGCATGGGAAATTTGCAAAGCAAATTTCACTTGGCGAAGGTGTCCGCGTGGAGAAGCCACTTTTATTTTAAAAATTAATAAGCTTATAATAAAGGAGAGATGTAGATGGAAAAATGTATACTATTAGGAAATGGAGCAAGAGAAGCAGTAATCGCTGAAAAAATATCAGAAGGATTTGAATTATATTGTATAATGCCATATGAAAATCCAACAATTTCAGAATTTTCACAAAAATCAAATGGAAAAATATTAATAGGAGACCCATTTGACAAAGAATTAGTAAAAAAATTTATACAAGACGAAAATATAGAAAACTGTGTAATAAGTAGTGATAACTTATTAAGAGATGGATTAATAGATTTAGCAAGAGAATTAGGACTAAAAACATTTGGTCCAACATCATTAGGTTCAAAAATAGAATGGAGCAAAACATATGCTTTAGACATAGTACAAAAAATAGCACCAGAAATGGTAATAAAGAACTTTGAAATAAGAAGCAAGGAAGAATTAAAAAAAGTAATAGATGAAAATTATAAAGATGATAGTTTTGTTATAAAACCAGAAGGATTAACTGGAGGAAAAGGTGTTAAAGTAGGAGGAATACATTTTAAAGGTAAAGAAGAAGGATATACATATGCATTATCATGCTTAGAAGATAGTGGAGTAGTTATAGTACAAGATAAAGTAGAAGGAAGAGAATTTACAGTAACAGGATTAACAGACGGAAAAAATCTTGTTATAACACCAACTACTTTTGATTATCCATATAGATTCGATGAAGATAAAGGACCAGGAACAGGTGGAATGGGATGTTTAAGTTTTGAAACAGGTTTATTACCTTTTTTAAACCAAGAAGATATTAATAAATGTTCAGAATTAATGGAAAAAGTAATTAAATATATAAATCGTGATAGTAATGAATTTACAGGACCAATATATGGTGGATTCTTTAAATGCGAAAATGGAATAAAATTCATAGAATTTAATGCAAGATTTGGAGATCCTGAAGCACTAAATATATTAAATACATTAGAAACACCATTTAAGGAAGTATTTGATAATATTCAAAAACAAGAACTATCAGAGGAAAACTGTAAATTTGCAAAAAAAGCAATTTGTACAGTTTATATGGTAAGTCCAAATTATGCGATATCTTCAAGTAAAGAGCCTTGTAAATATACACTAAACAAAGAAGAAATAACTAAAAAAGGTGCAAAAGTCTATTTTGCAAGTTCAAAAAGAGTAGAAGGCAATTCTTATGAATCTGTTGGAAATTCAAGATTAGTAGCTATTGTTGCAGAAGATCAAACTCTAGAGAAAGCAAAGCAAAAAGTATATACAGCAATAGATGGAAATGTGGATAGTGTATTGAATTATAGAAAAGATATAGGAACAATTTATATTCACTAGTCAGAAAATATAAGGAGATAAAATTATTGGATTATAATAAATTAGAGGAATTCGAGAAACAAAAAACAAAAGTTATGAACTATATTATGTATAAAAAGAGAACAGAATATGAAGTAAGACAAAAGTTTTCAAAAATAATAGAGAAAGAAACTTTAGAAGAAATCATCGAATATGTAAAAGAAGCAGGATATTTAAGTGATACAGACTATATTGAAAGAGCAATAAATGAATTTATGGCATTAAGGAATTTATCAATATTTGAAATAAAAAACAAATTATATGCAAAAGGAATTTCAAAAGACGATATAGAAGCAGTGACTAATACAAAAA
>JAAWHY010000058.1 GCA_022795675.1 Clostridia bacterium
AAAAAGAAAAATAAAGGAAAGGGTGAAAAAGAAAATAAAAGGGAAGGGTAAAAAAGAGAAACAAGAGAGAAGATAAAGAAGAAAAATAAAAGAGAAGATAAAAAAGAAAAATAAGAGAGAAGATAAAAAAATAAGAGAGAAGATAAAAAAGAAAAATAAGAGAGAAGGATAATAGGAGAAGGGGCAATGGATAAGTCAATGCTTAAGCGGCTGGCGGATGCGCAGCAGGAGTATATGGTCAGGATGCGCAGGGAGTTTCACCGCCATCCGGAAATCGCGGGGGAGGAATACCATACCAGGGAGGTTTTGATCCGGGAGATTGAGGGTCTGGGCCTTCCTTACCGGAAGCTTGAAGGAACCGGGCTTATCGCGGTGATTAAGGGCGGAAAGCCGGGGAAGCACAAGGTTTTGCGGGCAGATATTGACGGGCTGCAGGTTCCGGAAGAAGAGGAAAATTTAAAGGGGAAGAAAGCGTGCGTGTCTTGCGTAGAGGGGCTTTCCCACGCCTGCGGCCACGATGCCCACACGGCCATGCTTTTAGGTACGATGAAGGTTTTGGCTGCGGTGCAAGAAGAGATAGAAGGGACGGTGTACTGCTGCTTTGAAGAGGGGGAGGAAAGGAGCACCGGTGTGGCGGCTATGCTGGAAGCCCTTAAGGATTACCCCATTGGGGAATGCTTTGCCCTCCATGTTTACAATAAGCTGGAGGCGGGGAAGCTGAATGTGGAGCCGGGCCCCAGGATGGCGGGAACGGTGCGGATAGGATTTTGCGTCCACGGAAGGGGCGGCCACGGTTCCAGGCCGGATCAGGCGGTTAACCCAATTATTCCCGCCGCCCATATCATCACCCAGCTGGACGGGGCATTTGCTAACCAGCTGGATGCGGAGGAAACGGTTACGTTAAGCATCTGCGTCCTTAAGGCGGGGGAAATCGAAAATTCTATCCCGGAGCAGGTCTATATCGGCGGGACGGCCCGCTTTTTCAGCCGGGAGGAAGGGGAAAAGGCGCTGCAGATTATCAATAAGATAGCAAAAAATACGGCGGACAGCCATAACTGCCAGGTTTCCTTTACGCCGAAGCACAGGGTTTGCCTGTTTCCGGTGATTAATGGCCGGCAGGCGGCCCTGGGGATGCAGGAAAAGGTAAAGGAGATCTGCGGGGATGTGCTTGCACCCTGCGGCCGGTGGTATGCATCGGAAGATTACAGCCGGTATCTGGAGCGGTATCCGGGCTCCCTTGGGTTTTTAGGCATCCGCAATGAGGCGGCGGGCAGCGGCGCGGCGCACCATAACGGCAAGTTCGACATTGACGAGTCGGTGCTAGCGCTGGGGGCGTTGGCGGAGCTTGCCTTTGTCTTTGGCAGCCAGGACGGCCAGGCTCCATCTGAGCGGGGGGAGGAGGGAAATGACTAAACGGGAAGAGGTACTGGAATTCGGGCTGACTTTTCCGGAAGCGTATGTGGATACGCCCTTCCATGATGAAAACTGGGTGCTTCTGCGGTATCGGAAGAACAAGAAGGCCTTTGCCTGGACCTATGAGCGGGAAGGGCATATTTGGGTGAATGTTAAGGCAGATCCGGAGTGGAGGGATTTCTGGCGGAAGGCCTACCCGTCGGTTTTGCCGGGCTATCATCAAAATAAAACCCATTGGAATTCCATTATCCTGGACGGAAGCATTCCGGAAAGGGAGATTAAGCGGATGATCGGGGAGAGCTACGATTTGATTGCGGGAGCGCGGAGCGGAAGCCGTAAGCAAACCGTTAAGGTTATTGCCAATGTGCATGGACAGCAGGGGCGGGCAAAGGATCTGCTTGCCAAAACAGGGAATATGGAGTAAGGTTATTATAGCCAGCGGCAAAAGCTTCTTGCCGTGCTGTTGGCTATAGTATGCCTTGGAGCGTGTTTGGAAGGGCAGGGGAGAATGAGGATGATTTTGCGGGATTTTGTGGGTACATTGGCGAAATAGCGAAGCAAGAGGAGGAAAAAGGGATGAATCGAAAAGATAATTTAATTAAGCCATTTAATAAGAATACTGGAGAGCTAGATTACAAAGAGATTCAAGTTAAATGTAAAGTAAAAGAAACAGCACCATATAGATTTAAATTAACAAATTTAGCAGAAATAACTAAATATATTGGTGAGGATGGCAGAGTTGTTGTAGATAGAGATTCAAAAGAAAATGACATTAATATACCATCAGAAACAGATTTACCAAAATATAAAGATGATGAAATAGGAAAAGATTATGTACCAGGACAACAAGATGATGATGACTTTGAAAAAATTGTTGTTGAAGAATTTGATTTAGCATTAAGAAAGTTTATTACAGGTGTAACAACAAAAGTTGGAACAGAAGATGAGAAGAAAGAAGAAGTAACAACAAGAATACCAGTATTTAAAGTAGATGAAAGTGGAAATTATGTGTATGAACATACAAAAGAACCAGTTTTAGTTGCAAATCAAAATATAGTGGAATATACAATTAGAGTATATAATGAAGGGTCTGTAAATGGTTATGCAAATAAAATAAAAGATAATATTCCAGATGGTTTAGAGTTTATTCCAGAAAATAGTATAAATAAACAATATAGATGGATAATGTTAGATGAAGAAGGAAATGAAACAAATGAAGTAAATAAAGCAAAATATATAGTTACAGATTATTTATCAAAAGAGCAAGAAAAGCTACAAGGAGAAAATTTATTAAAAGCATTTGATAAAGACGAATTTGAAACAGGTTCTATTAAAGAACCAGATTATAAAGAAGTGAAAGTGTCTTTTAAAGCAGTTCTTCCAGAAAAATTAGATGAAATTGTAATTAATCAGGCACAAATATCAGATGACAGTGATGAAGATGGAAATGAGGTAACAGATAAAGATTCTATACCAAATGAGTGGATAGATGGAGAAGATGACCAAGATATTGAAAAAATAAAAGTACAATACTTTGATTTAGCTTTAAGAAAATGGGTAACAAAAGCAATTGTTATAGAAGATGGAAAAGAAACTATAACAGAAACAGGACATAAAGCAGAAGATGACCCAGAAGCAGTGGTAAAAGTAGATTTAAAAAAGAGTAAAATAGATAATGTAGTAGTAAAATTCGAATATCAAATAAGAGTAACAAATGAAGGTCAAATACCAGGAAGTGTAGAAGAAATATCTGATTATATTCCACAAGGATTAAAATTTGAAACAGCAGATAATAAAGATTGGGAAATGCAAGAAGGAAAAGTAATAACACACAAGTTAGCAGGAAAGATATTACAGCCAGGAGAAAGTGCAGAAGTAACAATTAGATTAATCTGGATAAACAAAGACAATAATATGGGATTAAAAGTAAATGTAGCAGAAATAAGTAAAGATTATAATGAATATGGAAGCCCAGATATAGATTCTACCCCAAATAATAAAGTACCAGCAGAAGATGATATAGATGATGCACCAGTAATGTTAACAGTAAAGACAGGTCAAACAATATTGTATATAGGATTAATAATAGGTGTATTAACAATTATTGCAGTGGGAACCTACGGAATAAAGAGGTTTGTAGTAAAATAGACAAAAATAATCTTTTAAGAAGGGCTTAGATTTAAGCTCTTCTTTTTAAATATTTGTTGGTATTTTTGATGTAAGAGATATAAAAATATGAAACATTTCATATCTTTTACATACTAAATATACATATTACAAAAGTGTAATATAAATGTAAAAAAGTAATATAAGAATGTGCAAAAAGAGCTTCCGTAAAGGTGAGAGAGTTACTTTTGTTCATAAAGAAAATACCTATATTGACATTTATTTTAAAAGTAAGTAAAGTAAAATATGAAAGGTAATACATTTGAATATGTAAATATTAGGAGGATATAGTTATGAATACTAAGATAAAAAAGATTATTGCTTTTACAATAGTATTAATTATGATTATGGCTACATCAAGTCAGGCAGTAACAATTTGGATATGCAAGAATAATTCAGGTGAAGATACTAGAAGTAATGGTACAATATTTAAATTTGATAGTGACAAAAATGGTATAGTTAGAAATATACAAGATTATAAAATTGATAATAAACATAGCTATTTTTGTTTAATGGGTGGACAACGATTACAAGATGTATATGGTTATAATTATGGTACTTATGATAACAAAACCGATATAAAAAATGGTAAGTTTTCAGGATTAAAAGATAGTTATACATCTAATGGATTTGAGTGGCTTATAAAAAATATGTATACAGCAGGTACAAATGAAGAAAGTACTAATTATATGTTAGAAAACTTAAATAAAGTTATTAGTACATATGCAGATAATGGCTACAAAGATTACAAAGTTATAGACAGAGGTGTAAAAACTGTAGACCCAGAATTTATAGAAGTAATAGAGCAACTATTAATTTGGAAATTAGTTAAAAATAATAATAGTGTATATACACATGAAGATATGATTACAAGCGAACAAGATATAGCTAAAATTAAATTGTTTAATAATGGAACAAATGGATATGATGAATCTGGAAACAAGATAGGATATGCTGTATATAGTGCATTATTAAATGGAACTAAAGACGAAGGTAAGAAATATAGTATTTCAGAAAATTCAGATGCTTATAAAATAACATTACAGAAAAGTAATACAACAACTATAAGTTCAATACAAGGTGAACAAAATGCTTATGTAATGGGACCAATTACTTTAAAGTCTGATAATGTAAATCAAATTAATAATATTACTGGTAAACTAAATATAGAAACAACATCAATTCAATATGTTACATCAAAGACTGCAACTACAGTAATAGGTACAAATGTTAAAGATGTATTAAATAAAACATTTTATATAAAATTTAAAACAAATGCAGAACTACCAACTAATACTAAAGTAACATTTTCATGTACAGCAGATTTTAATTATAGAATTAGTTCTATGGAGGCAAATTTATATACACAAGAAGATAGACAACCAATTTTAGAAATAAATAAAACACTTAAAAAAGAAACTTCAAACAAAAGTGTTTCTATTTTTACTAAAGATTTAGATTTAGCACTTACAAAACAAATTACAAAGGTATTTAGATATAATAGTACACAATCAGATTATGAAACTGTTTGGGGACAGAACTCAGATAATAATAGATTATTAAATATTGATACAAGTACTATAGAGTCAGATGGTGATGCTACATATAAAATGAATAAAACTCCTTTAAATGTTCAAGTTGGGGATATAGTAGAATATACAGTAACTGTATATAATGAAGGAAGTAAAAGAGCTTTTATTGAAGAGATAACAGATTATTTACCAAATGGGTTAAGAATATTAAAAACAGAAAAGATAGATGAATCTGATAAGATTCCAGTAAAAGAATGGAATGCTGGTAACTCAACTTTAGCTAAAAATTTAGAATATGATACTGATAGTAATATTATAAAATTTAGTATGCAAAGAGATTTAGAACCATATGCTAGTGGTGAAGAAAGTTTTAAAGATGAATCTATGTATCAAATTAAATTTGAGTGTATTGTAACAAATGAAGCAAAAACAGGTGATGTTTTAACAAATATAGCTGAAATTACAAAATATGGAAGCTATGAAGGTGGAAATAAACGTTATGCTAATTCTGTAGGATATGATATAGATTCTGAACAAAATAATGTATTTAATAAAAAGAGTCAAGAACAAACTAATATAGAATATTATGAAAAACATGTACAAGATTTAGTACAAGAAAATAGATATTCAGTTCAAAATGTAAATAAACCTGATATAGATATTCAAGATGATGATGATTTTGAACAAATTAAAATTGGTACATTTGATATGGCTTTAAGAAAGTTTATTACAAATGTAACAAGAGATGGAGAAAATATTGATATTGGTGATAGTAGAGAGCCCCAAATAGATGTTTTTAGTGCTATTGCATATATAAAGGAAGGTACAGGTAGATATTACCATACAAAAGAGCCAGTATCTGTAAAAGTAGGCGATTTGGTTACTTATACAATAAGAATATATAATGAAGGATTCCAAGATGGATATGCACAAAAAGTAACAGATTATTTACCAGAAGGATTAAAATTTGTATCTGCTAGTGTTGATGGAGAAGATTATGGATGGAATGAAGTAGAAGGCACAAATGGTAGAGTAATAGAAACTACATATTTACAAGATAAATTAATTAAATGTGCAAATGGAGAATATGGTTTTGCAAAAGTAACAAATATGGATAATGAAATTCCTGAAGAAGTTAAATTTTGGAAAGATTTAAAAGTAGTTTGTGAAGTTGTTAAAGGTGGAACACCAGAGCAATTAACAAATGTAGCTGAGATTACACAATATGGTTATTATCAAGTAGAGAATAAACAAAATGGTGTCGTTGTATCTTCTGATTTTGTACAAGCAAAAAAAGATGATGGAGAAGCAGATATAGATTCTTATCAAGATAATGTATTTAAAGAAAAAGATATAAAAAATGTAGAAGAATATAACTCATATCAACAACTAGCTAAAAAAGACTATTCTAAAAACAAAGATGGAGTAATGGCATATAAAGGAATAGAAGATGATGACGATTTTGAAAATGTTGTAGCAGAACAATTAGGAAATTATAAATTTATTTTAAATAAGGTAGATGAAAAAGATACATCAATTGATGGTGCAAGATTTACAATAGGAAAAGACGGAGAGATATTATCAAATAATGAAATAATTAATGGAAATAAAACAATAGAAGAAAACAGTGTAAATATTAATAAAGTATATACTTACACTATTAAAGAAAATTCTAGTAAAGATGGATATCTTAATATATTAGAGGATAATATAATTCATGTTGGTGTAGTATTAAATGAAGACTTAAAATTAGAATTGTCAACAAATATGAGTGAAATATATAAGCAGTATATTGAAAAATATGGATATTATATTACAGATAAGAATGGAAATCTTATAGAAGATTCAAATATGGAATTATATTCAATTAGTGTAAATGTAAACAATGAAAGTGAAATTCCTGAAATTACTGTAAAGGTACCAAACAAGAAATTAACAGGTTCATATAGTATGGAGATTTTAAAAACAAAAGAGAATAATGAACCATTATCAGGTGTAAGTTTTAAAGTAAAAGAAGGAACAAAAGAAGAAAACACATATGGACCTACAAAAGAAGATGGTAAAGTTACAGTTGTTAGCAATAAACCTATAGAAACAGTAGGTGTAGATAAATATACAATTACAGAAGTAGTTATGCAAGATAATCCATATATTAGTATAAAAGATGATATTGATATATATATAACAAAGGAAATTGTTAATAAAAATTATGAAGCAACAAAAGTTTCTTTTGAAGAAGGTAAAGAGGTAAAATCTAAACAAGTAGAATTACAAGATGGAACAAAAGTTACAGTTGTTGTAACATTAACAAATGGAAAAGTTACAATAACAATTCCTAATAATTCAATTGAAGGACAATATGATTTAACATTAATTAAAGTAGACCAAAAAGATGGTAAAACACCACTTGCAGGAGTAACTTTTGATATTATAGTAAAAAAAGATAATAAAGAAGTTTCTTTATATGATGTAAATGGTAATATAATTAATACAAAAGGTTTAGTTACAGATAAAGATGGTAAAATTAATTTACCAAATATAAAGATAACAGAAGAAGCTACTTATAAATATGAGATAGTAGAAACAAAAGTACCAGAAGGATATATAATGCTTAAAGATTCAATTAGACTAACTGTAAAAACAGGAATAGAAGATTATGAATATGTAATTACAAATTCAGAAATAGCAGGAGTTGCAAAATTGAATTCTACTAAAGATAAGATTACAGTTACAGTACAAAATGGACAATTTGATTTAGCTTTAAGAAAATTTATTACAGGCTTAACAACAGGAGTTGGAACAGAAAGTGAAAATAAACAAGAAATAACAACAAGAGTTCCAGTATTTAAAATAGACGAAAATGGAAATTATGTTTATGAACATACAAAAGAACCACTAGTAGTTGGAAATCAAAATATAGTAGAATATACAATTAGAGTATATAATGAAGGTTCAATTGCAGGATATGCAAAAGAGATTAAAGATGATATACCACAAGGATTAGAATTTATTCCAGAAGATGAAACAAATAAACAATATAGATGGCTAATGTTAGATGAAGAAGGAAATGAAACAGATGATGTTTCTAAAGCTAAATATATAACAAGTGATTATTTATCAAAAGAACAAGAAAACACACAAGGAGAAAATTTATTAAAACCATTTAATATTGAAAATTATAATGCAGGTTCAATAAAAGAACCAGATTACAAAGATGTAAAAGTAGCATTTAAAGTAACTCTTCCAAATGAGTCTGAAGATATTGTTATTAACCAAGCACAAATTTCAGATGATAGTGATGAAGATGGAAATGAAATAACAGATAAAGATTCTACTCCAGATAAATGGATAGATGGAGAAGATGACCAAGATATAGAAAGAGCCATTAACGATGTTACAGGTTCAACAATGGGACAGCGTTCAGAATCTGACTTTTCAGGACTCTTCAATGATATG
>JAAWHY010000059.1 GCA_022795675.1 Clostridia bacterium
ATTCTCCAATTGGAGAATTAAATTTTGTATAGTAAAACATTCTATTACCTCATTTTATACTTTTTTATTCTTTACTTTTTCATATATTTCTAAAATCTCATCTGTATATGAACCATTGTCATTATATATAATTAATGGCTCTCTGATTTTCAAGAATTCCCCACCACACTTTACAGCCTTTACTAATAATCCATTTGGTGCTTTATTCTTTTTTGGATGTATAAACTGTATTTCTTTTGGTTCTAGTTTATATTTTCTTAAATTTTCAAATATATCTATTATTCTTTCTGGCCTATTTATCATATAAAATGTTCCATAATCCTTTAATTGCTTTCCTGCAACTCTTATAAAATCTTCTAGATTAGCAGTTATTTCATGTCTTGAAATCATTCTTACATTATTTTCATTTAAAATTCCTGTTTCTTTTTTTTTATATGGAGGATTTGTTATTACTACATCGAATTTAGCTTGTCCTCTTTCTTTCAATATATTTTTTATGTCCTCATTAACTATTTTTACCCTATCTTCTAAATCATTTAGTTTTACGCTTCTTTGTGCCATCTCCGCGACTTCTTTTTGTATTTCTATTCCTGTTATTTTTGAGTTATCAACCTTTTTAGATAGTAATATTGCAATTATACCAGTACCTGTTCCTAAATCCAATATTTTGCTTCCCTTTTTCTCTTTCCTTGCGAAATTTGCTAATATTACGCTATCCATTCCAAAACAGAACCATTCTTTATTTTGAATTATTTTTAACCCTTTATATTCTAAATCATCTATTCTCTCATTCTCTTTTAATTCTATCTCCATCTTATCCTCACATATTAAAATTTCTAGGAATATTATATATTAAAAATTTAGTTTTTTCAATATACTGTCGTTTTTATAGAGTAGACTAAATAATCAAATATAATATTAAAAAATCGAGTTCGACCCCAAAGTACATATTCATTGTATGCCCTTAGAGTGTGTCTGATAATATGAATTTTCCGTATTTTAAACGCCTTGGATAACGAAAATTTTTTAATATTCATATTTGGATTATAAAGTCCGAATCAAAAATGGCAAATACCAATTTAATAGAAAGGAGGCTTTTATGGATGAAAGATTGTTTTATCGTTCTGCTCCTGATAAGGTAGACCCTCCACCTCCACCACCTAAAAATAGATCTAAAAAAAATAAAATAGATTTTAAAGAAAAAAAGAATAACACTATAAAATCTCTAAATCAAGTGGAAGGATTTTTAAATGATTTCAAGCATTTTAAGCGTTATATTCATCTATATAAATTTTTTAAATGATTAAAAGCCTTTATAGCTTTTAATCATTTCTTTGGAAATTCTCTTGAAAGTTCATATTTCCATCTTGGAATCCTAAATTTTCTTCTCCGTCAATAAAAATTCTTACAAAATTTACTTCATTTAATTCTGTTAAAGTATTTACAATAGAATATATTGTTTTACTTTCATTATCTAATCCGCCTTCATGATTATTAATAAATTCTTTTGATAAATCTATATGTATACATTCTCCATTAATACTTATATCATTTATTCTTGTTCCATCTGGTATTGTACTTTGTAGTTTTTCAGTTTTTGGTCCTTCTATTAACATTTCTACTAACGCTTTATATGGATTTTCTGCTAATACTTTAACATCAATCATTCGATTTTCCTTTGTCAATTCTCCTGTTTGTTTATCTTTAAAATATAAAGATATCATAGTCTTTCGTTCTTGTTCTTCACTGATTTCCTCCTCTGGGGTTATTTCCCCTTGTACAACCTCTTCTTGTCTATTTCTAGTGCAAAAGAAAATAACACCACCTATTATTAATAAGATTAGCATTACTATTATTAGTCTTTTACCATTCATCCTCTTTCCTCCTCTTTAAAATATTCTTTTGATTTTTCTCTTTAATTTATATTACCTTGTCTAGTTTTTAGAACCAGTTTTTCCTATTTCTTACATTGACAAAATCAATAATTCATTGTAGAATGTGATATAATTATAAACATATATAACTAATTTCTATTTAATGAAAAATGATAGAAATTTTAAATGGGAAATTTTTTTATAATTGATTTCCCTAATAGAAATGTCTCTTGGTTTATTATTAAGGAGGATTTATAATTTTATGGAAAATAGTACTATATTACATGTTGGTCTTGACGTTGGCTCTACAACCGTAAAAATAGTTGTATTAGATGAAAATCTAAATACAATATATACTGCATACGAAAGGCATTTTTCTGATACTAAAAATACTGTATGTAATGTTTTACAGATGTTAATAGAAAAGTACACTGACTATAATTTTACAATATCTCTTACTGGCTCAGGTGCTATGTCTGCTGCTAGATTTTTAGATTTACCTTTTATTCAAGAAGTTGTTTCTTGTAAACGTGCAATTGAGAAATATATTCCTAAAACTGATGTTGTAATAGAACTTGGTGGTGAAGACGCCAAGATTATATATTTCGATAAATTTGTTGAACAACGTATGAATGGAAGTTGTGCAGGTGGAACAGGGGCTTTTATAGACCAGATGGCGAGTTTATTACATACAGACACAGAAGGTTTAAATGAGTTAGCAAAGAATTATAAAACAATATATCCAATAGCTTCTAGATGTGGTGTTTTCGCAAAAACCGATATACAACCATTAATTAATGAAGGAGCTGCTAAAGAAGATATTTCTGCTTCAATATTTCAAGCTGTAGTTAATCAAACAATAAGTGGTCTTGCATGTGGTCGACCAATTCGTGGTCATGTAGCTTTTTTAGGTGGACCTCTTAACTATCTTTCTGAATTAAGGAAAAGATTTATAGAAACTTTGGGGTTAACTGATGATACTACAATTATTCCAAAAGATTCACATTTACTGGTTGCAAAGGGTGCTGCTCTTGATTCCGTAAGTTATACCCCTATTTCTACTCAAAAATTAAAAAGCAAACTTGAAGTTTTAAAAATTTCACATGATGATACTACAAAACCTTTAAAACCTCTATTTTCTATTGATGCAGAATATGATGAATTTAAAAATAGACATGACAAGGCAGTGGTTAAAAAAGGAGATTTGCAAAATCTCATAGGTGATTGTTTTATTGGTATCGATGCTGGTTCTACAACTACTAAACTAGTCGTTATCGATAAAGATTCAAATTTATTATATTCTTTATACAGAAATAATGAAGGAGATCCTTTAAAAAGCGTTATTGATATGTTAAAAGAAACCTATATTGTGCTACCAAAGGAAGCAAATTTACGATTTGCTGGTGTTACAGGATATGGAGAAAAATTGATACAAACCGCATTAAATGTTGACTTAAATGAAATTGAAACAATTGCTCATTATAGAGCTGCTTCTGAATTCTTGCCAAATGTAACTAGTATCGTTGATATTGGTGGTCAAGATATGAAATACATAAAAATTAAAAATGGGATAATTGATAATATAATGTTAAATGAGGCTTGTTCTTCTGGCTGTGGCTCATTTATTGAAACATTTGCTAAAAGTTTAAATTTATCAATACATGATTTCGTAGAATCTGCTTTAGAATCTAGAACTCCTGTTGATTTGGGTTCACGATGTACTGTATTTATGAACTCTAAAATTAAACAAGCTCAAAAAGAAGGGTATTCTGTTGGAGATATCTCTGCTGGTTTATCCTATTCCGTTATAAAAAATGCAATCCAAAAAGTTATGAAGGTAAGAGATGCTGAAACTTTAGGAAATCATATTGTAGTTCAAGGTGGAACCTTTTATAATGATGCTGTACTTCGTGCTTTTGAGTTAATAGTAGGTAAAGAAGTCGTTCGTCCTGATATTTCTGGATTAATGGGTGCTTATGGCGTTGCTTTACTTGCAAAAGAACAGTTTGAATCAAATTTAGATATGGAATATACCTCTACTTTAACTAAATTAGAAGATTTAGATAATCTAGATATAAAAATTACTCATACACGTTGTAATGGCTGTGAAAATCACTGTTTACTTACAATAAATAAATTTAGCAACAATAAAAGTTATATCTCAGGAAATCGTTGTGAAAAAGGCGCTGGAATAGTTTCTAATAGCAAAGTTTTGCCTAATTTAATTAAATATAAGAATGATAGATTATTTAACTATAAACCTTTGCCAGAAGATAATGCCCCACGTGGAGTTATTGGTATTCCTAGAATTCTAAATATGTATGAAGATTATCCTTTTTGGTTTACTTTCCTAACACATTTAGGATTTAGAGTTATACTTTCAGAAAAAAGTACTCGTAAAACTTATGAAAAAGGAATGGAATCAATGCCCTCTGAATCAGTATGCTATCCAGCTAAACTTTCTCATGGACATATAAAGAGCCTAATAGATTCTGGTATAAAAACAATATTTTATCCTTGTATACCATATTCTCGAAAAGAATACGAAAAAGCTGATAATCATTATAATTGTCCCATTGTAATTTCTTATTCTGAAGTAATTAAGAATAATGTAGAGGAATTAAAAGATATTAAATATCTTAATCCATTTTTACCTTTCGATTCTAAAAATTTGGTTAAAAGAATATTAGAATTAGATGAATTTAGTGAATATCAGTTTACCAGAAAAGAGTTATGTGAAGCTGTTGGGTTTGCCGAAAATGAATATCAAAGGTTTAAAAATGACATTCATCAAAAAGGTCAAGAAGCTCTAAACTATATGAAAGAACATAATTTAAAGGGTATTGTTTTGTCAGGTAGACCCTATCATGTTGATCCTGAAATTAATCATGGTATAGATACTTTAATTACTGGACTTGGACTTTGTGTATTAACAGAAGATTCAATTTCAAATCTTGCAGAAGCTAAAAGACCTCTTCGTGTAGTTGACCAATGGGTATATCATGCAAGATTATATGCCGCCGCTGAATTTGTTGGAAAGCATGATAATTTAGAACTTGTTCAGCTCAATTCATTTGGATGTGGTGTTGATGCAGTTACAACAGACCAAGTAGAGGAAATACTTTCAAGCTATGATAAAATGTACACATTAATAAAAATTGACGAGGTTAATAATCTTGGTGCTGTTCGTATACGAATACGTTCTCTCCTTGCAAGTATGGAAAAAAGGCTTGTCAAAAAAATAGCAGTAGAATCCCCAAAAGGAAACTATGGAATTAATAAAATACCTTTTACAAAAAGAATGAGAAAAGATTATACTATTTTAATACCTCAAATGGCACCTATTCATTTTGAACTTATATCGTCTGCTGTTGCATCTTGTGGTTATAATGTAAAACTACTAAGAGAATGTACACCCAATACTGTGGAAACAGGTTTAAAGTATGTAAATAATGATGCTTGTTATCCATCAATTTTAACAACTGGTCAAATGATAGAAGCTCTTCAATCTGGAGAATATGATTTAAACAAAACTGCCCTAGTTATGTCTCAAACAGGTGGTGGATGTAGAGCTACTAATTATATAGGATTTATCAGAAAGGCTCTAAGGGATGCAGGATTTCCTCAAATTCCAGTAATATCCTTTAATGTTGTTGGTATGGAAAAAAATCCAGGATTTAAAATTTCTGCTGAAATGATGGAAAAACTCTTAAAATCCGTTGTATATGGAGATTTATTACAAAAAATGCTAATGAAAAATAGAGCTTATGAAATAAATAAAGGCGAAACTGAAAAACTGTATGCATCTTGGATGGAAAAATGCAAGATTATTTTAACTAAGCCTGGTATAAAAGCATTCAAAAGAAGTATATATGATATAGTTAATGATTTTGAAAAAATATCTCTAGATACCTCTATAAAAAAACCAAAAGTAGGTGTTGTAGGTGAAGTATTAATAAAATATCATCCATTTGGAAATAATTTTGTAGCCAATGTTTTAGAAAATGAAGGTGCAGAAGTCATCCTCCCTGATTTTATGGGATTTGTAAAATTTATTGCTACTCATAAAATCACTTTTAATGAACTTCTAAAAACAGATAAGACAAAAGCAACCATATTTAATTTAGCCATAAAATTAATGGATATATATGAAAAAGATTTAAGAATTGCACTTTCAAATTCTAAAAAAGGATATATGCAACCATGTAATATTTGGGAATTAGAAGAAAAGGTTAAAGACGTATTATCAATTGGTAATCAAACTGGAGAAGGTTGGTTTCTAACAGCAGAAATGATTGAATATATCGAACATGATATCCCAAATATAGTATGTGTCCAACCATTTGCTTGTTTACCTAATCATGTTGTTGGAAAAGGAGTAATAAAAACAATTCGTGAGAAATATCCTAATGCTAATATCTCTCCTGTAGATTATGATCCTGGTGCTAGTGAAGCAAATCAGACGAATAGGTTAAAATTATTAATGACAGTTGCAAAAGATAATTTAATAAAATCTGAACAAGAATTAAATGCCATAAAAATAGAAAATCAAAATTACATTGAAAATAAATATATTAATGATGAGAATACCTCAGAAATCAAATGATGTTTAGACATTAATATTCAATAAGATAAATTAAATTCTTAAGTAAATACAAATTTTTCTAATACCAAATACTATTTTAAGCTATTTACATTATTATATAAAATCTCGTAAAATAAAAAAATATATAATTGACTATTAATTTGTTCAATTATTTAAATCCAATTTACACACATTTACTTTATCATCGTGTAAATTGGATTTTTATATTTTATTAACTGTTTATTATTCTTATTATTTATAGATATTTTTTCTTTGTCCTCAATATAATTCGTATATTTTATTGTTTAAATTATCCACAAAGTTATCCACATCCGTTCTTTCCGTTATATTTAAAGTTCTTGCAATTTTTTTTAATTTTCTATACTAAATATATATAATTTTTCTTGTTTTTGGCTTTTTGATGTGCTGATTTTTACATTAATTTTTTAGCTATTTTTATTGTACTTTTTTTATTTTGTTTTTTTATATAATTTTTTTTGAATTATTGAAAATAGAAGTTTTCACGTTTTTTATTTTTTTAGATTTATTAGATATTTTATTTTTAATTTAATAAGATTTAATTATTTTTTTACTTTGTTGGCTTGTTTGCCTTTTTGATTATGTATGAGGATTATCTTTTTCGTGTTACTATTATGAATTTTATCCCCATTTTTTATTATTTTATATGTGGATTTTTTTAATTCCTGTTTTTAATTATACTTTACAATTAATCTTACTATTTTTATAATCTGTCTCCATTTATTTTTACATTTTTGGTTTTGTTCCTTTCTATGTTCTTATTAATTTGATTCTTTTTTCCCTTATGCCATTCATATTCATTTTATTTTCCATTACTTTTCTTTTTTGTTATTTCTATTTCTTTATATCTACATCATTTAATTATTATACTTTTAACATTATTTAGTTTTGCTTTTATTTTAACTTTTATTTACTAATTTCTCTTCATACATTTATTATTGTATCTTTTTTATTTTTAATTTTGTTTCCTATATTTATTATCAAATTACTTTTTAATTTTAATCTTTTACTTTTTTACTTTAATTTTTTTATTATTTTCTTTTTTACTTTTATTCATCTTTTTTATTTTCTCATGTTTTTTTATTTTAATATTAAATTTTATTTTTATTATTCCTAATTGTTTTTATTTTTAAATATTTATTTTTTAATTATTGTATTTTTATTGTTTTTTATTTTAATATTATTCTTTAATTATTTTTATTTTCCTAATTTATATATTAATATAAATTTTATTCTTCTGTTTTTTCTTTTTAGTTTATTTTTATTTGAATCTTAAAATTATATCTGAATTTTTTCTCATTATATTTTCTATTCAAATATATATTTCTTATTAATAATATTTCTCATAATCCTTTTTCTTCATAATGCATTCCTCTATAACTTTATCCAATTTTATCTATAAATTTATACCTATGCTTATAACCTAGATTCTATTTTAATGCTTCCTTCCAATTTTACTCTATAATTTTATTAACCCATTGATAATAGGAGTTTTCATCGGTTTATATTTTTCTAATTCTGACTTTTTCCAAATCCCATTTTTCTACTTTTTTCGTCTTTTCTTTTTG
>JAAWHY010000060.1 GCA_022795675.1 Clostridia bacterium
ACACGAGTTAAATTTGCTTCGCAAATTTATCACGTGTCGTTAACTTTCCTTTTTTCTCCTACACGAGTTAAATTTGCTTCGCAAATTTATCACGTGTCGCTCGCAAAACAATTACAATAACTTTCAAAAGAAAATAAATTTTCTTTTTCTATTTATTTTAATTGTTTTTCTCGCTTTTACCAGCTTGCCTTAGTAACACCAGGGATTTCTCCTTTATGTGCTAACTCTCTAAAGCATACACGGCATATTCCATATTTTCTTATATATCCATGTGGTCTACCACATAGTTTACATCTATTATATTCTCTTGTTGCATATTTTTGCTCTTTTTGCTGTTTAGCAATCATTGACTTTTTTGCCATTTAGTTTCTTCCTCCTTCTTTTAATTTTTAAACGGCATTCCTAATAAAGATAATAATTCTTTTGATTCTTCATCTTTATTAGCTGTTGTTACAAATATAATATCCATTCCTCTTAATTTATCAACTTTATCATATTCTATTTCAGGGAATATTAATTGTTCCTTGATTCCTAAAGAATAATTTCCTTTTCCATCAAAAGAAGTAGTAGAAACACCTCTAAAATCTCTAACTCTAGGAAGAGCTACATTGAATAATTTATAAACGAATTCATACATTTTTTCTCCTCTTAAAGTAACTTTACAACCAACATTTGCTCCTTCTCTTAATTTAAATGCTGCAATAGATTTCTTTGCTTTTGTAATTACTGGTTTTTGACCTGTAATTATACTTAAATCTTTCATTGCATTTTCTAAGTCTTTTGGATTGTCTCTAGTGTCTCCTAATCCTATATTTATAACTACTTTTTCAAGCTTTGGAACTTGCATAACTGATTTGTATTCAAATTTTTTCATTAATGCTGGAACAGCATCTTTTACATATTGCTCTTTTAAAACGCTCATTTCTAATTTAATCCTCCTTTCTTAGCTTATTTCATTTTTGCTCCACATTTTTTACAAACACGTACCTTTTTATCATCTTTTACTTCATAACCTATTCTTGTTGCCTTTCCACATTTAGGACATACAACATTTGCTTTTGCACTATGTATTGCTCCTTCTATAGATATTATTCCGCCTTCTTCTCCTTGTTTTCTAGGTTTAACATGTTTTTTTCTGATATTTACACCTTTTACAATAATTTTTTCTTTTTTAGGTATAGTCTGGATAACTTCTCCTGTTTTTCCTTTATCATTTCCAGATAATATCTTAACAGTATCTCCTTTTTTGATATTCATTAATTTCACCTCACATTTTCTAGATTTAACGTCTTTAATAATTCACTATAAATATCGTAGGCGTGCTTTTTGCACGTTAAAGATTTTATTTTAAATTTTAACGACCTAAGATGCTGTTTTTCATTAAGCTACTAAAGAACTTCAGGTGCTAAAGATAAAATCTTCATATATCCACCATCTCTTAATTCTCTAGCTACTGGTCCAAATATACGAGTTCCAGTTGGTGTACCATCTTCTTTTATTATAACTGCTGCATTTTCATCAAATCTAACATAAGAACCGTCTGCACGTCTTGTAGCATTCTTAGTTCTAACAACTACAGCTTTAACTACTTGACCTTTTTTTACAGTTCCACCTGGAGCAACTGTTTTTACAGAAGCAACTATTACATCTCCAATGTGTGCATATCTTCTATATGAACCACCTAAACATCTGATACACATAATTTCTTTTGCACCAGTATTATCAGCTACCTTTAATATAGTTTGTTGTTGTACCATTCTAGTTATTCCTCCTTATCTATTTTTTAGATTTTTATTTTGTTTACAACTTCGTTTCACTCAGTTTCATAAGTTACCTCTAAATAATTAAACTCACTATTTTTGCTTAATTATTAAGAGTTAACTTAACTTCTATTTTGCAATTGCTTTTTCCATAATTTCAACTACTCTCCATCTTTTATCCTTAGAAAGTGGTCTTGTTTCCATTACTTTTACTTTATCGCCTACATGACATGCATTTTCTTCGTCATGTGCTTTTAATTTATATGTTCTCTTCATTGTTTTGTTATAAATGCTATGACGAACACTTGTCTCAACTGATACAACTACTGTTTTATCCATTTTGTCAGATGTAACTGTACCAATCATAACTTTACGAAGATTTCTATTCTCCATAATCTTCTCCTTTCTTAATACATTCAATTATTTGTTTGCTAATTCTCTTTGTCTTAAAATAGTATTAATTCTAGCAATATCCTTCTTAACTTCTTTAATTTTTAATGGATTATCTAATCCATTTGTTGCTAGGCTAAATCTTAGTTTGAATAATTCAGTTTTTAATTCACCTAATTCTTTTTCAAGCTCTGGTGAAGACATTTCATTTATTTTATTTATCTTCATCACTATCACCACCTACTTTATTTTCTCTTACAACAAATTTTGTTTTTATTGGTAGTTTATTTGCTGCTAGTCTCATTGCTTCTCTAGCATCAGCTTCTGATACACCTGCTATTTCAAACATTATTCTTCCTGGTTTAACTGGTGCTACCCAATATTCTGGAGCTCCTTTTCCTTTACCCATACGTGTACCAAGAGGTTTTGATGTAATTGGTTTGTCTGGGAATATTTTTATCCAAACTTGACCACCTCTTTTAATGTAACGTGTCATTGCAATACGGGCTGCTTCTATTTGATTAGATTTAATTCTACCAATTTCTAAAGCTTGAAGACCAAACTCTCCATCAGATACTGTATTTCCTCTAGAAGCTTTACCTCTTATTCTACCTTTTTGTACTTTTCTAAATTTTGTTCTTGTTGGCATTAATGGCATTATTGTTCTCCCCCTTCTGTTTTAACTTTTTTTTCAGGAAGAACTTCACCCTTATAAATCCAAACTTTTATACCGATTATTCCATAAGTTGTATTTGCTTCAGCAAATCCATAATCTATATCTGCTCTTAAAGTTTGTAGAGGAATAGTACCCTCTTTATAGAATTCTGTTCTTGCCATATCAGCTCCTGCTAATCTTCCAGAAACTGAAGTTTTAATTCCTAATGCTCCAGCTTTCATTGCTTTTTGCATTACTTGTTTCATTGCTTTTCTAAATGAAATTCTTCTTTCTAGTTGAGAGGCTATATTTTCAGCAACTAATTGTGCATTTGTATCAAAATCTTTTACCTCAACAATATTTAAGTTTACATCTTTTTTTATAATTTTTTGTAAATCGGCTTTTAAACCTTCTACAAGTGCTCCACCTTTTCCTATTACTAGTCCTGGTTTTGCAGTATATACGTTAACTTTAACTGATTTAGCAGTTCTTTCAATTTCTATTTTAGAAATACCACTAACATATAATTTTTTCTTTACATATTCACGGATTTTCTTATCTTCTACTAAGTAGTCACTAAAGTTTTTAGAATCAGCATACCATTTTGAGTCCCAATCTTTAATTACACCTACTCTTAATCCATGTGGATGCATTTTTTGTCCCATTTTTAAGACTCCTCCTTTCTTTTACCTCTATGATCTTTCTCTTAAAACTATAGTTATATGACTTGTTCTTTTTCTTATTCTTACAGCTGAACCTTTTGCTGCTGCTCTTATTCTTTTCATTGTTGGACCTTGGTTTGCATAGATTTCAGCAATATATAAGTTTTGACCATTCATATTATGATTATTTTCAGCGTTCGCAATAGCTGATTTTAATAATTTTTCAACCATTGGAGATGCTGCTTTTGGTGTATATTTTACAATAGCTAAAGCCTCATTTACATCTTTTCCTCTAATTAAATCTGCTACGATTTTTACTTTTCTAGGAGAAATCCTAGCGTCTCCTAAAGTTGCTCTAGCTTCTAATACTGTGTTTTCTTCCATCTTACTTATTACCTCCTTCTATTTCTTTACTGATGTTGCTTTTTCTCCAGCATGACCTTTAAATGTTCTTGTTGGAGCAAATTCTCCTAATTTATGTCCTACCATTTCTTCTGAAATGTATACTGGTACATGTTTTCTACCATCATGAACTGCTATTGTATGACCAATCATTTGTGGATAAATAGTAGATGCTCTTGACCATGTCTTTAGCACTTCTTTATTTCCTGATTCATTCATAGCTTCAATTCTTTTTAAAAGCTTTGGTTCTACAAATGGTGTTTTTTTACTTGATTTTGACATTATTTTCCACCCCTTCTCTTAACAATTAGTCTATCTGTTCTGTTATGTTTCTTTCTTGTCTTATATCCGTTTGCTGGTTTTCCCCAAGGAGTCATAGGTCCTGAACGTCCAACTGGTGCTCTACCTTCACCACCACCATGAGGGTGATCTACTGGGTTCATAACTGATCCACGAACTGTTGGACGAATTCCTAAGTGTCTTGTTTTTCCTGCTTTTCCTAATTTTATATTTTCATGATCTGAATTTCCAATTGTTCCAATTGTTGCTCTACAGTTAACTAAAATTAATCTCATTTCTCCAGAAGGTAATCTTACATGTGCATATTTTCCTTCTTTAGCCATTAATTGAGCTGATTGACCAGCACTTCTTACTAGCTTTCCTCCTTGACCTGGATTTAATTCTATATTATGGATTAATGTACCAACTGGTATATTTTCAATCTTCATACAATTTCCTGGTTTAATATCAGCTTTTACTCCTGCTACTACTTTAGCTCCATCTGTTAAACCTTGTGGTGCTAAAATGTAAGCTTTTTCTCCATTTTCATATTCTATTAATGCTATGTTTGCACTTCTGTTTGGATCATATTCTATACCAACTACAGTTGCAATCATATCATCATGTTTGTTACGTTTAAAATCAATTATTCTATATTTTTGTCTATTTCCTCCACCTTGGTGTCTAACTGTTATTCTACCATATGAGTTTCTTCCTGCTTTTTCTTTCTTTTTTGCAAGTAAAGATTTTTCAGGAGTTTTTTTTGTAATTTCTTCATAATCAGAAAGTACCATGTTTCTTCTTGATGGAGTATAAGCTCTAAAGTGTTTCATTCCCATTTCTTTATTTCCTTTCTTACGAGCAATGAAAACCTTCGCATTACGTTGTCAAGCTTCTCTCAAAAATCCTCAACGTACCATCGTACGTTTGCGGTTTTTTCGCTTTCCTAGTACTGCTCGCTTTTGATTGCTCTTTTCAGTAATCAAAAGTGTTTTGTTGCTCTATTTTAATAATATTTACGGATTTTTTCCTGCTCCGTATCGCAGCTATTCTTTATTATCCGAGTAATTTCTCGATAAATATCCTCAAAATCCATTAAGAGGTGAATTCATCAATCGAATCCTTATACTTCTTCCCTTTAACTTCTTTTCCACCTTTTGTAAGGTAATTTTTTTGTTCTGGATTTGTATCAATTGATACAATAGCTTTTTTCCAGTCAGATGTTCTTCCTGTATGAACACCTACTCTTTTCTCTTTTCCTCTAACTGTTATAGTATTTACTTTTAATACTTTAACTTCAAAAATCTTTTCTACGGCCTTTGCAATATCAACTTTTGTAGCTTTTTTATTAACTTCAAAGGTATACTTTCCATCTTGTAATTCAGTACTAGATTTTTCAGTTACTATTGGTCTTATTATTATTTCTTCTGCTAACATTTACGCGTACACCTCCTCTAATTTCTTAACAGCATCAAGAGTAACAACTAATTTATTATATTTTAATAAATCATAAACATTTACTGTGTTTACTAATGTTGTTTTTACTCCTTCTATATTTCTTGCTGATTTTTGAACATTTTCATTTTTCTCAGGTAACATTATTAGAGTTTTTCCTTCTACTTTTAAATTATTTAAAGCTGTTACCATATTTTTTGTTTTTATTTCATCAAAAGCTATTTTATCAACAACTGTTAATTGATTCTCTAATACTTTAGAACTTAATACAGATTTAATAGCAATTCTTCTTTCTTTTTTATTAATTGTATATCTGTATGAACGTGGTTTTGGTCCTAAAGCTATACCACCCTTAATCCATTGTGGGGCACGTATACTTCCTTGTCTTGCTCTACCTGTTCCTTTTTGTCTCCAAGGTTTTCTACCACCGCCTCTAACTTCAGCTCTAGTTTTTGTGCTTTGTGTTCCTTGTCTTTGATTAGCTAAATAATTAACTACTGCTGCATGAACTAAGTCCTCATTTGGTTTAATACCAAATATTTCTTCTTTTAATTCAACTTCGCTTACTTTTTTACCTGTAATATCATATACATCTATCTTAGGCATCTTATATTTCCTCCTTTCTCTTATTTACCGCTCTTTACAGTTTTTCTTATTTTTAATATTGCACCTTTAGCTCCAGGTACACTACCTTTTACTAAAATTACATTTTTATCAAGATCTACTTTTACAACATCCAAATTTTGTATTGTAACAGTTTGAACTCCCATATGTCCTGGAAGTTTTTTACCTTTAAATACTCTTCCTGGTGTTGATGTTGATCCCATTGAACCTGGTCTTCTATGATACATAGAACCATGTCCCATAGGTCCTCTTGATTGTCCATGACGTTTTATAACACCTTGGAATCCTTTTCCTTTTGTAGTACCTTGAACATCTATTTTATCTCCAGCTTCAAAAACATCAGCCTTAATTTCATTTCCTACTGTAACATCTGCTATTTCAGAAACTCTAAATTCTCTTAAATGTTTCTTTAGTGCTAATTTTGCTTTAGTGAAATGTCCTTTTTCTGGTCTATTAATTCTGTTTTCTTTTACATCTCCATAACCTAATTGTATAGCATTGTATCCATCAGTTTCAATTGTTTTTACTTGTGCTACTATACATGGTCCAGCTTCAATTACTGTCACTGGAATAACTAATCCTTTTTCATCAAATATTTGTGTCATTCCTATTTTTTTACCTATAATTGCTTTTTCCATTTTCTATTTTCCTCCTTAACTATTGGCTGGTGTACTTAATACCTCAGCTTGGTTCCCTTTTAGTTTTTAAAAGTTTAAAAGGTAAAATTTCTTTATAGTTGTATACAGTTGTCTTCGCCAACTGCATAAGTTATTTCTAAACATTTAATCTCATTTCATTCGATTTAAATGATAAGAACTAACTTAATTTCATTTCTATATCTACACCTGCTGGTAGTTCTAATTTCATTAGGTTGTCTATTGTTTTTTGTGTTGGATAAGAAATATCAATAACTCTTTTATGTGTTCTCATTTCGAATTGTTCTCTTGAGTCTTTGTATTTATGAGGACAACGTAAAACTGTTACTACTTCTTTTTTTGTTGGTAGTGGAATAGGACCTGAAACTTTAGCTCCTGTTCTTCTAGCAGTATCTACTATCTTTTCAGCAGACTGATCTAGAACATCATGATCATAAGCTTTTAATCTTATTCTAATTTTTTCACTACTTGTAACTTTGTTTGCAACTGCCATAGTAATTTTTCCCTCCTTATAAATTTATATTTTTTGACCTTTCTAAAATCACTTATGTATCTCCTCTAAATGTTTCGTGCGAGTAAAATTTTCTGAAAAAAATTTTTCACGCCTAATACATTTTACTATATGTTATATACCTAATGTGCTTATACGCTAGTGATTTTAGTCAAATTATTACGGCAAGTTTTAAAACGCTTCCTGGTGTTTCTTATTACACTATTTTTTAATCCCAAGTTTTTACTTGTTTATCTTGGGATAAGCGTTTATTTTACGGTTTATTTTTTTATGGTTTATACCATTCTTTATTTCCTTACGGATTATAAAAATAAATCGTATTTTTTAAAACTTATCGCCTTGGTCTACGCCACGACATGCTCCACAGAAGTTCCCTCCAAACAATTTATATTATCTATTTTAATTGTTTGTAGCTACATTCTGTTTCATCGCGAATTTATAACTTCTATATTATACAATGCCTATATCCGTATGTCAAGCACTTTTTTAACATTTTTGTAATTTTTTTGCAATATTTTGTTATTATTTACGGATACTACAATTTACCTACCAGTTTGTGTTTGTATAAGAACCCTCAGTCACTTCGTGACAGCTCCCTTAAATAAGGGAGCCAAGGGTAGAACAAGAGTCTTGCCTCCCTTACCTAAGGGAGGTG
>JAAWHY010000061.1 GCA_022795675.1 Clostridia bacterium
TGGGCAACGCCCAAGAGAAAATTTTCCTTTCCTCAGGGTATCATTTTATAAAGATAATTTTATGCTATTAGGGTATCATAATCAAAAACTATTGACAGTAAAACATTGTAAAATGCAAAATGTTATGTTAAATTATATATATTAAAAATATATCTTAGTTTTATTATCCTAGGAGGATTAATTAAATGTACGATTTACATTATAAAATAATTGATAATAGATATTACAATATAAAACAAATTATAAAAGAAGAATTTAATATTTCAGATAGATTATTAAGACGTCTAAAGGCTAATAATAAAATATTTTTAAATAATCATACTATAAATTCTAATTTTACTAGTCTTAATATCGGAGATATAGTTTCTATTGATTTTAATTTTAATGAAGACTATGATAATATTCTTCCTGTTAAAATGGATTTAGATATAGCTTTTGAAGATGACTATTTATTAATTATAAATAAGTTGCCAAATACTCCTGTTCACCCTTCTTGTAACCACTTTTCTGATAGTTTATCTAATGGAGTAAAATTCTATTTTGATTCTATTGGACTCAAACGTAAAATTAGAATTGTTAATAGATTAGACAAAGATACTTCTCGGTCTTGTTATCTTTGCAAAAAATGAATATATACAAGAATGCTTAATTCGCCAAATGAAAAATAATCATTTTAAAAAAGAATATATTGCTGTTTTAGATGGGATTTTATCAGAAAAATCTGGAACAATATCTGCACCTATTGCTAGAAAAGACAATAGTATAATTGAAAGATGTGTTGATTTTAAAAATGGCGAAATTGCAATAACTCATTATGATTTAATTAAAAACATTAATAATTCTTGCTCTTTAGTGCATTTTGTACTTGAAACTGGACGTACTCATCAAATACGTGTACATTCTGCTTATATTGGTAATCCTATTGTTGGAGATACCCTTTATGGTAATTCATCTAAATTAATAGATAGACAAGCCCTTCATGCTTATAAGATTACATTTATTCATCCTATTACTAGAGAAAATATGATATTAGAAGCGGATTTACCTAAGGATATGAAAGTATTCTTCTAGTATATCTTCTATACATGTTACAATTTTTGCTCCTTCTCTTATCATTTCATTTGTTCCTTGAGAAGAATTATTATTTATATTTCCGTGGAACTGCAAAAATTTCTTTTCCTTGTTCTAAGGCATAATCTACAGTTATTAAAGTTCCACTTCTCTTTCTTGCTTCTACTACAATTACTCCATTACTTAATCCACTTATAATTCTATTTCTAAGTGGGAAATTAGCTCCTATTGGTTTTACATCTGGTGAATATTCAGTAATTACTGCTCCACCTGTTCTTACTATTTCTTTAAGCAATTCTATATTTTCTTTAGGATATATATTATTGAATCCACCTCCAAGTACAGCTATTGTTTTTCCTCCTGCTACCATACACCCCATATGTGCAAAACTATCTATTCCTCTTGCCATTCCACTTATAATTTTTATTCCTTGTTTAGCTAACTTAAAGCTTATATCTTTTGCTACTTTTTTACCATATTCTGAGTATTGTCTACAACCTATTATTGCTAACCCAAAATCATCTAATATTTTTTCGTTTCCCAATACATATAATTGTTTTGGCGGATTATCAATATTTTTTAATTTTTTTGGATAATCCTCATTTTCAATTTTTAATATTTTCATTTTTTACATCATTCCTTTTATATGTAATTTTCTTGCAAAGAAAAAAATAATTTTATCCCACAAATATTCATAATTTATTAATAGCGGACGAGCAATGCTCGCCCCTACATTGCTATATTGCCTTTTTAAATAATAATAATTAATTGTTCTATAAAAATATAAAAAGAGAACATATTTAAAATATGCTCCCATAATTTATTTTATCCCCCAATATAATTATTTTTAAATTTTACTAAATTAGTTTGTTAGCATAGTAAAATTTGTTTCAGAATTTTCTAATGTATTTTCGGCTGCTTTAACTACATTTTGCATTAACATTGCTATTGTCATTGGTCCTACTCCTCCTGGTACTGGTGTTATATATGACACAATTTCTTTTACACTTTCAAAGTCAACATCTCCTACAATTCCATTTTCTGTTCTATTTATTCCAACATCTATAACAACTGCTCCTTCTTTTACCATATCTTTTGTTAAAAATTTAGGTTTTCCTAATGCTACTACTATAATATCTGCATTTTTTGTAATTTCAGATAAATTTTGCGTTTTTGAATGACATATAGTAACTGTTGAATCTTTGTTCAACAAACATAATGACATTGGTTTTCCTACAATATTGCTTCTTCCTAATACAACTGCATTTTTACCTTCTAAACTAATATTATATTTTTCAAACATTTTCATTATTCCAGCAGGTGTACAAGAAACAAATCCATCTTGCTTTAGACACAATTTTCCTACATTTACAGGATTAAAACCATCAACATCTTTTTTAGGTGAAATTCTTTCAAAAGCCTCATCAATATTTAAATGTTTTGGCATTGGACTTTGTAATAAAATACCATGAATATCTTCTCTTTCATTGAGTGTATCAATTAATGAAAGTAATTGTTCCATTGTTGTATTACTATCTAATAGAAATTCCTCATATTTAATTCCTATTTCTAAACACGCTTTACTTTTATTTTTTACATATATTTGAGATGGTTTATCTTCCCCTACAAGAATTACTGCCAAATTAGGTATTACACCTTTATCTTTTATTTCTTGCACTTCTGATTTTAAACCTTCTCTAATATTTGCTGCAAGTGTTTTTCCATCAATTATCATTTTTAATATCCTTTCTTGTTAATTATATAAATATATAACCAAATTGGAAAATAATTGTTATTTGACTAGGCAAACAAAATTGAAATCAATAAGGCGTACTTATGTACGTTGTTTGATTTCAATTGAAGTTTAACGACGTCAAAGGACAATTATTTTTTCAATTTTATGTTTGTTTAGCATATACAATAATCCTCTTACCTGATTCATTAGAACATGTAGAAAGGGTTATTTCTCTTGCTCCATTAGTCTCACGTGTTGCATAAGTCATGTCAGAATCAGTAGTTTCATAACTATTATATACTTGATATTCTAATTTAGTACCAGATGTATCTTTTATGTATATTTTTGCACCTGTTGTTAATTTTCCAATATCTGAGAAAAATGTTCCATTTTTATAATTATGTCCCCATAACACAAGATTTCCTGGTTTATTAACTGCATTTGCAGGATCTTGAGGATATACTGCAACAATGGCTATTTTTAAAGTTGCTGATGTGTTTTCTTCAAGTATTGGATATTCAACATCTATACTCGGAATAGATATTGTACCTATCACCTTATATCCTTCATAATAGGTATCTTTATTTCCTTGTTGTTGATAAATAGAGTTTGAATTGTCATTACCTAAATTATCTAATATATCTTGTAAAGAAGAATTGTTTCCATCAGCTTCTGAAGAATTATTATTAGAAGAATCTTTATCCTCATTATTAGTATTATCTGTATTTTTATCAAATTGCGAAACTACATCTTCTGCTTTTTTATTAGTCTTATTACTATTATATACTTTATATCCAAAAAAACCTAATATTACAACGACTATAACTATTGCAACAATTAACATTATTGATAATAAATTTCCATATTTATTTTCCATATCATGTTCCTCCTATCTTATTATCAGATTATTATGTTGATATATATATTATAACATATTATTTAGATTTTTTCGACCTTTTTACCAATTTTTTAACATTTTATTTATATATATTGTTAATGTTTTATTGTGATCTTGCCCATACAACAGTTCTTGTACTTGCATCATTTGTACAAGTACTTAATGAAATTTCTATATAACCTCTAGTGTCTCTAGTTGCATAGTCAAAATCATTTGCTCCTGCTGTATAATTGTTGTAAACTTTATATTCTAATTTTATACCATTAATATTAGTTATAAATATAGAATCTCCGTTTTGTAATGTGTGTAATTTAGAGAACATTCTACTATTTCTATAATTATGTCCAGCTATTACTGCATTTCCTGAAATGTTTAAAGTTTCTTCAACATTTGATGGATAAATTGCAGCTGTTCCAACTCTAAGAGTTTCTGTATTATCTACATTAAAAATAGGGTACTGAATTTTAAGCTTTGGAATTGAAATTATTCCTATTACTTTATATCCTTTATAGTAAGTTCCTAAATTATATGAAGAACCATTACTACTTGTTGGTTTTTTTGTAGATGGTTTTGAAGGATTAGAATTGTTATTACCTTCTTGTGAAGGTTGATCTTGGTTATCAACTCCTTCTGTTGGATTTTCTCCTGAAATTTGTCCATCTCCAATTTCCTCATAATTGTTCTCAAATTGAGCCATTAATTCTTCTGCTGACTCATCTGCTGTATAATTGTCATATAAACTATATATGGCATATCCTACTAATATAATTAAAAATACTGTTAATATAATGATTAATGCTGTTAAAAACTTACTATACATCTTTAATTGTTTATATTTTTTCATATGCTTACCTTTCCTGTAAAATTTATTACATAAATTTTTCATGAGTTTAAATTATTTTTTCTGACATTTTTTCTCCTGCTAATATGTGAAAATGCAAATGTTTTACTGTCTGTCCTTTATTACCTCAAATAAAATTTATTGCATAAATTTTTCATGAGTTTAAATTATTTTTTCTGACATTTTTTCTCCTGCTAATATGTGAAAATGCAAATGTTTTACTGTCTGTCCTGCATTTTCTCCGCAGTTAGATATTACTCTAAATCCTGTTTTGTCTATTCCTATATCTTTAGCAATGTTTTTTATAGCTATAAATATTCTTCCAACTAAAGTTTCATCTTGGCTTTTTAAGTCTATTATTGATTCAATATGTTTTTTTGGAATAACAAGTATATGTATTGGCATTTGAGGATTTATATCTTTAAATGCTAATACCTCTTCATCTTCATAAACTATATCTGATGGAATCTCTCTATTTATTATTTTGCAAAATATACAATCGTCCATGTTATTTTCCTTTCTATATACTCTTAATATTTAAGAAAATTCTTTGAATCACTTATGAGTACTGCTCACCCCTACATCTCATATTGTTAAATTTCTTATTGAAAAAGAATATTTTTTATCTTTTAATCTATTAATACAGCTTTGATTCTACGTATTCCAGCTGATGATGCTTCCTCTTTTTGTATTTTAAAATGTCCTAAAACTTTTGTATTTTCTACATGTGGTCCCATACAAATTTCCTTTGATACATCACCAATTGTATAAACTGTTACAGTATCTGGATATCTTTCTATAAACATTGCTTCTGCACCTGTTGCTACTGCATCTTCTTTCTTCATTTCTGTATTTGTAACAGTTAATCCATCTTCTATCCATTCATTAATTAAGTCTTCTATTTTCCTCTTTTCTTCATCAGTTAATTTATGATCACAAGGAAAATCAAATCTCATTCTTTCTGGAGTAATATTGCTACCAGCTTGATGTGTTTCTGGTCCCAAAATCACTTTTAATGCAGCGTTTAGAAGATGTGTTGCTGTATGATATTTCGTTTCCATTTCTCCGCTTCCACTTAATCCACCTTTAAATTTTTTATCAGAACCTAGTTTAGATTTTTGTTGATGTTCTTTAAATAGTTTATCTATCTCTTTTAAATCTACTACATACCCCTGTTCTTCTGCAATCTCCTTTGTAACTTCTGGTGGAAATCCATAGGTTTCATAAAGATTAAATACAGTTGATGGTTCTAATATAGTTTTATTTTCGTGTTTTGCTCTATTTAAAACTTTTTCTAATTCTCTTTGACCATGTTCAAGTGTTTTTACAAATTTATCTTTCTCGTCGATTATAACTTGCTTAATTTCTTCCTTTTTTAATACTAAATCTGGATACATTTCTCCAAGAGTATCTATATAAATATCTACTAATCTAGATAACTCATTTAAGTTTATTTCTAGTTTATTTAAATGTCTTACCATTCTACGAATTAGTCTTCTTAATATATAACCTCTATCTATATTTGATGGTCTTCCTCCATCTGAAATAACCATCATACTTGCACGTAAATGCTCTGTAACTATTCTTCTACTTTGAATATTTTCTTTATGTGGAGTTAATTCTAATAATTTGTCCATTACTGGTACAAAAAGTTCTGTATCATAAGGAGTTTCTTTCCCTTGCAATAACATATTTATTCTTTCAAGTCCTAAACCTGTGTCTACATTTTTTTGTGATAATTTTTTATATGTACCATCTTCATTTTTATAAAATTCCATAAATACATTATTCCAAATTTCAACATATTTACCACAACCACAAGATGGGTTACATTCTGAAGAACATTTTGGTTTACCTGTATCATAAAACATTTCAGTATCTGGTCCACAAGGTCCTGTTTCACCTGCTATCCACCAGTTATCATCTTTCCCAAAAAAATATATTCTTTCTTCTGGTATTCCTACTTTTTTCCATACTTTTGCACTTTCTTCATCTCTAGCACAATCAGAATCTCCTCCAAAACATGTTACAGATAATTTTTCTACTGGAATACCTAATTCTTTTGTTAAAAATTCATAACTCATACTGATAGATTCCTCTTTAAAATAGTCCCCTAATGACCAGTTTCCTAGCATTTCAAAATATGTTAAATGTCTATTATCTCCTACTTCATCAATATCAACAGTTCTTAGACACTTTTGATAATCTGTAAGACGAGTTCCATTAGGATGTTTTTGACCTAATAAATAAGGGACTAATGGTTGCATACCTGCTGTTGTAAATAAAACAGATGCATCATTTTCTGGAATTAATGGTGCACTTGGTATAACTGCATGTCCCTTTGATTTAAAATAATTTAAGTATTTGTTTCTAATTTCAATTGCTTTCATAATCTACCCTCTTTTTATACATACTACTTAAATTATATAATATTATTTAATAAATTTCAATTATATTATTATAAAAAAATTGATTTTTTTTATATTCTAGGAAAGCTATCGCCATCAGATAACTTTCCATAGAAGATAATTATGCGAATTATTAAATTGCTTTGAGGTTTCCACCGCTTAGCAATTCTTAAAATCCGTTTTATAAAATTACGTAAAAGGCTTATGAACACCAATGTGCATAAGCCTTATCCTAATCTATATTTCCATTTGATTTCCTAGAAATCCTGCTGCTGATTGAACTAATTTATATTCAGTATCACCCATTTTGGTTTGAGCATCTTTAGACATTAAAATTACACTTCCAATAACATCTCCTTGAGAGATTATAGGATATACTACTTGAGAATTAAATTTTCTATCTTTATTATCATTTTGAGTTATTGGTATTGATATTTCATTATTCTCACTACTTGTATAAACTTCTTTATCCTCTAATAATTGTTCTAATTCAGATGATAAATTTTGTTCTAAAAATTCTTTTTTTGATCCCCCTGAAACAGCAATAACTGTATCCTTATCTGTAATACAAGCAATATGCCCTGTTGTCTTTGATAATGTTTCTGTATATCCAGAAGCAAACTCTGAAAGTTCTCCAATAGGAGAATATTTTTTTAAGATTACTCCACCTTCTCTATCTGTAAAAATTTCTAATGGGTCTCCGCTCCTTTATATGAAGTACTCTTCTTATTTCCTTTGGAATTACAATTCTTCCCAAATCATCTATTCTTCTTACTACTCCAGTTGCTTTCATTTCGCTTTTCCTCCTTTAAGTTAATTTTAGGTTCATATTCCTTTTAGTTTCTAGTAAACTACATTTCTATAAAAATGCAATTTATGTAGAAATAAATTTTGTTTTTATAAACTTATTATTACACTTGAGGAAAAATTTATACATTTTATTTAAATATAATTTTTAATCTTTTGAAATAGTAAAAATGCCTATTTCTCTTGCCCCATTTTCTTTTAAAAGTCTTGAATAAATATCGTAAGACCGTTCTCCTCGGCTGGTC
>JAAWHY010000062.1 GCA_022795675.1 Clostridia bacterium
GAAAAGAAACAAAACGAAAGAAATAAAATTTTAAAAGAAATGAAAAAGCTAGAAAAAGAATTAGAAGAAAGTAAGCAGAAATCTCCCAAGATAGATTTTAAAGAAATAGAACAAATAGCAAATGAGTTCTTAAAAATGAAAAATTCTAATAAAATGATATTAGAAAAGTTAATTGAAAGAATAGAATTTGATAAAGAAAAAAACATAAAGATTAAATTAACTTTTAGAATCTAGTTACAATTGATAAACGAGAAATTAAATAGTATTAAAAAATAATTATTTTTTTAACATTAAGTACTTAGGAAATCATACAGTAAATCATCATAGTATGCCAGACTTATCAGAAGAAGAAATAAAAGAAGAAGTAGTAAAACTACAAACAGCAGTATATGAAAAAACAGGATATGAAATGAGATATATAAGACCTCCAAAAGGGGAATATAGTGAAAGAACACTAGCAATAACCAATAATCTAGGATATACAACAGTAATGTGGAGTCTAGCGTATGATGACTGGGACGAAGCAAAACAAGGAAGAACAGAATACGGAAAAGAAAAAATACTAGCAAATATACATCCAGGTGCAGTAATACTACTACACTCAACCTCAAAAGACAACTCAGAAATACTAGGAGAGGTAATAAAAAAAGTCAAAGAAATGGGATACGAATTCAAAAGTATAGATCAGTTTGAACGATAAATGTAGGGGCGACTAGTAGTCGCCCGCCATTAGAAGAAAAATACCTTAAAATTTAATACATATAAAAAGGAGAAGGCGCCATTGAAAAAAAGAAAAAGAATTACTAGAGGAATGAATAGAATAAACGAAATCTTAGAAATGCCAGCTGAGGTAGTATCAGATACACCAAAAATCTCAATATTAGGATTTGAAGAAATGTTAATAGAAAACTATAAAAACATAATAGAATATGAAAGTTTTTATATAAAAGTAAACACACATATAGGAATTATTAATGTAAATGGTTTTAATTTGAATCTAATACAAATGAACCAAGATGATATGAAAATTACTGGAAAAATAGACAGCATAGAATTTGAAAACTATGAAGAAGACGATATGGAGGAAAAATAAGTGATATTTAAAATCTTATTAAGTTATATTTGTGGATATGTTAATATATCAGTAGAAGGATACTTCATTGAAAGATTTATAAATATGTGTATAAGTAAGAGAATACTGCTTTGGAACACAAAAAGAGAAAAATCCACATATCTGCAAACTAATATTAGTATTAAAGATTTTAAGAGAATAAAAGAAGTAGCAAAAAAAACAAAATGTAGAATAAACATAAACAAAAAAAAGGGATTACCATTTATGCTAAACAAATATAAAAAGAGAAAAATATTTGTATTAGCATTATTAGTAATAATAATTAGCATATTAGCTACATCTAGATATATATGGAATATTGAAATTATAGGAAATGAAAAAATAAACACAGAAGAAATATTACAACAATTAAATGAAAAGGGAATAGTAATAGGAGCAGAAAAATCAAAAATAGACCCAGAAGAAATAATAAGAAAAATAAGACTAAAAAGAGACGACATAGCATGGATGAGTATTGACTTAAATGGAACAAATGCAATAATCAAAATAGTAGAAAACACAGAAAAACCAGAAATATTAGACAAAAACGATTATTGCAATATTGTAGCAAACAAATCAGGAGTAATAACAAAAATAAACGCTAGAACTGGTACGCCCGTAGTAAAAATTGGAGATGTAGTAACAAAAGACACAATACTTGTAGGTCGGATGGATGGAGGGAAAATATACAGGAACCAGATATGTTCATAGTGAAGCAGAAATACAAGCAAGAGTTTGGTATGAAGCCACTAAAAGTATGATGTATAAACAAGAAGAAAAAAATTATACAGGTAACACTGAAAAGAAATATTTTATAAAATTAAATAATTTTCAAATAAATTTATATAAAAGTCTTCCAAAATTTGAAAAATATGATACAATAAATGAAAGAAAAAAATTAAAGATATTTTCTGATTTTTATTTACCGATTGAACTAGGGATAGACGAATATCAAGAAATTACTAGCGTAGAAAAGGAATACACCTATGAAGAACTAAAAAATACTCTAGTAAAAGAACTTGAAGACGAACTTTCCGCAGAAATAAAAGACATATCAAATCTAATAAATAAACAAATAAATGTAAGAGAAATCGATGGAGGAATAGAAGTTCAATTAATATATGAAGTATTGGAAAATATTGGAGAAGAAAAGAAGATAAACATAGAATAAAACGCAAAAGAAAGGAATGATATTAAATATGGCAGAAAAAGGATTAAGACTAGCCAAAACAGATGGTGCATTTTTCTCAAAAATAACCACAACAATAACAAAAATATTAATACCAACAAAATTAGGGATTAATGGGATGTTAATTTCTATGAAAAGAAATAATGTTGTAAAAACATATTATGAATTCATCAATTATAATGAAAAAAGTAAAGAAAGCAAAGGAAACTTAGAAAAAAAATATGAAAACGCAGTGGTTTTATATTTAGAAGCACTAGACAAATACATAATGGAATCAGTATATAAAAGAGTAAAAAACAAAGTAGCCACAACATATGAGGAAAATGCACTATCAAAATATTATAATGTAGTACATCTAAAAGAAACGCAATATGTAGAATACAAATATAAAAAGCAAGAATTTTTATTAGAACTAGACTATGAAGGTCTAAAAAACAATAAAAAAGAAAAAATCCTTGAAAAATATAAAACCTTTTATGCAGACAAAATGAATAGTCTTTATAAAGGACTATTAAAAAATTATTCAGTACAACTAGCAGATAAAGTAGTCAGTGAAAGTGAAGAAAACAAAGAAAAAATATATAATGACATATTTGAAAATTTAGAAAAATACACTACAAATATATTACCAATAAAAATTGAAGAAGGTACAGAATCAGCGTACAAAGACATAGTATATAACTATGATAAATTCAACTCATTTTTAACAGGAAAATTAGACAAAAGAGATATAATAGAAAAAAGAATGACACTATTAGGAATAAGTAGAAAATTATTTACTCATAGCTTACCATTAGTAGTAGCAGAACAATGCTATGAGAGCCTATTAAAAGAAGCTAGACATTTAATAATAAGTAGTCCAAACAGTAAAAAACAAAGTATGGCATATGGATTATTAATAATGTTACTAGAAGATTACAATGTAAACTTATTATCAACAAAAATATATTGGGAAAAGCCAAAAGAAAAAGAAGAATATCAAGAATTTTGGAACAAATATCAAGAAATAGAAAAAGCTAAAAGTTCAGTAGAGCAAAAAGTAAGCAATAAGCAAATATTATACTTAAAAAATGATATAAAGAAAATAGAAGGAACAGGCTTACAATCAAAACACATAATACAATTTTATAAAAAGAAATTAGTGGAACTAGGAGCAATGAAACACTTAAAAAACACATATTCAAAAACTACAAATGTAAAATTAACTGGAAAAAATCACAAAATGTTTAAAGAAACAGAAAAAACTGCATAACATAAAAAAATTTCAAATCTCAAAAAAGGGGTATGATAATGAACCAAATAGCAGACATAAACTATGAAGAAATTGAGAAAAACGAAGAATATGAGGAACTAATAAAAGAAATCACAGAACAATGCTTCAAAGAAGAAAAATTAGACAAGACAGACTTATATCTTAGTATTACATTATCAAATGAAGAATATATACATAAAATAAACAAAGAAACAAGAAATGTAGACAAGCCCACAGATGTATTATCATTTCCCATGTTTGAAAAAAACGAGATCCCAAAAACAAAAACAGGAATACCAGATGTCTTAGGAGACATAATTATATGTATACCAATAGTAAAAAAACAAGCCATAGAATATGAACACAGTTTTAAAAGAGAATTAGCATACATGTTAGTACATGGATTTTATCACTTAATTGGGTATGACCACATAGAAGAAAAAGACAAGCAAAAAATGAGGGAAAGAGAAGAAAACATATTATCAAAATTAAACATACTAGACTAGAATATATAAAAGGTAGGGGCGATTAGTAATCGCCCGCACTCCAGAGAACCTACAAAAAAGAAAGGAAGAAAGAAATGAAAAATAAAGGACTAATTGTAATATTAATAATAGTAGTCATAATTCTAGGAGTACTAATTGGAACGAAATTTTTAGGAAAAGAAGAAAACACAAACGCAAATGTAGATGAACAAGAAAATTTAAATGAAGCAGAAGAAAACAAAAACACAGGAATAAAAACTTGGTCAGGAAACTCAAGAAGTGTAGCAATAATGATAGACAATGTAGGAGAAGCAAAACCACAAGCAGGGCTAAATGATGCAGCAATAGTATATGAAATCACAGTAGAAGGAGGACTAACAAGACTTTTAGCAGTATATAAAGACATAAAAAATAGAGAAGAAACAATAGGACCAGTAAGAAGTGCAAGACCAGTATTCATAGACTATGTACTAGAAAATGACAGTATATTTGTACACTTTGGATATAGTAAAAGAGCAGAAGGAGACATAGAAAAACTCAAAATCAACAATGTAAATGGACTAGTAACAGACTCAGCCTTTTGGAGAACATCAGAAAAGAAAGCACCACACAATGTATTAACAAACATGAAAAAAATAATGGAATATGCAGAAAAAAGAGAATATAAAACAACATCAACACAAAAAAGTGTATTAAAATATGTGCCAAATGAAATAGAGTTAGAAAATGGTCAAACAGCAAATACAGTAAACATGCCATATACAGCAAGTCATACAGTATCATTCAAATATAATCCAGAAACAAAATTATATGAAAGATATGTAAATGGAAAAGTAGAAAAAGACATGGTAAGCAAAGAAACAAGAATTACAAAAAATATAATAATAACATTTGCACACAACTATACAACAGATGAAGATGCAGGATATGGAAGACAAGAAATAGAAAACATAGGTAATTTACAAGGATATTATATAACAAACGGAAAAGCAATAAAAATTACATGTTCAAAATCATCAAGAAATGCACAAACAGTATATAAAGATGCAAACGGAAAAGAAATAGAAGTAAACGATGGAAACACATATATACAAATAGTACCAATAGACACAAAAGTAACATTTGAATAAAACGATTCCGCAAATTGGGGATGCGCACATTGGGGACGTAAAAAAATGTGCGGAAATTAAAATTACTTATCTCAGGTAAGCAATAAAATAATTCCGCACATTTTTTTACGTCCCCAATGTGCACATCCAAAATTAAAAAGGAGAAAATATGGAACAAGAGAATTTTAAATCAGGATTTGTATCAATAATAGGAAGAACAAATGTAGGGAAATCAACATTAATAAACTCATTAGTAGGAGAAAAAATAGCAATAATGACCAACAAACCACAAACAACAAGAACAGCAATAAAAGCAATAGTAAATAGAAAAAACTCACAAATAATAATAATAGATACACCAGGAATTCATAAACCCAAAACAAAATTAGGAAAAACAATGAATGAAACAGCATTCGAAGTAGCAGAAGAAGTTGATGTAATCCTATTTTTAATAGAAGCAACAAGCAAAGAAATAGGACCAGGAGATAGAAGAATATTAGAAAAAATAAAAGAATCAGATAAAAAAACAATATTAGTAATAAATAAAATAGACTTAGTAAAAAAGGAAGAACTATTAGCATTAATAAAACTATACTCTACAGAATATGACTTTGTAGGAGTATTACCAATATCAGCAATAAAGCAAGACAGTAATGAGATAGTATTAGACGAAATTGAAAAAAACTTAAAAGTAGGACCAGCCTTTTATGACACTGAAGAATATACAGACCAAACCATGAGGCAATTGGTAGAAGAAACAATAAGAGAAAAAGCCTTAAAACTATTAGATGAAGAAATACCACATGGTTTATATGTAGAAGTCGAAAAAATGAAAACATCAAAATCAAGAACAGATAATAAACCCTTCTACAATATAGAAGCTACAATATATTGTTTAAGAGACTCACATAAGGGAATAATAATAGGAAAAGGCGGACAAATGCTAAAAAAGATAGGAATATATGCAAGACAAGACCTTGAAAACATGTTTGGAATGAAAATAAATCTAAAAACGTGGGTAAAAGTAAAACAAGACTGGCAAGATACAGACCAAATAATAAAAAGATTCAAACCAAACTATTAAAATTAACAAAATGAGATAATTATATTAATTTTTCCAGTGAACTCAAAAGGGCCCGTAATGTGCGAAAGTAATAGAAAAAAATAAAGGATAATTTCATTACTTTGTGGGTAATCCGTAAGCAGCAGGCTGTTTGAGCTTCACTTACAAAATTAATATAATTATCTCAATTAAAAATTTTAAAATATTAGAATAAAAATATAAAAAAAACACAAGATAAAAATAAAGGGAGAGTGATACAATGTTAAAAGAAATAGCATGGAATACCTTTAAAAAGACAGGAAATATAGATGTATATTTAGAATTTTTAAGAATACAGGATATGGAACAAAAAATAGGTGAAATAGATGGGAATAATAAAAACTAAAGGAATAGTTTTAGTAGAAAGTAACATGGGAGATGCCGACAAAATGGTAACATTATTAACGCCAGGACTTCGGCAAAATTGGGTGTGCAGCAAAAGGAGCAAGAAAACCAAAAAGCGCTCTACTTGCTGGCACTCAATATTTATGTTTTGCAGACTACATACTATTCGAAGGAAATAATACATATAATATAAATTCTTGTGATGTAATTGAAGTATTTTATAATCTAAGAACAGACTTAGATAAACTAGAAAGTGCAGCAAACATAACAAAAATAGTAAATGATGTTGCAACAGAAAATGAAAACAATTATAAAACCCTGCAATTATTATTAAACACATTATATATGATATCAGAAACAAATATGGACAAAGACTTAATAACAAGTATTTTTAAAATGAGATTAGCCTCTATATTAGGATTTACGCCACAAGTAGAAAAATGTACTAGTTGTGGAACAAGAGAAGATATAACACACTTTAGTATTAAAGATAATGGGTTCAAATGTAGAGAATGTAGTAAACAAGACACAGGGGCAATCACAATGGGTGATGGAACAAGAGATGGAATAAAATATACAATAATGGCACCACCAAAGAAATTATTTGGCTTTAACATAACAGAAGAATGTATAAAGGAATATAAGCTTATTTCTAAAATTTATCTAAATGAGAAACTAGAAAAGGAATATAAATAACTCCAAAACTTGATAATTATGTAAAATTGTAGTATAATATAATTAATTTAATATGTTGATACACATAAATAACTTATCAATGGAGGAAAAGACATGATCATTAAAAGAATTAAAGATTTTATGCGGAAACGAAAGGATGTAACAAAAGGAATAGATGTAACAAAAGGAATGCAGGAACCACCCCAAGATTCGGAGATAAAATGGGAACATTTACCGATAAACATGAGTCCATCAAGGGAAGAATTCGAAAAACTTGGCTTCTGTTTTTATAAATGGACTTATAAAGGGGCTGGAGAAAAATGGGGTGAAGTGGCAACAGATCAGGTATTATGTTTGGCAAAATTACCTGAGGGATGGAGCATAAAGGGATTTACCAATTTGTACTCGGAAATCCTTGATGAGAACGGAACAACACGAGTCTCGGTTTTCTTCAAAAATGAACCTTGGGATAGGAGAGGAACTATGCTCCTAAGAAATCTTTAATACCAAAAAAACAGGAGCCGATATATCGGCTC
>JAAWHY010000063.1 GCA_022795675.1 Clostridia bacterium
TGCTGTAAATTAATTTCTTACAGTTTCTATGAAATCGCATTGTATAATTTCGAAAATTTATTAATTATTAATTATGTTTAAATGTACCTTTTTATAATTTTTGCACATTTTTTACGTCCCCGATGTGCACGTCCCCAATGTACATTTTTTATTATAGTGATTGATTTCTACCTTGTAAATACCAGTTTTCTCCTGCTAACACAAAAAAATCCGCTTTTATTTACGGATTTTCTTGGTTTTGTATTTTATTATTTGTTTATTAAAGTTACATTTCTTTTTTGTAATATTTTGTCAGTTTTCTTAGGGATCCTAGGTTTTCATTAATTTTAGAAATTTGCACATTTTTTTACGTCCCCAATGTGCACCCAATGTGCACTAGTTTTATTGTTGTGTATGTGTTTGTTATTTCATAAAAGATATATTATATACATTAAATATTTTTGCTATCAAAAATTTAATTATAGTAGACTTTGACATTTTTGTGTATCTTTTTTCTAAATCTTCTTTTGTTATATTGTAGTTTTTATTAGTACACAATATTTCATATTCGATACCATTATCTTTAATAAATTTATTAGTTTCAAAAAATCCATTTCTTAGATAAAACTTCTTTCTTACTTTTTTAGTGTCATCTAAATTATTATTAGGTCTTTCTATACTTAAAATAATAGTTTCGTATTTTTTTAATAAATCTTTTAATATTTGAGAACCATATCCTTTACCTCTTTGCTTTTCGCTTATTGCTAAATACATCAAATATGCAATATTTTCATATCTAATTGTATATTCCATCCCAATCGCTTTATTATTATCTAGTATTACATTAAATAATACATTTTTTTCTTTTGAACAATACTTTAAAAGCCAAAAAGGAAAACGTTCATCTCTTGGAAATGAATTTATATATATTTTTTTTATCTCTTTTTTATGATTACTTCTAAAATAATCTATATAATTTAGACTCATCTTTTCTCTCTCCAAACTACTATTTATATTAATAACTATACTAGAATTTCTAAGATTTTGCAACAGCTCGAACTATTATATACTTAGACTTTATAAAGATTAGTAGCACTTGGAAATCAATTTATCTCGTGTATTCCATATAATATATTGTTTATTAAAGTTACATTTCTTTTTTTTAATATTTTGTCAGTTTTCTTAGGGAAATATGATTTTTAATTTTATATATCAATTATATTTTAATCTTTTATTTTAGTTTTTCTATTTCTTCTTTAGTTAACCCTGTATATTGCATAATAAATTCAATGTCTAAATTGTCTTTTAACATTCTTTTTGCTATCTCTTCCATACCTTGTTGTATTCCTTGCTCTATTCCTCGTTCTATTCCTCTATCATATCCTGCTACTTCTATTGCTTCTTGATCCATTTTATACATTAATCTTTGAAAAGCTAATTCTTTTTCTCTTTCATCTCCGCTTATCTCTTCTAGTACTTCTTTTGCTTTTTTTAGGGCTTTATTATTGTTCATATCTTCCATATCTATTTCCTCTGGCTTTCTTATAAATTTTACCCATGTGTTCAGCTCTTTACTTTTACTTTTATATCTCTCACATTTTGGTAACTCTATTATATAGATTTCTAGGTTTTTTGTCAATATTATTTCTTTGTATTCTTCTTCCCTGATTTGCCATTTACTTATATATTTCTTTATTTTCTCATGTCCTTTTATTTCATAGTCTGTAAATAATATTATTATTGTTCTTTTTGCATTTATGTATCTCTCTCCTACTTTTATACTTTCTCCATATAATTTGCTCCAATAAAACATTATTCTATTTTCTATATCTTTTCTATCTATTATTTGCATTTCTATATTGCATTTTATTGAATTATTTAATTCTGCTCTTATATCCAATATTCCAAATTTGTCATCTTTTAAGTCTTGTGATGTTATTTCTTTTAAATCTAACTCTATATTTGTTATTTCTATATCTTGTATTATAGAACTAATTAATCCCTTTGTTATTTCTTCATTGCCTACATATCCAAAGATTCTCTTAAATGTAAATTTTTACTAATTTTAGAGAATTGCACATTTTTTTACGTCCCCAATGTGCATTCATGTGCAACAAAATAAGGGTACGATACATCGCTCCCCCTGAATATTTCAACTATTAAATTTTTATTTATTTAATCCTATAAATAATTGTACAAATATGTTTCCATATACTGGACTTTCTATTACATATATTCCTGTATATTCAAATTTTTCTTCTAAAATATTTTCTCTGTGTGAAGTTGAATTTATCCAAGCTTCTACTGCTTTTTCTGGTGTTGGACTTCCTGCTAAATTTTCTCCTGCTATTCTATAATCAATTTCGTTGTTCTTTAACATCTCAAATGGTGTACCTAATGTTGGAGAAGTGTGGGCAAAGTATTTATTATTGACTAAGTCTTCTGCTTTAAGTTTTGCAACATCTTGTAATTCAGAAAACGGTTTTAATTCTCCTAAACCATTTTGTCTCCTGTATTCATTTATTAAGTCTAATGCTTTTTTCTCGTCTTCGCTTAAACTGATTTCTTCTAATTCTATCTTTGTTTTCATTGCACTTATTGTGTTATTTTCTTCTATTTGTCCTAATACAGCTGTTCTATATGTTACAAGTGAAATACTTTCTATTAAAACAAAAATCACAAATATAAGTAAAATACCAGGCTTTAATCTTGATATTTTCAATTTACATACACTCCTTAATTTTTTATTTTTATAGATAGAAACCTCTATCTTACAAAAACCAGGAAATTCATTTCCTATATAAATTCTTAAGTTCTGTATTTAAATTTTTTCCATTGTGATTATTTATATCCTATATTCTATGAAAGTTATTTTGATATGATAACTTTCCGTAGATTTGCTCATGATGTTATTATACCAGTTTTTAACACTTATGTCAACACTTTATTGTAAACTAATTTAAATTTTTATTTCTGAGGGCACATGCAATGTGCCCCTACAATAAAATTTGAAATATTTGTTATTAATATAAATGTTGGAATTCCTATTATTTTACGGACGCACACTGTGCGCCCCTACATTTTTTTTGTTAATTTTGCTGTTATTTCAAATTCCTGCTTATTTCTTAAAACCGTAAGTCTTACCTCATCATCTATGTTTTTTGTATATATATGTTTTCTTAAATCATTAATTTTATTCAATTTGATTCCATCTATTTTTTCTATAATGTCTCCTACTCTTATACCTGCCTCCTTTGCTGCACCTTCTGATATTAATTCTGTAACATATACACCATACTCAAATTCTAAAGAAGAATTTATATATTGAATGGCCTCTTTATCATAAACATACACACCTAAACTTGGTTCTTCGAATTTTCCTGTTTCTTGTAGCTTTTCAATTATAGGTTTTATTATATTAACAGGAATAGCAAATCCTATCCCTTCTGCATCTGTTATTTTTACAGATGTTATTCCTATTACATTTCCTTCTTTATCAATTAATGGTCCTCCGCTATTTCCTGAGTTAATAGATGCATCTGTTTGTATTAAGTCCTCCATATATGAACTTTTCTTTTCATCTTCTATTTTTATGGTTCTATCTAGTGCACTTATTATTCCAGATGTTACTGTTTTCTGAAATTCAGCACCTAAAGGATTCCCTATAGCATACACTCCTTGTCCAATTCTTAGAGTGTCTGAGTCTCCTAACTTTGCATAACTCACTTCTCTTGTTGTACTTATCTTCAATATACTTAAATCTAAATTCTCGTCTGTCCAAACTACTTGGGCTGTATATTCTTTTCCGTCCTCTAATGTTACATAACATTTTGATGATTTTTTTCCACTAACATGATAATTAGTTATTACATATCCTTCCTTTGAGACTATAACTCCTGTTCCCAAATTATATGTCTCTATTGCTCCTAAAGAAAAAAAAGTAGAATCTGTACTTTGCAATTTTGATATTCCAACAACTGTATTAGAAACATTTTCTAAGGTATCACATATGTCCTTTTCTGTTTTAGTTTCTTCTGTAGATGCGATTGTTCCACCACCCGCAATGGGTGTATTTTCTATATTTATATTTAAATACATATCGTACAATGCAATGCTTATTGTTGCTACTATAAATATACCTATTAACTTTATTAAAAATTTACCTATATAATTTTCTTTATGTACTTTTCTATACATTTTCATTTCTCTCACCATAATAAAGTATTGCCAAAATCTCCTTTCTTATTCTGTAAAAACGGAAAAAGTAACAGTTCTTATTTACACATTTGTGTAAATAGTAACTGCTACTTTTTCCATAGCGAAATTTTGACTATTTAAAGTTCAAATGATCTCAATTTCAAAAATTTCAGTTGTACTTGTACCCATAACTTAAAATGGTTTTGTCTGTGTCCTTGAAGTGTTTGTCTGTCTCCATTTCTTGCTGACATATCTCTTTATATAACTTCACCTTATACTCGGGATCATAAACGACTTCGGAAAGTCCTCCCTCGCTACAAAGAAACATGGATACTTTTGTTATCTCATCAGCTATTATATAAGATTCTGTGCGAGGCATGAATTGCTTAACAATGCAATTATGACCCTGCACATATTCAAAAGAATCAACGTATTTTCTTGAATTCTCACATGACAACTCGTTTAACCTAACAAACACGAACATCGCCAAATCCTTTTTGGCGATAGGAAAATGATATTTAGCACTTGCATTTGTCTTGAAATGCTTAACTACACCTCCGTCTTCCGTCAACGTTCCCTGTAAAGCTTCATTCACACATCCATGTACAAAAAGGTAAAAACCCTTCTTTTCTTCGCCTATGGGTTTTGTAGGGATGTCTTTTAAATCCTCCTCAAGTACACTCCGTAATTCTTTCATCCTGCTTTTCTCCCTTCTAGAGTTATTTTTTACATAGTGCATTATATCATAAAATCACTATAATTGCAACATTTTGGAAAATAGGATATAGATTAAAGAGATTTTTTCATTTTTTAGTTTATTCAGTTATATACCCTTTTGATTTAAAGGCATTTTCTATATGTTGTACTCTTTTTAAAATTGAAACTATGAGTGGTACCAATATTAGATTTATATTCTTTATCATATTGATTCCATTTACATTAAATCCTTTTGATTGTAATGAGGCTTTTATTTTATTTCCTTCATCTCTTAATATTGGAACAAATGCTACTGCAATACTTATCATTATTCCTAAATTTCTTGTGTTTATTTTAAATATTTTTAATGGTGCTAATATTTTTTCGATTGAGTTTGATAATTGCTGTGGTGTAAAATTTCGTGTGAAGGTATATGTAAAGTTACATACAAGTATTAATCTTATTCCTATTAATATTGCTTGTTCTTTTGACATTAATATTAGGTTTATTAATATAACAAATATTATAAATGGTAGCAGTTTTATTATATTTCTTATTGCAGATTTTAAATTTACTTTTCCTAATAACATTAGTATTAAGTTTAAAATAAATATTGCTCCGATTATTCTATAATCTGATATGAAGAATATTAGCACTGTATAAAGAATAAATAGTATGAATTTTATTACATCTTTCATTTTAAATCAAATCCTCTAATTTAACGTTTATCCCTTTTTCTTGTAATTTTAATAATGTTTGAATTTTAGGTGGTATTTGTAAATTTCTTTCTCTTAAATCTTCTATATTGTCTAATATCTCACTTGCTTTAAATTCTTTTACTATTCTTCCTTTTTCCATTACAATTACTCTGTCTGAATATAGAATTTCGTCCATTACATTTGTTGAATAAATTATTGTATATCCTTCTGTTTTTAATCTTTTTACTATCTCATATACTGTTTCTTTTCCTTCTGAGTCTAACATTGCTGTTGGTTCATCCATTACTAAATATTTAGTCCCCATACTTAATGCACTTGCAATAGTAATTCTTTGTTTTTGTCCCATAGATAAATCATATGCTTCTGCATTCTCACGTTCTTCCATGTTTACTGTTTTTAGAGCTTGTTTTATTCTATTTTCTACATTATCTAAACCTAAATTTTTTATTCCAAAGGCAATGTCATCATGTACATTGTTAAATATTATCTGGTTTTCTGGATTTTGAAAAACAATTCCTACTTTTTTTCTTATATCCATGAAATTCTTTTTACTACTTAAATCAATGTTATCAATCATAGCTTGTCCTTTGGTAGGTTTTGTGATTCCTCCTATAAGTTTTAATAGTGTAGATTTTCCAGATCCATTCTTTCCAATTATTGTAACAAATTCTTCTTCTTTTATTTCTAAGTTGATGTCTTTTAGTACCATGTCCCCATTTTTATATTTGAAATTAACGTCTTTTAATTCTATCATTTATAATCATTCCTTGTATATTTATTCTTCTACTAGATATTTATTTTTTAGTGGTGTTAATATTTTTGTTAATACTAATATTGTTACTATTTTTACAGGGTATCTTATTGCTTCTAATGGTAGTTTTGCTGATAATGCTACTAAATATGCTTTTCCATATACCAAATATGACCATAGTGATGATAAGAATAGATTACATACTACAGATACTATAAATGTAGCAATTAGTAATCTTATTATAAATTCTTTTGTACTTCTTTCTTCTCCTGGTTTTTCATATAATATTAATCCATAGATTAGTCCATTTAACATAGAATCTATTGTATATCCTACAAAGTATGAACCTACTGGAAAAAGTAATGCTCCAATTAAGTCTACAAGTCCTCCTATTACAGTTGAGTATTTGGGTCCTAACCATATTGCTGATAAGATTAATGGTACAAATCCAAAACTAAAGGATAGGTTTACTACTCTAAATCCTAAAAATCTTGATAGTACTATACCAAGTGCTATAAATAGTGCTGATAAAATCATTTTTTTTGTTTTTGACATAAAAAATTTCTCCTTTCTTATAAAACTAGAGTTTCCAAAAAAGGAGATTTATATATAAATATTATTTCTCTTTTTCATAGCGGAATGCAGAAATAATTAAGCAGATTTTATCTTTGCCTCATTAACAACTTCCCGTTTAATGAGTCTTAACTAACTATCTCTTACTCTATTTTCACTAATATTTTACAATATTATATCTGATTCGTCAATATATTTATTTACTAAAATGTCATTTTATGATATGATTTCAACAATTATAAAGTAAAGATTAATTTGTATGAAAAAATTTTTATTTAGTAATATAGATAATATATGTAAATTGCAGAAATAATAGCTAAAATAAATGGAGGAACTAATGAATAATTATAAGGTTTTATTTAGTCTTAGAACATTAAAAAATATATTGACTAATTTTGTAGATAGTTTTTTAGTACTATATTTCTTAGATATTTCAGATAGAAATATAATACCACTGGGAATATATAAATTAGTTGCAATAATTGCTATATACAGTGTAATATTTGTAACAAGAAATTTCTCTAAATCTAAGAACAGAGCTAACTTAATGAGAATAGGGATTGTGCTAGACTTTGTATATTTTTTAACTATTATATTGTTAAGAGACAAAATTGTTGATTATATATATTTAGTTGGCTTATTATATGGGTTAGAAGAAGGTTTTTACTATTCTGTATATAATATACTTGAATCAGACGGAATTACAAATGAAGAAAGAGCAAAATTTGCTGGTACATGTACAGCAATAGAATCTATTTTATCAATTATATTTCCTCTTATATTTGGAAGTTTAATATATGCAACAGGCTTTTTAAAAAGTTTAA
>JAAWHY010000064.1 GCA_022795675.1 Clostridia bacterium
TGCGAATATTGAAATAATGCGTGGAAAATTTGCAAAGTAAATTTTACTCGTATTATAATTCGCAGACGTCGGAGTTACAATAATTACCATATTAAATACATTAAGGATATTAAGGTAATTAGAAAACAGACTACCCAAAAAACTGGGTAGTCTGACTCACTTATACACTGATAAATAAACTCAATAAGTCATCAATAGAATGAATAATTTCTTCTGCCATAAAACTATTATCATTAATATAAAATTGTTACTAGATAATGGTTTCTGAATATGAATTTACTGTAACCATTGTAGGGGCGCACAGTGTGCGTCCGTAAAATAATAGAAAATTAAACATTAATCATTAATATGTTTCAATTAATTTTAGGAGCAAGCTTTGTGTCTGCTAAGGGAAAATAGAAATTATAATATTTTTATTATATATCTATTACATTTAATATTAAAATAAATAATATAAATTTAAAATTTCTACAATTCGGCGGACGCACACTGTGCGCCCCTACATGTTCTCTACAATTTCAAATATTACCTAAAAATTTATCATCTCAACAGACACAAATTTATGTGATTAAAACCATTATCTTTAATATAAAATTTACAAAAAGATTAAAAACTATTGAATATTTTGTTTTATAATTGTATAATATAAAAGAAATTTTGGAAAAAAGATAAATCAGAAAGCAATTATCTTTCTTAAAGCAATTTTTTATATAAAACGGAAGGAATTGAAACAAAAAATGAAGGAAAAATTACATAAAATAGTTGAAATAACAGATTTGAAAGATATGTTAAAAAAATCTGGTGAAATGTATGGAGACAGACCAGCATATAAATTAAAAACAAATATACCAAACGAATATAAAATAATAACACATAAAGAGGTAAGAGAAGATATAAATTTTTTAGGAACAGCATTAATAAAAATGGGACTCAAAGGAAAAAGAATAGCAGTAATTAGTGAAAATAGATATGAATGGGGAATATCATATTTAGCAATTACATGTGGTACAGGAATAGTAGTACCATTAGACAAATCATTACCTGATAATGAAATAGAAAATTTAATAGTTCGTTCTGGTGCAGAAGCGATAATTTTTTCAAATAAATACACAGATATATTAAAGAAATTAAAAGAAAAAGGTATGGGAAAATTAAAACATCTTATTTCTATGGATTTAGAAGAACATACTGATGGAATTTACTCAGAAAAAGTATTACTAAAAAAAGGCAAGAAATTAGTAGAAGAAGGAATGAAAGACTTTATAGAAGCTAAAATTGATGCAAAAGCAATGGGAATCATGTTATTTACCTCTGGAACAACTGCTATGTCAAAAGCTGTTATGTTATCACATAAGAATATATGTGCGAACTTAATGGATATTGCCTCTACGTTAGAAATTCATGAGCAAGATACAATGTTATCATTTTTGCCTTTGCACCATGTATTTGAATGTACAACAGGTTTTCTATATCCATTGTATAAAGGGACATGTGTAGCATATTGTGATGGAATAAAACATATTCAAGAAAATTTACAGGAATATCATATAAGTGTAATGGTTTCAGTTCCAATATTATTTGAAAGCATGTATAAAAGATTAATAAAAGCAATCGAAAAACAAGGAAAATTAGAAAAGGTGCAAAAAGGAATAAAAATTAGTGAAGGACTATTAAAAATTCATATAGATGTTAGGAAAAAAATATTTAAAGAAATACATGATAAATTAGGAGGACAAGTAAGATTATTTATAAGTGGTGCTGCTGCGATGGATCCAGAAATTGAAAAAGGATATAATCAATTAGGAATAAGAATTGCTCAAGGATATGGATTAACTGAAACATCCCCAGTCATTGCCACTGGTTCAGACTTTGACTATAGATTGGGTTCTATTGGGAAAGTTTGTCCGAGTGTTGAAGCAAAAATATCAAAGCCAGATGAAAACGGAATTGGAGAATTAATAGTTAAAGGACCAAATGTAATGATTGGCTATTATGAAAATGAAGAAGCAACGAAAAAAGCATTAAAAGATGGATGGTTCTATACAGGGGACTTAGCAAAGATTGATAAGGATGGATTTATTTTCATTGTTGGAAGAAAAAAGAGTGTAATAGTATTAAAAAACGGAAAAAATGTATTTCCAGAAGAACTTGAAAATTTAATAAACAGGATAGAAGGAGTAAAAGAGTCATTTGTTTACGGAAAACCAGAAAACGAAGATGAAAAAAATCCAAAAGTATGTGCAAAAATTGTATATGATACAGAAATAATGGAAGAAATGTATAAAATTACTGGAGAAGAAAACATAAGAAAATTCTTAAATTCAAAAATAAAGGAAATAAATAAAACAATACCAACATATAAATACATACGTGAAATAGACGTTACTACAGAAGAACTTGTAAAGACTACAACTGCAAAGATTAAAAGACACGAAGAAATAAAAAAAATATTATTAAAGAGTTGACAAAATATTACGAAAAATAATATAATAAAACAAATATTACAGCAGTATTACAAGAATATTACAAAAAAATAATATTTTTGCTATTGTAGTATTGAAAAAAATGTTGTATAATCAAATTATATTACGGAAGAAAGACAAAGGAGGTATGTTTACAATGTTTTGGAATAAGAAAAAATCTGGCATAGTAAACGTAAAAATGGTAATAACAGAAGAAAAAATATTATCTAACATTGGAAAAATACAAAAACTAATTGATCCAGCAAGTAAAAAAACAATAATCCAACTAGATGATGATACATATTTCAAAGATTTAATAGAATCAATTAAAATGTATTTAGTTGAATATCCTAATAAAAAGACTTTTCCAGAATCAGTATATAGTGCTGCTTATGGATTAGTAGAATATGCAACAAATCAATTTGAAGAAAATACAAAACAAATAGAGGAATTAATACGTCAAAGAGAAACAAATATTATGGCTTCAACTAACTTAAAAGAAATATTAAATAATGTAGAAGAAAATGGACAAGATTTAGAAAAATATATTCAAAAATCAGAAGGACAATTTGGTGAAGATATAGTTACTGCATTAAATATAGTAGGAAAATCAGTAAGTAAAGATACAGATGAGTATAATGCAGCAGTCAGATTAATAAAAGCTAGAATTAATAATTTAGAAACAAATTTACATATTGAAATAGACATGGAAAGAATTGAAGATAGATCAAAAGCATTAAGTTATATCGGATTAGAGGTAGCAGAAGCATTAAAAGAGATACCAGCACCAGAAATAACAACAAATGCAACACAAAATGTACAAGAAGTTAAAGAAGAAATTGCAGTAAATCAAAATATACAAGCAGTCGGAGTAACAGGTCAAACTGAACAGGATGCACAATACATAGAAGAAACACAAGTAGAAGCTAAAAAATCTTTTTGGCAGAAATTTAAACAAAGTAAAATTGGAAAAGTAATGACAGCAGTATTTAGAATAAGAATTGTTATGGTAGATAGTGCATTACCTGAAGGACGAGGCGAATAGAAATGTAGGGGCACCGTTTGCGGGAATACTAAGGACTCGTGACACCACTGTGCCCTATTTTAAAAATAAAAAAAATTCAAAAAAAGTATTGACAAAATAAAAATTAACAATTATAATTAATAACTGTCAGAAGGAAATACACGCGGGTGTAGTTCAATGGTAGAATTCCAGCCTTCCAAGCTGACTACGTGGGTTCGATTCCCACTACCCGCTCCAATTATTCTTCTGACATAATTTTATAAAAATGCTCCTTTAGCTCAGTTGGTTAGAGCAACCGGCTCATAACCGGTAGGTCCAAGGTTCGAGCCCTTGAAGGAGCACCAAATACTAAAACCTAGAATGCTTATAACTCAAGTGTTCTAGGTTATTGTTTTAAAATAGCAATTTATAGATAGAACTAAAACATTATACAAATGTTAGATATGAAAAATAAAAAAAGGAAAGTGAGAGTAAAATTTATGAAAAAGAAAATGATTATACTTATCTCAATAATTGTTGCAATTATAATAATAATTCTTGGATATTTCGCTATAAAACAATTTAATTCTATAAAATCTGAATTAGAAAATGAAACAGAAGATAAAACTATTTTTAATAAAGACTTTGGTAGTTATGAACTTCCCAAAAATTGGGTAGAAAGTAAAGAGCATTCTACAAAAGAAAAATTTTTCTATGTATTAAAAGGGCAAGAAAAGGATAAACAACCAAATAACATTTCTGTAAATGCTGGTACAAATAAGTATCTTAAAACAGAGCATGAACAATTTAGAAAAGCAATTTTAAATCAAATTTTATTACAAGTTAGAAATCAAAAAGGTGTAGAGGTTAATGCAAATGGTTCTACAACAGATAATGGGGAAATTGTTTATGCCTTCATTACTAAGAATAACAATGTAATAACAACACAATATTATATTGTAGGTGATTATAAATATATTCTAATACAAGAAACACTTTTTGAAGAATCGGAAGAAACTAAAAAAGTAACAAAGAATATTATTGATAGTTTTAAATGGAAAGAATAAATTGTACTACAATTTTCCTAAAATTCTAAAGAATCTACCCCCTGCATATATCGTTTGATATGTGCAGGGGGATTTCAATTATATACACATTATCTTGACAAAGGCGATATATTAGAATATAATTCACTAAGAAATTAAGGGGAAAACTATTAAGAAAGAAGGAATATAAATTAATGTTAGAATTAAAGAAAATTACTAAATTATATTCATCAGGAGTAGAAGCATTAAAGGGAATTGATATAAAATTTAGAAAATCAGAATTTGTATCAATTCTTGGTCAAAGTGGATGTGGAAAAACTACCCTTTTAAACATTATTGGTGGGTTAGACAGATATACAAGTGGAGATTTAGTAATAAATGGTAAATCTACAAAGGAATTTAAAGATAAAGATTGGGATGCATATAGAAATTACTCAATAGGTTTTGTATTTCAAAGCTATAACTTAATACCACATCAAAGTGTATTATCAAATGTAGAACTTGCACTTACTTTATCAGGAGTATCTAAAAATGAAAGAAGAAATAGAGCAATAAAAGCACTTGAAGATGTTGGGCTAAAAGAACAAATAAACAAAAGACCAAATGAGTTATCAGGAGGTCAAATGCAAAGAGTTGCTATTGCAAGAGCATTAGTAAACAATCCAGATATTATATTAGCAGATGAACCAACAGGAGCATTAGACACAAAAACCAGTGTTCAAATAATGGAAATTTTAAAGAAAATCTCAAAAGACAAATTAATAATAATGGTAACACATAATCCAGACCTAGCAGAAAAATACTCTTCAAGAATAATAAAAGTATTAGATGGAGTAGTAACAGATGATTCAAATCCATATGATGGAAAAGATGAAGAAAAACTAATAGCAAAAGACGGAAAAACTTCTATGAGTTTTTTTACAGCATTAGCATTAAGTTTAAACAATTTAATGACCAAAAAAGGAAGAACACTTTTAACTTCATTTGCAGGAAGTATAGGTATTATAGGAATTGCTTTAATATTATCGCTTTCAAATGGTGTTCAAAATTATATAATGAAAGTACAAGAAGATACTTTATCATCATATCCATTGGTAATACAAGAATCAACTATAGATATTGCCAGTATGATGGAAAGTATGATGGGGATAAATGATGAAGAAGATATAGAATATGATAAAGAAAAAATATATTCTAAAAATATAATGACAGATATGATGAGTACAGTATCAGCAAAGGTGCAAAATAATAATCTAGAAGCACTAAAACAATATCTAGATAATGAAGATACAAAGATCAAAGAAAATTCGAGTGCAATACAATATAAATATGATTTACAACTTAATGTATATAAAGAAGATACAGAAGATGGAATTGTTCAAGTAAATCCTAGTACAGTTATGGAAAAATTAGGAATGGGAAGTAGCATTAGTGGTCAAATGGGGGTGATGTCTAGTTTTTCTAGTACAGATGTATGGATGGAAATGTTAGATAATCAAAATCTATTAGAAACACAATATGATTTATTGGCAGGTAATTGGCCAAAGGCTTATAATGAAGTGGCATTAATAATTGGAGAAAATAATAAAATAAGTGACTATACATTGTATTCATTAGGATTATTAAATCAAGATGAAATAGAAGAAAAAATGAAGAAAATAATGAATGGTGAAAAAGTAGAAGAAAATGAAATTTCAGAATATGAATTTGAAGAAATCCTAAAAATGAAATTTAAACTTTTACTTAATACAGACTATTATGAAAAAGAAAATGGGATATGGGTAGATAAATCAACAGACCTTGATTACATGAAGGAAAAAATAAAAAATGCTGAAGACTTAAAAATTGTAAGTATAATTAGAAGAAACGAAGAAAGTGTAACTCATGAAGACATTCCAGGAATCATTGCATATAGAAATGATTTAATAACACATTTAGCAAACAGAGTAAATGAAACAGACATAGTAAAAGAACAGAAGGAAAATAAAGAAAAAAATGTATTTACAGGAATGGAATTTCAAGAAAGTTCATCATCAACATCATTTGATTACTCTAAATTAAGTCCAGAACAGCAAAAATATTTATCAAGTTTATCAAAAGAAGAACTTGCAACACTAATGCAAAACTATGCTACAAATGCTGGTGTAAGTTATGAAGACAATTTATTAAAATTAGGTTCAGTAGATTTAAATATACCTATGGCAATTAATATCTATCCAAAAGATTTTGAATCTAAAGATATTATAGAAGATGCGATAGAAGAATATAATCAAAAACAAAAAGATAATGGTAAAGAAGAAAATGCCATAACATATACAGACATTGTAGGTATAATGATGAATTCAGTATCAACAATTATAAATGTAATAAGTTATGTATTAATAGCATTTGTATCAATATCACTAATAGTATCATCAATCATGATTGGAATAATAACATATATATCAGTACTAGAAAGAACAAAAGAAATAGGAATTTTAAGAGCGATTGGAGCATCAAAGAAAGACATATCAAGAGTATTCAATGCTGAAACCTTTATAGTAGGATTAGTAGCAGGATTATTAGGAATAGGTATAACTTTATTACTATGTATACCAGCAAACATAATAATAAAAGAAATAGCAGGAATATCAGGAGTAGCATCATTACCAATAGTAGGAGGAATCATCTTAGTAGTAATAAGTATGCTCCTAACTGTAATGGCGGGATTAATACCATCTAAGTTTGCAGCAAAGAAGGATCCAGTAGAAGCATTAAGGACTGAATAAAACTGTAATAAATTGATCCATGAAAAATTTGTAAAACAAATTTTGCAGGGTTTCTTGCT
>JAAWHY010000065.1 GCA_022795675.1 Clostridia bacterium
AGGATTATATGTTTAAAAATTTATACAAAATTATAAATATATATTGTAGGGGCGATTATTAATCGCCCGCCCTTCGAAGAACAGGCTCAAGAATATAAGTTTTAGCAAGCCCTTGCTAGAACGGGCGATTGCTAATCGCCCCTACATTTCCTCTACAATTTTAAATTTTACCTAAAAATTCATGATCCCCACCCCCCCAATTTATATATTAGAACTGCAAATTGTAACCTTTTTTATTATTAAATTAAGTTTTTATGCAATACGCAAACAAAGCAGTGATCTCTCACTGCTCGTTTGCTATTTTTGCTCAAGGATTTATTTTGGAACATATTTGAAATACTTTTGAAGCATTTTTTCATTCAAAGCCTCAATCAAATCACTGGCATTCACATAACGAAATATCTCTCTAAGACATTTCGTTAGAAAAGACTCAAAATCTTCATCGCCTTGATCTTGGGTGCGACATTCGCTTTTGATTATTTGCCTGCCCCTATAGACATTACTGGCCTTTGACACAGATACAATATTACCGTTTTCATCGAGGTCTATTTCATACCTCATTTTTTTATTCCGTTTGACATCAAAGGTGTAAAGCAGTTTTTGCGCTCCTCTACTCATTAAATCCTTCCTTTCTTGTCTTAATTATAAATAAGACTTTCTGCATTATTAGTGTTTACATTGTTATTTTACTATTTATATTGAATTATGTCAAATTGTATTTACTTTTAAAATTCCATTTGACTTTTTTCAAAAAAATTATTTGACAGATTTTATAAAATATGCTATTATATATTTACATTGAATAATGTACTCTAGCTCGGTTTGTGTATATTATTTATCTGTATGTGTATCGTAACTGCACATACTTTTTTTATGCGTAAAATAAAAAAGCAAGGAAGCCTCGTAACAACTTCCTCACTTCCGACTATGTAATGACACATCTAGTCTTTACCCTTTTTGTATTCTTCAAGTTTTAATTTAAGTTCGTTGTTTCTATCTCTTTCTGCTAATAACTTTTCAATCAATTCTCGAATAAGCTCGGTTTGCGTCATCTCATTTACCTCCCTTCCGTCTTATGTAAAGACTACCTTTGACTGCGAAAGGTTGTTATTATATTATAACATAATTTACAAAAAAGCAAGCGATGATAGTAAAATTTTACAAATATTTGTTTTTATATAAAATCTGCATCTGTGAAGAATTTTTAATGGCAAAAACTAAGAAAAAAGATTTTGTAGGAGTTTACTCTGTGTACAAAATCTTTTTTCTTAGTTATTATGCACTTTTTAGTTCTAGTCTTAGTTTATCACTTATCATTGCTATGAATTCTGAGTTTGTTGGCTTTCCTTTTACGGCTGATACTGTGTAACCAAATATACTTTCTACCACGTCTGTTTGCCCTCTTCCCCATGCTACTTCTATTGCATGACGTATTGCTCTTTCTACTCTTGATGGGGTGGTGTTATATTTTCTTGCTATTTCTGGATATAATTGTTTAGTTATTTGGTTTATTACGTCAATGTCATTTACTACCATCATTATTGCTTCTCTTAAATATTGATATCCCTTTATATGTGCTGGTACACCAACTTCGTGTATTACATTTGTTACTAATGCTTCTAAGTTTTCTTTTTCATTTCTTCTATCATCTCTTATTTCTATGTATGGCGCTTTTATTTCTCTTATTTGTGTTCCTGTTTTAAATTGTGATACTTTGTAATTTTTTATCTCTTTTATTCTTTTTATTAAAAGATTTATATCAAATGGTTTTACCACATAGTAATTTGCTCCTAATTCAAGTGCTCTTTGTGTGATTTTATCTTGTCCTACTGCTGATAGCATTATACATGTTGGCTTTTTAGATATGTTTAATTCTAAAGTTTTTTCTAGTACTCCTAATCCATCTAAGTGTGGCATTATCACATCTAGTAATGCAATGTCTGGTTGTAAGTCTTCTATCATTTTTACTGCTTCATTACCATCTTTTGCTTGCCCTACTACTTCCATATCCTCCTCTTTTTCAATATAACTCTTTAATGTTTTAGCAAATTCTGCATTATCATCTGCTATTAAAATTGTAATTTTTTCACTCACTTTTAATTCCTCCTAAGTATTTTTTATTTGTAAAATTTTTACATTTCCGATTATAGTACTTTTTATTTTACAATGCAATACTTTTTGGAAAATTTTTCAAGTTATTTTTCTCAAAGTATTCATTCTCTTACCTTTTTCGATATAAACCTCTTTTTTTCAATGTTAATCTCCAAATTTCGTATAACATTTTTTGGAAATTCCTGTGTTATTTTTTTATAGTCCTCAATTGATAATTCTACAAGAATATTAACTTTGTCTAAAAATTCCTTTTTTAATATTGTAATATTGTTTGTTTTTAAAAAATATTCTATTTTTTTCATATCTGCATATGATGAAGAAATTTGTATTTCATAACCAAGTTCTTTTTCTACAAGTTCATTATTGTCTATACTTTTTAATGTTGCTTCTGAATAAGCTTTTACTAATCCCCCAGTTCCTAATAGAATTCCACCAAAGTATCTTGTTACTACTACTAGAACGTTTGCTATATCATTTTTTTCTAATATATTTAACATTGGAGCCCCTGCTGTACCACTAGGTTCACCATCATCACTACTTCGCCTCAGAATATTATCTCCTTCTATTATTCTATAAGCATAACAGTTATGTTTTGCATCATAATGTTTTTTCTTTATTTCTTTTATTTCATTTTGTGCATGTTCTTCATTTTCTACATATATAAGATTTGCAATAAATCTTGATTTCTTTTCTACAATTTCTTCACAGTTATCATATTTTATTGTTTTAAATTTTTCTATCATGATTTGTATCATTCCTCTCCAGCATTACTTTTCTCTTTCTTTAAATTGTTATTGGTTTTCAATATATAACCCTATGGGGATTTCCTTTTTAGAAAATTTCCATAGGGTTTGACAGTTTTTAGTTTAATTACTAATAAGATATCTTATATTACGCTACATATAAGCACTATTATACATATAATAATGGTAATAAAGGCTGGCAAGTAACGTTTTTCTATAACTCTTTTGATAAGATACCCTGTAAAAATAATAAGTATAACAACAAATACTCCAATAGTCCTATTCATTGTAGTTTTATATTCTTCGGCATCTTTCAAAGCTTCTTCAGCACTTTCTCTACTCCTTTTAAACGAAGTCTCTTGCTCATTTGTTCTAAAATTTTTAACAGTCGCAGTTATATAATTTGGATAATAATATTTTGAATCATATTCTCCGATTTTTATTACCCAATTTGTCCGACCATTTTCAGAATAGATTGTTGTTTCTGCATGATACTGAGAAGTATAGTCACCTTCCGCAATCATCCTTTCAGCTTCTTTCTGGTATTTGCCATACAAAGCTTCAGGATAATATAATGCTACTTCATAAACCTCACATTGAAGTGGTAACAATACTCTAGAACAAATACAAATTCCAAATGATAATGAGAAAGCTATTACTAGCAAAATGCAACTAATGGTTGCTAACTTTTGTTTGTTCATTTCTTACCTCCATCATTGATGAAATGGTTATATTTAAGCTCTAAGATACTGTCAAACTTAAAGCAGTACACATTTTACATAATTAATTATAACATATTTATCCATTTCCTTCAACACAACACATGAAATTCATAGGGAATTTTGTTACGAAATAATGTTTTTTTATTATATGCATTTCACGGACGCACACTGTGTGCCCCTACAATAACTCTACAAATTTTAATTATTTAAATATTACAATTTTCACTTATTTCAGCGGGCGGAGGCAAGCCCCGCCCCTACATCTCGCCAGCTGTATATCCTGTAGAGTACGCTATTTGAAGATTAAACCCACCTGTATATGCGTCTACATCTATTATTTCACCTGCAAAGTATAGATTTTGTACAATTTTTGATTCCATAGTTTTTGGATTTATTTCTTTTATGGATATTCCCCCTGCTGTTATTATTGCTTCTTCTATTGGTCTAAATCCTGAAATTTCTAATTTAAAGTTTTTTAATATTTCTATAATTTTTAGTCTTTCTTCTTTAGTTATTTCATTAACTTGTTTGTTTTTATCAATGTTTAGTCTATCTAATACAACAGGTATCATTTTTTGTGGTAATAATTTATCTAGACTATTTTTTACTTGCCTATTTTTCAGTTCATTAAAGTCTCTTAGAATTCTATCATCAAGTTTTTCTTTTGTAAGTGCTGGTTTTAAGTCTATTGATAGTATAATCCTTCTGTTTTTTAGGAGTTCTTCTATATTTTTATATCTTACTAAATGTGCTGATGAACTTATGATTACAGGTCCTGATACTCCAAAGTGTGCAAATAACATTTCTCCAAAGTCTTCATAGATTAGTTTGTTTTTTTCTGAGTCTATAATTTTTATTCCAACATTTCTAAGACTTAATCCTTGCATTTGTTTACATTCATTTATTTGATAAATTTCTAAAGGAACTAGAGATGGTTTTATTTCATTAATTGTATGTCCCAATTCTTTGGCTATTTTATATCCATCTCCTGTTGAACCAGTAGTAGGATAAGATTTTCCACCTGTTGCTAGTATAATTTTGTCAGCATATAGTCTTTCTTTATCATTATAGATAATTCCTACTGCTTTGTTTTCTTCTACAATTATTTTATTTACTTTTGATTTCAATTTTATTTCTATTTTTAGTTTTTTCATTCTTCTTAATAAAGCATTTAACACATCTCTAGCATTATCTGTCATGGGGAAAATTCTATTTCCTCTTTCTTCTTTTACATCTAAACCTTCTTCTTTTAATAATTCTATTATGTCATTATTATTGAAGTTATCAAATGCACTATATAGAAATCGTCCATTTCCAGGTATATTATTTATGAATTCTGATATATCTAATGAACTTGTAATATTACATCTTCCTTTTCCTGTGATTAGTAGCTTTTTTCCAAGATTATCGTTTTTTTCTAATAAAATTACATTGTTTCCTTCCTCTGCAGATTTTATTCCTGCAATTATTCCCGCAGGTCCACCACCTATAATTAATATTTTCATAATGTTCTCCTTTATTTAACGGACGACCAATGGTCGCCCCTACATTGAAATCTCATATTTTATAATAACAAACTTCTTATTAAAGAAATAAATTGGATAGAATCTATCTACCCAAATCATTTTTCTTCTGTATTGTTTTTGAATTTTTGCTTTATATCTTCTTTTATTTTTTTTAAGTTTTGTTTTTTTCCAATTCTTGTTTCATTTTCTCTTTTTATGATTATATTTTTTATTAATATTTTCTTTAGGGTGTCTTCTTTAACATCTGCTATTAAAGTTCCATCTTTTGCAATAGAGATTTTTCCTGTTTCTTCTGATACAACAACTGCTATGGCATCAGATTCTTTTGATATACCAATTGCTGCTCTATGACGGGTTCCTAGTTCTCTTGCAATATCATTATCATTTGCAAGTGGAAGCATACATGCAGATGCTGTTATTCTTCCTCCACTTATTACGACAGCTCCATCATGTAATGGCGTTTTAGGGGTAAATATATTTACTAATAATTGTGGAGATATTTCTGCATCCATTATTATTCCTGTTGATATTATGTCTTTTATTTTTATATCTCTTTCAATTACAATTAATGCTCCTATTTTGTCTTTTGCAAGTTCAGATGCTGCAATGGCTACTTTATAAATGTCTTCCTTAGTTTTTGTTGTAAAGTCTTTATCAAAGCCAAAGAATCTTGCTATTTTATTACTTCCTAATTGTTCTAGTACTCTTCTAAGCTCTGGTTGGAATAATACTACAAAAACTACTCCATAGGTCATTAGTGATGTTATTATATAATTTAATATGTATAAGTGACATATTGAACTTAGAGCTGTTATTACTATTAATAAAAGTATTCCTTTTAATAATTGCCATGCTCTAGATTCTTTTACTATTTTGAATACTTTTATTAATACTAAAATAACAATTGCTATATCTAAGATGAACATTATTAAATTAAATGGATTGTCTTGTAATGTTTGAATGTAATTTTCCATATTAATCCAAAAATTGTTGTTTATATTTATATTACTTTCAATCATCTAATACTCCTATTTTACCATACTTATTATAGCATATATACAAGTGGCTGCTATACTTAATATCATTAGTGCAGCAAGTACCCCCGCTAATATTTTACCAAATAATTTTGTCTTGTCTACTTTTTTTAGTTTTGAACGTATTCCTTCTCTAGATGATTTTAATTTATCCATATTTTTTTCTGTCATTTTTTAATTCATTCCTTTCTTATGTGTTTAAGAAAAGATTATCTTTTCTTAACTTTTTATATTTAAACCTTATATCACAAAATTAATTATTTTTCAATAATTTTCGTCACTTATTTTTATATTTTTTCATACTATATATTAAAAGCATTTTGATTATAATGCTTATGTAAAAATGAAAGGAAATGATTTTATGGAAATGGATATGACAAAAAAATGTCCTGTAGTCGAGGTTAACGGTTTTATCGAAAAAGGAAAACAATTCGATTTAGATATAGAATTACCAGAAGATGAAAGAAATGTAATATATGGTGTTATAAAAGATTCTTGTAATGATCCTGTAGCTGATGCAGTTGTTAAACTTATAGAAATCTGTTATGAAAAAGGTGAAGAAGTTAGAAAACCTGTTTCTCATACTTTTACAGATGAATATGGTGAATTCGTATTTGGACCTCTTTGCCCAGATAGAAAATATGCTGTTGATATATGGGTTAATAGAGTTAGACATGTTAAGGTTTGCGCAAAATGTCATCATAAAGGTAGATGTTTAAAGGGTATAGATATGGATTTCTGCGATGATAAGAAACCTTGTTATCCTTGCGATAAGAGAGATTGTTTAGCAGAAGCTAACCAATGCGAAAACAAATAATATAAATTATTAGGGGCATCATGCCCCTTTTTATTTTCTTTGCCATTTGTTTTCCTTTTTTCATTATTGTTTTTTTGTTTGTTCCTTCTGTGTACATCTATATTTCGAGTAAAATTTGTTTCACAAATTTTCCACGAACCTTCTGTTTACTTCTATATCTCGAGTAAAATTTGTTTCACAAATTTTCCACGAACCTTCTGTTT
>JAAWHY010000066.1 GCA_022795675.1 Clostridia bacterium
CACAGTGGATAGCTTGTGTTTCTCTATACGGTTGGCGATATATACCTCCGTTTCGGACTTTCACCGATTAGCTAAACAACATGCCTGTCGTACTAAAAAGATTGCGGGGCTGGAAAACTCCAGTCCCGCAGTACTGCAATGTTACTACTCACCTTCTCTAATTTTTGTATACATCCTCATAACACTGACAACTTTATTAGACCATTTGTAGATTCTCGCTTCCTCCTCTTGTTTTGTTTCTTCTTCTGGCGGAGGATCTATTTCACAATACCTCATGTTTATATCTCTTATATTTGGTCCAGTTGCTATCATATTATCATAGATGTACATTACTCCTTTTGAAATCCCTTCTGCATCAGTTTCAAAATGCATTATTTGGCCATTAAACTTATCTCCTGCATAGTTATTATGTTTTACAACTGCAGGTGATGTGAAATGTCCAGTTTCAAAACTCATTATGCTGATAACACACATTTCATTTACAGGGTATAATTTTACAGCTTCGACTATACTCTCTGCTAATTCTCGTGCCAATTCATAATCTGTGACTAGTATGTTACCTTGTGTGTCACGACCATTAAGTAAAATCAGTTCGAGTTCTTCTGCAGTAAAGCCCATCACTTGAGAAATATCCATATTCTTCGATACTTCCAATGTCTCAAGTTTTTCAATTGCTCCTGTAATTGCTGTGTCATTAACAGCTTCTTCATTCTCTGTCTTGTTATCAAGCTGTTGTTCTTCTGCCGCTAACACTTTAGATGCATCGCACACATGAAAATATAAAGTCACTATTATTAATACAGTAAATATCCGCTTTAATAGATTCCTTATACCTTTCTGCATGTTCCGTTCAGTCTCCATTGGACTATACCTCCTTGTATTTTTATCTATATTAAAACAAATAAAGCATTTAGCTTTATTTGGAAAGGTGAATAGTAAACTCTTATTATTGTTCAAGCTGGATGCTTATTGCAGCTTTTTTGTCTTTTCATTGAAAAGGCAAGCAATAGTAAGAATTTACCATTTTATATTTTAACATATTTCTTTAAAAACGTCAATTTACAATTGAATGATGACCATTTCTATTTCCATGATGAACATATGAATCATCCCAATTTCTACAATTATTTCTGTCTCCATTATATGGGCATGTTTCATTCCAATTTTCACAATTGTTCCTATTTCCATTATAAGGACATTCTGTATTCCAGTTTTCAGAATTGTTCATATTTCCATCATTAAAATATGAGTTATCCCAATTCCCTTTATGAAAATATAGACTTCCACCATTTCCATTATTAGTTATTTTATTTAAAGACTTTCGTGTGTTTATTATATTGCTAAATAATATTGCTATTAATAAAATTGCTACAATAGTAATTAAAAACAATAATATTTTTAATTTTTTATTCTCTTTCATTTTTCTCTTTCCTTCTTTCTTTTCTATTTGTTATCTTATTCTTTTTTAATACGATTGTTACTTTATATATTATATTATAATTTATATTATTATGCAAGAAAATATAAATTAATGAATATTATATTAATATATGGTTTAAAATGAGGTGTTATATTATGTTTTCAAATATTTTTTATGATGCTAAAGCTATAATAAAAGGTGGCAAAGAATACCCTAAAATTAAAGGTATTGTATATTTTAGGGAAACTAAAGATGGAGTTTTACTGACTGCTAAAATTAATGGATTACCACAGTCTAAGATTAAATGTACTGGTAGATTTTTTGGTTTTCATATACACAGTGGTAATTCTTGTACTGGTACTAAAGAAGATGAGTTTGCAAATAGTGGTACACATTATAATCCTTATGAATGCCCACACCCATTTCATGCTGGTGATTTACCTTCTCTAATTGAAAATAACGGTTATGCATATATGACTGTTTTAATAAATAAGTTTAAAATTGATGATATTATTGGTAAGGTTTTAATTATACACGATTCTCCTGATGATTTTAATAGTCAACCTAGTGGGAATTCTGGTAAAAAAATTGCATGTGGAAAAATAGTATAATCGATTTTTATATATAAAAAGGAAAAGAGAACTCTCTCTCTTTTCCTTTTTTATTATTTTTTTCCAATTAATATTGATTTTATTTGTGCAATATCAGTTATTGTAATTTTTCCATCATAATTCATGTCTGCTGCCTTTAATTCTGTTCCTGTTAACATTTCACTTTCAATATAGTGTAGTTTTATTTTGGCTAAATCTGTAGTTGTAATATTTCCATCTCCATTTATGTCTCCTGCTACTATTAATGTATATTCTACTTCTCCTACTTTTAATTTTGTACCTGTTTTTATAATGTTACTATCTTTTAATGTATTTCCATCTTTATCCATAAATGTTAATTCTTGCTCAGTTTCTACATTTTCTTTGAATTTACTAATTGTTGTTTTCTGTGTAACTTTTGAAATGTAGTCTTCTTCTATTTTATAAATTTCAGATTTAATTCCTTCTTCTGGATTATCTGGTTCTTCATCATCTTTTATCCAGTCAACTTTTGCTACTGCTGTTGCTTTATTTCCAGCAAGGTCTTCAAATTCAAATGTAAATTCTCCATTTTCTGTAAATGTATATTCTCTACTAGTTCCATTGTTTGTAACTATTATTTGTTCACTTTCATTTACTAGTTTTGCTACTACTTTATCTGTAGGCTCTTTTGTACTATAGCTAATTTCTGCTGTTGGTGCAGTTTTATCAATCCAGCTTACTTTTGCTTTGTGTTTTTTTACATCCCAATTATTACTGTCTGAAGAATCTTTATATTCAAATTCGAATTCTCCATTTTCTGTAAATGTATATTGTTTGTTTTTATTGTTATTAACCATTTCAACTTCTACAGTTTTACCTTCTGTATCAATTATATATGGCTTAATAGTTGCTACAACATCTGTATTTGTTAATTTTGTAATGTCATATGTAATATCACTTGCTATAATTGTGGTACCATTTTCTATATAATCTGCTTTTATGCTTTTATATGCTATATTACTTGCTTTATCAAGCATTTTGAATTCATATTCTCCACTTTCTTCAAATGTATATTCTAATGGATTTGTCATGGCTTGTTGCAATTGTCTTAAAGTTTCTTTTTCTGAATCAGTTATTGTGACACTATTACCTTCATTATCAAAATATTCTTCTCCACTAACTGCTCCATTTTCTATTGTCGTTACATAAGTTCCAACAGAAGGAACTTTACCTGTTGTGTTTTTATATGTGATTTTTTTAATAGTTCCATTCTCATCTACCTCAACTACTTTATATACATTGTTTGATGAGTCTAAATATGAGATATTTTTAACTTTTCCATTTTCAACTTCAATAAAGTTTATTTTGTTATTGTCTTTATCTAATAAATATACATCTTCGCTAATTCCATCTAATAAAATAACTAATTTTTTATGGTCATCTATATCATAATCTATATCTGCTGATGGAATGTCTTTATCAATCCAATTTACTTTTGCTACAGCTGAACCTGTATTTCCTTTTTCGTCTTCAAATTCAAATGTAAATTCTCCATTTTCAGTAAATATATATGTGTCTTTTCCATCATTGTTTGTAATTGTTATTTTGGTACTTGGATTTACAAGTCTTGCTACTACTCTTCCATTTGTTGGTTCTGTAGTGCTATATGCAATTCCTGCTGTAGGATGAGGATTTTTTGTTATGTCTTGAAAGAAGTTAAATGCTCTTGCAGTAAACCAATTACCATTAGAGGCACGGTCTGCTACTATTTTGACATATTGAACTTCTTTTTGTTGTTCTATTTCAAAACTCTTTATGTTTTTAATAGCATCTTCATTTGTATTTGCCTGGTTAGTATATGTTAGATTTTTTAGATTTTTTAGTTCTTCCCAATTTTCTCCATCCATGCTACCATAAATAGTACCATCTAAGATTTTTCCATTTCCCCCACCACCAGGTACATATTCTACTGCTGATAGATAAACTGATTGATCTAATTTAATAATAATATAACGTTCTGTGTCTGATCCATTCCATGCTGAGTGCCAATTAGTATTATAGTTTGCATCTATTGCATTTCTTGCATGTCTTCCTTGAGTAGTAGCTTCACTAGAAACTCCCTCTATTGTTAAGTGAGATACTGGTATATATTTTCTTGTTTCTGGCTGATTGTCTTTAGTAAAATTATATGTTGCTACTGTACTTGTTAATTGTGTTCCTGTTGCACTTTGTCTTATTTGTATAGTTTTATCTCCTGTTAAATCTGGAGAACTTACACTATATAAAGTCCATTTATCTTTTTCTGAATAACGCCATTCAATACCTAAGTTAACTCCTACTATACGATTTTCTAAGTCACTAGCAAATAAGGTTGCTGGAATTGCTCCTTCTGTAATGTCTATTTTATATAGGTTTTCTTCATCATAGTTTACTCCAACTATATGAACATATATATCATTTTCAGCTGTAATACTACTTATTTGTTGTGGTGTTAACTGTAATTTATGTTCTTCTTCTGCAGTAAATGAAACTTCATTCCAAGTTTGTTTTCCATCTAAACTATAATCCCAACGAATTCCATTTCCATCGAAACGACTTGATAATACAATTTTTCCTGCATCTGCTCCATCGAATGAAAATGTAGCAATTGTTTTATCTAGTTTTCCTAATAGATAGTTTGCTTCTGTTCTTGTAACTGATGGTTGAAGTACCTCAGTTGAAGTATTAGGAAGTGTACTTCCTTCTGTTAAAATTCTTGTTTGTAAAAGTGTAAATTTATATATATTTTCTACACTTGTTAATTTTGGTTTTATTAAATTTGTTAAATGTTGCATTGGTAATGGGAAACATTTTAATTTTTCTGCTAATTCTTCTGCTAAATTATAATAATCGTTTTCTGTTTTGTTTTCACTTGCATTGTATACATTAATTAAACCAACCCACGCATCAATGTTTATAGGTTGTATTTGTAAAGCTTTCCTATATATCTCTTCTTGCTTTGCTAAATTTCCTTCATATACTTTTGCACGCATGACTTCTTCTTCACACTTTACCAAATTTTCATAGTCATTTATTGCTTCTTGTGCTAATACTGTATATACTACAGAATAACCTCTACTGTAACTAGCGTTTCCCCAACCTAGTAACATTCTTTCACCTTTTTCTGATAACGTCCATCCACTTACGTCATTATCAATTCCCCAATAACCTTTTCCTTGTGTATTTTTTGTATAATATAAAAGGGCCGCGTGTCCTGGTTGACCAATAACTGTTGCAGGTATTCCATGTGTTGTACGAATATTTGAACCTGATTTTGATATACCTCCACAAACTGCTCCAGTTCCAAATTTGTTTCTGAAATTCATCCATACTTTATATAGTTTATAATCTGGAGTACCTCTTGTTACCTTAAATGTATAAGTTTGATTATTTTTACCTCCAGGTATAGTAAATTCTGTATCAAATAAACCTACCTTGCCAGCATTTTCTCCACTTAATTCGTTACCCGCATTATCATCTTTTTTGTTTACTGCAAATAATTCATTAAAATAACTTTTATTTTCTTCTGCATAATAAATTGCACTACCATAATTTGGCCATACATAAGCCATATATGGATGTGGTGTTAGGTAATTTGTTGTATGATATTGTTCTAATTTATCTTGAACATATGCATTTAACCATAGAATTTCTTCGTCATCTATAGCATTATTCATAATAAAACGCATTTCTTCAACTTGTAGAGATTCAAACCATTTTGTTATATCCCAATTTCCTCCTAATGCATTAAGCTTTCCATTTTCATACATATATTTATATATTGCATAACGTTTAAGAGCGTCTGATTGATTTTCTGTTGCACCTGATTGCATCCATAATCCAACTCTTTGTGAATGTGTTAAAGAAAGTGAAATTGCCATTTTTTTATACAAATCACCTTTGGTCATATTTGCTGGACACCAGTCATTTTGTATTCTTTGACTATTTGTAAAGTCATTACTATATTCATCATAAAGTCTAGAAAGTTGTGTTAATGAATTATAATAACTTCCTCCTTCTGGTGTTCCCCCTAGTATATATAATCTTAGAACATCTAAGTTACTTGTTAACCATACATATGTGTTAGTATTTTGCTCACTTTCACCTAAAAATCTTTTTAAAGCATAATTACCTACTCTATTAATTAGTTCTCTTTTAAGTAGCGTTAATTCATATTCAGGATTTGTTAAATCTGCATTTGCAAATTCTGTTTTGATTTTATTATCTAATTCGTCAATTGATGGAACTAATTCTTCCCCTGGTTCTTTATATGTTTCTTTAATTAATTTAGCATCTACATAAACAGAATGGTCATTTCCATTTGATCCATTATCATTAGCTTCTAATTTTAAAAACTTTGCACCTTTAATATCTATTCTAGCAAATATTGCATTGTCAGCTGATTTAATTACAGGTGGATTTTCTTCTGTCTTTAGTTCCCAATTTTTTCCGTCTGTTGATGTGTATATATAGAATTTAACACCATTACCTCTATTACCAGAAGTATTATTTACTCCCATATATGTAGTTAAACAGTCATAATCACTATAATTTGTTAAATCATATACTACTTTAGAACTTGCATGTGCCCATATACCCTTTTCAAAACTATACAAAGCACCTTCTATTTTTACCGAAAAATTTGCTCCACCATCTGTTTCATTTATATGTATAGTTCCCCAACCTGGTTTTGATTGTTTAGTATCATAAGGTATATCTGATAAATAACAAAAATCACTTTCACTTGCTAAAACTGTATAAGTACCATTCATTATCTTTTCTTGTGTTAATAAAAATATTATTAATAATATAACAAAACAAATAGTTGTTCTGAACAGATATTTAATTTTGCTATTATTTCTTATATCCTCTTCCATTTTAATAAATCCTCCATTTTTTCTTTTACTACATTATATTATACCTTCAAGGATTTTTTCATAGATGTTATATGAAATTATCTAAATTAGTGTTTTCTTTGTTTTGTATGT
>JAAWHY010000067.1 GCA_022795675.1 Clostridia bacterium
ATGTCAATAGAAAAAATCCAAATTTCTTGGATTTTTCAATTGACTAATCCAAGAAAATATAAAAATGTATATTCAAAAAGATAAAGAAGAAGAAAAGGAATATAATGGAGAACAATTAACAGATGGAATATATACAATTAGAGTTGAAGGTCAATATATAACAACAACTCAAAGAACATTTTTAATTGACACAATACCACCAGAAGTAACAGTTAGTAAAGATTATAAAACATTTACATTCATAAATGTATCAGATGTTTATAGAGCAACTTTAACAAGTGGAGATGAAAAAACTGTAATAACATTAATAGATAAATCAGATAGTCAAAACGAAGAAAATAGTAGTAAATACTATACCATTACTGTTGACGAAGATGGCAAGACTAATTATCATATGATAAATGAAGAACTAAAAAAAGTATCAAGAGTTTGGACATTACGTGTAGAAGATGAGAATGGAATGTCAATTACACCAATTAAATTTAAAATAATGATATAATAAACTCATAAGAACAAAGGGCACGACTTTATCGTGCCCTGTTCAAAAAATACAAAAGTATAATAAAAGGAGAATATTTTAATGAAACATAAAAATATAATTTTAATAATTGTAATATTATTAGCTATAGTATTATCTATAGCAGGAGTAACTATTTACTTTATAAACAAATCAATAATACAAAAAGACCTAACAAATACAATTAATAATGAAACAGAATCGAATAATGAAGATTATCAAAGAATACAAGATAATCCAGATGAAGACAATATAACAAATGTTATAGCTACACCAAATGAAGATGATGAAAATAGTTTAACAAATATTCAGGCAACACCATAATTAGCAAAAAAAGTAAACATAACGGGTTTACAAAAATAGGAAAAAGTGTTATAATATACCTGTAAAAAAAATAGTATAAAAGGAGAAAAATAATGAAAAAATCAATAGTTATTTCAGTAATTATGTTCTTAATAATAACCATATTTATGGGAAATGTTAGTGCTGCTTCTGCAACAGTTAGTTTAAGAGCAGATAATGTAAACCCAGAAGTAGGTAATACAATAACTATAACAATATCTTTTTCACAGCCAGTAGGTACAGCAAGTCTAAATTTAAATTACAACAAAAATATATTACAATATGTAGGAAGTAATGCTTGGAAAGCAAACGATAGAGGTGGATCAATAAAATTAGATTATATTGATGCGAACTTTGAAAATAAAACAATTACTAGCATGACAGTCACCTTTAAAACAATAGCAGAAGGAGCAGCTAACTTTACAGTATCTAATATAGTCATATCAAATGCAAATGGTGATGAATTACAAGCAAATATTAGTGGAAATGTAACTGCTAATATAAAAAAACCATCAGAGCCAGAGATACCAGTAAAACCAGAAAACCCAAATCCAACACCAAATCCAACGCCAAACCCTAAACCAAATCCAGGAACAAATAACAATACAAATAAAAAACCTAATACAAGCAATGATTCTAATACAAATAAAAATACCAATACCAATACAAACACTGATATAAATACTACACCAATAACAGATACAAATATTAGTGATGAAAATGTAATTGATAATTCAATAAATGATAACTTATCAAGTGAAGGAAATTATAATGAAACAGATGATGAATCAAATGTATTACAAAACGAAGAAATTGAAAATGGACAAGATGTAGATAATGGAAATAAACCAATTTATATTATTTTAGCAATAATTCTAATAATTGCTGTTGCTATAATAATAGTTGGAATAGTTATTTATAGAATTAGAAATTATGAATAATTAGAAAGGAATAGGTATTAAAGATGAAAAAATCAAGTAAAGGTTTAGCATTAATAGGACTAACAACAATTGTAATAGGAATAAGTGGACTATTTCAAGCAACAAATAAAATTAATAAAGAAATTGAAATACAAGAAGCAAAAGCCTATAATCATAGTACTGAAAATGCACTAGACAATGTTTTTATGCAAGATAATAATTTGATTTTACCATTTATTTTTGATAATGCAAGTCAAGCAGAGACATTAGATATAAGAGCTAAATTTGCAAAAGCAAATCTAACTATAAAAAGTATTTCAAACGAACCTGTAGGAACAGGAACGCAAATTACAGTAAATGAAAATACTGAAACATACAATATAGTAATTTATGGAGATGTAAATGGAGATGGAAAAATAAATCTTATAGATGTACAAAGAATTATATTGCATTACTTAAATCCAAATACAAATGCATTAACTGGATTAAATGCAATAGCAGCAAATGTAAATAATAAAGATAATAATGATATTAATCTAATAGATGCACAAAGAATAATATTGTTTTACTTAGGAAACTTAAATACAGGACTTGTTGTAGAAGAGCCAGAAGCTTCAAATCCAGTAGAACCAGAAGATACTATTAGTAATATAACAATTACAAACCCAGCAAAATACATATATACAGTAGGAGAAGAAATAAATTTAGCAGGAGGAAAAATAAATATAACTTATGCTTCAGGTAAAGTAGAGACAATTGATATGGAAAAATACATGATTAGTGGATATGATAAAAATGTACCAGGAAAACAAACAGTAACAGTATCTTATAGAGTAAATGATACAATAAATTTTACATCAAGCTTTGAAGTTTTAGTAAATGTATTAAATAAGGAAATAACAACAATTATTTCAAGTACAAACTTTACAGATGGAACTTGTTATCAGCCAGTAGAATTTACATTAAAATCAGGAGAAAATGAAGAAGATATAAATATAAATGATTTAAAACTTGTAATAAAAGATAGCAATGGAAAAATAATAAATGATGAGAAAATTGCGTCAATTGGAAAAAGAAATGGAGCAAATGGGGTAATAATAGTATCATTTGTAGGTAAAGTTGCAGATTCTTATACAATTATACCAAGTGTAGGTAAAGTAACAGGAACAGACATCAAAATAGTAATTAAGGAAGATAAAAGCATAAATAAAATAACATTAGACACAAATAACTTTGTACAGGGAACAGAAGCCAAAGTCGGAATACATTTTTGGCATGAGTATACAGCAGAAGACAGAAAGGAAATTGATGGAGTAGACATGTCTAAAGTATCAGTATCTGCCTCATCAGAAAGCTTGATAGATGTAAAATTCCTGAATGAAGATGGGTATGTAATTACTGGTGCCAAAAGTAGTAATTCGATTATAAAGAAAGTATCAATAACACCACAACAATCAGGAGAATTAATATTATCATTTTCAATTGGGCAAGAAGGTACAGAAGGTTATGTAAAGACAGACATACAAATTCAAGTAAGTGAGATAAAATTAGTAGTAGATGCTGGAGAAGATAACACAATTACATTATATCAATCAAAAGACAACATAGAACAACAAGAAGAAAGTGCATATCTAGAAGATGATGGGTACATTTATACTTTAGTTCCTATTTATAAAATCGATGGAAATGGTGTTTTTGATGATGAGATTGGAGAAAAAGTCTCTAGGGTAAAAGTAAAAGATATACATGAATTAAAAGAAGATACAGGAAATATAAGTTTTATAGATAATGTAATGTTTAACCTAGATGGACCTTCAAACGATATAATGGAATCTATACATGTAAATGCTTATGATGCAAATGAATTAATAATATATAATCCAAATATGGCAGATACAACTTATGCTAATTCAGATGTATTCTTTATAGGAATAGCATTAGAAGATTGGGCAGAAGAACAGGTAATAAACGGAAATGGATATATAGTAGTAACTTATTCAGGACAGGAAATAACAAGATTTAATATTAAAGTAAAATAAAAATAGGGACGTTCTTAAAATATTAAGGACGTCTTTCTAGTAAAAATTATGATTTAAAAAATTGCAAATAATAAAAAAATATGATAAGATATACAAAATAAATAAAAAAGGATTTATGAAATTTTGGAGGAAAATATATTGAATGAGATAATATTATCAGACAAAAGAAAAATGTCAAATGTACAAAATGCAATATTATATTTTTTTATATATTCATTTTTAGGATGGTCACTTGAAGTTGTATATGCAATGTATGTACATCGTACTTTTGTAAATAGAGGATTTCTATTTGGACCAATTTGTCCTATCTATGGTTTTGGTGCATTAATATTAATAGGTAGTTTAAGAAATGTAAAAAAAAATAGAATATTAAAGTTTTTTATAGCAATTATAGCGTTTTCAGTATTTGAGTATATAGCATCTTATATATTGGAGGTTTTATTTAACCAAAGATGGTGGGACTATTCAAATGATATACTAAATTTGCAAGGAAGAATAAGTATATTATATTCATTAGTGTGGGGAATACTTGGAATACTTTTTACAGAAAAATTACATCCATTTATAAGGAGAAAAGTAGAAGAAGTATCTTTATCAATTTCGAAAAAAACACAAACAATTATAATATATACTTTAGTAGTTATATTTGTTATGGATGAGATTTTCTCAATCTTAGCACATTTGAAATGAAAAAACAAGATTATTATGTCTTAATAAAAATGCTATAGAATGTGTAGGGGCGATTAGTAATCGCCCGTTTTGAGAAATGGCATCTATTCCTAGAAAGGAAATGATATAAAAAATGAAAAAAAAGCAATTTACAATAACTGGAATAAGTATATGGAGAATATTTGCATATTTTGTTATATATAGTTTTATAGGATATATAATAGAAACCTTATATGCCTTTGCTTTATATGGAGTAATAGAATCAAGGCAAAGCTTTTTATATGGACCATTTTGTTCAATCTATGGATTAGGAGCAGTAGTAATGATATGTACATTACAATACTTTGGAAAAGATATACATACATTATTCTTAGGTGGATTCTTAAGTGGGAGTATTACAGAATATATAGTAAGTTTTATTGGAGAAAAATTACTTAATACAAAATGGTGGGATTATTCGGACAAGTTCTTAAATATAAATGGTAGAATATGCTTAATTTATTCAATATTTTGGGGGTTACTGGGACTATATCTAATAAAAGTTGTAAATCCTTTAATTGATAAATTAATTAATTGGATAAAAACAAAATGTGGAGTAGTCAAACTAAGAAGTGTAGCAACAATACTAACAGCAGCACTAATAATAGATTGCATAGTTTCAGGAATAGCAATAGACTTTTTTTTAACAAGAGTTGCAGTTGAAAATGACTTAGATATATCATATAAAGAACAAAGATTAGAAAAATATAATAAGGTATATGTAGAAAATACTAATTTATCAAAATTTATCTATAAATACTGGGGCAATAATAAAATGATAAAAACATATCCAAATTTAACTATAAAACTAGCAAATGGAGAATTGAAACGTATTAAGGAGTTTTATCCTGATATTGAACCATATTATTTTTCAATTACTAATAATAAAAACTAGAAATATAAATAATAACCGAAGAAAACAGGAGGTCGAAATGAAAGTACTAAAAAGAATAATAATTGTAATAATACTTCTAGCAATTTTGGGCTTGGGGATTATAGCAGGTATAGCTATAAACGATGGATATAACATGTATAAAGTAGCGATAGAAGAAACATCATTAGAGGATAAAATAAATAATATTAAATCGATAGAAAATTATACAAAACTAGAGGAATTACCTAAAATTTATAAGGATGCAGTACTTGCAGTTGAAGACCATAGATTTTATAAACATGGTGGAGTAGATATAATATCAATAGGTAGAGCAGTAATAAAAGATATACAAGCTATGAGTTTTGTAGAAGGTGGAAGCACTATAACACAACAAGTTGCCAAAAATACATATTTTACCCAAGAAAAAAAGATTACAAGAAAAATAGCAGAAGTATTTATGGCAAGAGAAATAGAAAAAAATTACTCAAAAGATGAGATATTAGAAATTTACTTAAACACAAGTTATTTTGGAGATGGATATTATACCGTAAAAGAAGCATCAAGGGGATACTTTGAAAAAGAACCAATACAAATGACAGACTATGAAAGTATAATGCTTGCAGGAATACCAAATGCACCAAGTGTATACTCACCAACGAAAAATGCAGAATTATCAAAACAAAGGCAAAGACAAGTAGCTAATGCAATGGTAAAAAACGGATATATCACAGAGAAGGAAGCAAATAAAATATTACAAGATAATTAGGAATTATATCCAATACAATTTCATGTACAAAAACTAAAATATTATCATATCATACAATAGGTGAAATATAAATGAAGATTTTAAAACCATTTAAAGAATTGTATGAAGATGCAAAAAACATTAAACAAAAAGATCCAGCTTCAAGGAATATTCTAGAGGTAATGATATTATATCCAGGATTTCATATATTAATATTTCATAAACTATCACATTTTTTATATCTCCATAAGTTATTTTTCCTAGCAAGACTAAACTCTCAAATAGGAAGATTCTTTACAGGAATAGAAATCCATCCAGGAGCAAAAATTGGTAGAAGATTTTTTATAGACCATGGAATGGGAATTGTAATTGGGGAAACAGCAACAATAGGAAATGACTGTATAATGTATCATAATGCAACATTAGGTGGAACAGGAAAAGATAAATATAAAAGACATCCTGATATTGGAAATAATGTAATGATTGGTGCTGGTGCAAAAGTATTAGGACCTATAAAAATAGGTAATAATGTAAAAATAGGAGCAAATAGTACAGTTCTTAAAAATATACCAGATGATGTAACAGTGATAAAATGTAATGAAATAATTAAAAAATAATTAGTACACATGAAATGTGTACTAATTATTTTTGTAATATCAATGTATAAACATATTCCACGGCAATTTCATCGAATATTACAAAATTGAAACATTTAAATAACTGAAATTTATAGAGAGATTGTAGGGGCGCACAGTGTGCGTCC
>JAAWHY010000068.1 GCA_022795675.1 Clostridia bacterium
ATTAAAAGGAATGAGTCCTGTAAATTACAGAATCCATTCCTTTAAAGTAGCCTAATATAAACTTAATCAAAAGTGTCTAACTTTTTGGGTTCAGTTCATAAAAGGTTGATTTTTTCTATTTTCTAGAAATTTTTGACTGTAAGGAGAAAGGTATCTTATGAAATAGTTTTGTAAGAACAATATAAAATCATTACTTGAAATAAGATAACAAATATTATAAAATACATATGGTGAGAAATGTGGAAATAAAATATAAACTTACATTAAAAAATACAATAAAACACTTTACTACAATAAATAAACATAGGTGGTTAGTTTTTAAATTATGTTGTAAAGCAGGAATACCATGGAGAGGATTTGTTCATGATTTATCCAAATATTCTATGACAGAATTTTGGGATTCAGTAAGATATTATCAGGGAGGAAGGAAAAGTCCTATTCCTATCCAAAAGGAGATAGAGGGATTTTCTAAAGTATGGTTACACCATAGATCAAGGAACAAGCATCATTCAGCATATTGGTATGATGACAAGGCTCCAGTAAAGACCCCTGTAATTCCATATAAATATACAGTTGAAATGATTTGCGATAAACTTTCAGCTTCTATTGTTTATACAGGTAAAGATTGGACTAATGAAACTGAGCTAAATTATTGGAGAGATAAGGAACGTGAAGTAGAACCAATTAATGAAAATATAAAAAAAGTTTTTGATGAAGTATTTTTACAAGTTAGTAAAGAAGGAATAAAAAGAACAATAACCTCAAAAAATTTAAAAAAAATATATAATAAATATTGTAAAACTAATGAAGAAAGTCACAGTTAAATTCTAATAACTGTGACTGTATTTTTGGAGGGAAAATAAAAGATGAATTTACCTATTGAAATAAAAAGATATATAGAAAATGAATTAAATGATATAAGTAAAAATAAATTACAAAATAATGCAAAAAATATAAGTATAAATTATAGAGAAAATGAAGGAAAAGGAAAAAGGCTATTAAAAAGTGAAGATGAGGCGTTAGCATATGCCATTTCAAGAATGCCAGCAACATATGGAGCAGTGTACAACTCGCTAAAACATTCAGTAGAAATTTATAATCAAAATATCAAAACTGTGGCAGATATGGGAGCAGGGACTGGTGCAGGAGCAATAGCTGTAAATGAATTATTAGATATAGATCAAATAGAGTGTTTTGAAAGAGAAGATGCAATGCAAAAAATGGGTAAAAAGATTTTTGATAATTATGATAATATTTCAAAAAAATCTAATTGGAATAAATTCGATATATGTAAAGATGTATTAAAGGAAAAGTACGATTTAGTAATTGTATCATATATGTTAAATGAAATAAGTGACGATAAAAAAGATATAATTGTAGAAAAATTATGGAATATGTTTGATAAAATGTTGCTAATAGTAGAACCTGGAACAATGAAAGGATATAATAATGTAATTAATGCAAAGAAAAAATTAATAGAAAAGGGAGGAAAAATTGTAGCACCATGTAGAAGTAATGAATGTAGATTACCAAAAAATGATTGGTGTAATTTTTCATGTAGAGTACAAAGAACAAAAATACATAAAGAATTAAAAAATGGAAATGTACCTTATGAAGATGAGAAATATATATACATTGCAATAACTAAAGAGGACATTAATGAAATAGATAAAAAAAGGATTTTAAGACATCCAATGATATATAGTGGATTTGTGAAACTAAAGGTATGTGATAGAGATGAAATAAAGGAAATAACTATTAGTAAAAAAGATAAAGAAAAATTTAAAATTGTAAGAAAATCAAAAGTAGGAGATTTAATATAGTGACACAAAAACCTTTTTAAGTTAATAAGATACTTAAAAGGAGGTAGTGTAATGAAATTAGGATTAGCATTATCTGGTGGTGGAATAAAAGGCGCAGCACACATAGGAGTATTAAAAGCATTTGAGGAGGAAGACATAAAAATAGATTATATATCAGGAACATCATCTGGGAGTATTGTTGCAACATTATATGCCATAGGTTATAAACCTGAAGAAATTTATTCAATATTTAAAAGTTATAGTAGACAAATTAATTACATAAGTATATGGAACGTTGTTAAACTAATATATGGATTAATTCTAAAAAACGATATTATAATACAAGGATTAAATAATGGTAAAAAGATAGAAAAATTAATGAAAGGATTTTGTGAGAAGAAAGGTATAGGAAATATAAAAGATATTAAAATGCCATTAATAATACCAAGTGTAAGTCTACATAATGGTAAAAAGTATATTTTCTCGTCTTACAAAACTAGAGGTTCATATGATGATGGAAAAAAATATATAACAAATATTGAAATTGAAAAAGCAGTAAGAGCAAGTTGCAGTTATCCAGGAGTATTTGAACCTATTAAATATGGAAAAGACGAATTAATAGATGGAGGAATAAAGGAAAATACACCATGGAAAGAATTAGAACTTATAGATGCAGATAAAATTATCTGTGTAATATTTGAAGAATATTTAAAAGATGATGATTATATAAATATAATAGAAGTATTAGAAAGAGCATTTGGTATACTTTCACATGAATTATCAAACTTTGAGTTGGCAGGTGCAGAAGAATTATTAAGAATAAAGACAAAGCATATTTCTTTATTAGATTCAAGCAAAATTGATTTCTTATATGCAAAAGGATATAACGAAGCAAAAGAATTTATAAGAAAGAACTTAAAAATATTGTAGAAAAATGGTATATATGGTATAATAGTATAGTAAGTTTTTTTAAGGAGGAAATAAAAATGTTATTGATTATATTAATAGTAATTATTATTGTTATTCTTTGTAGTTGTATTAGAATAGTTCCACAAGCAAAAAACTATGTTATAGAATTCTTAGGAAGTTATAAACAAACATGGAATAATGGATTACATTTTAAAATTCCATTAATAGAAAGAGTAGCAAATGTGGTATCAAAAAAGGAACAAGTTGCGGACTTTCCACCACAACCAGTTATTACAAAAGACAATGTTACAATGCAAATAGATACAGTAGTATATTATACAATTTTCGATGCAAAACTATTTACATATGGAGTTGAAAATCCAATAATGGCATTAGCAAATCTTACAGCAACTACATTACGTAACATAATAGGTGATTTGGAATTAGACCAAACATTAACATCGAGAGATTTAATAAATAATAAAATGAGAGAAATAATTGATTTAGCAACAGACCCATGGGGAATTAGAGTTAATCGTATAGAACTTAAAAATATAATTCCACCAAAAGAAATACAACAAGCAATGGAAAAACAAATGAAAGCAGAACGTGAAAAACGTCAAACATTACTAGAAGCGGAAGCACATAAAGAATCAGTAGTATCTCGAGCAGAAGGAGACAAACAAGCAAAAATATTAGCAGCAGAAGCAGAAAGAGATTCAGAAATAGCATTAGCAAAAGGTAAAGCAGAATCAATAAGACTAGTATATGAAGCAGAATCAGAAGGTATTGAAATGTTAAAAAGAGCAAATGCAGATGATGGAGTTTTAACATTAAAGAAATTAGATGCATTAAAAGCAATAAGCGATGGAAGAGCTACAAAAATATTTATGCCTACAGAACTTGCAAGTGCTGCAACAGGATTAGGACTAACAACAGAAATGTTAGGAATAGGAAATGCATTAGGAATAGATACAAGACCAAAATATCCGCCAAAGCCAGAAGCACCAGATGCATGTTGTGATGACAAAAATGGAGTTACCTCAGAAGTTGTAAAAAAGAGCAAAGAAATAGATAAAGACGTATCAGATAGGAAAAAACAATAATAATATTGTAGGGTACAGTTCGCTGTACCCATTTGTATTTTGTATTTGCAATTTTATGTAAATAATGATATAATAGAAAAGAATAAAACAAGATTTAAAGCATAAAAAATCCTTTCATTTTGCAAAAATAATAATCAATATCTAGCACACATATTGATTTTGACCTTATATATAAAAATTTATTTTGGAGAGGAGCAACAAAAGAATGAAGAAGATAATAATTTTAGCAATGACTTTGATTTTAGCAGTATCAGCAGTAATGCCTGTTATGGCAGCAGAGGAGGACAACTATTTATCAGTCTATGATGAGGAAGGAGACATAAGAGTATATCATCTTTTAGAAGATTCAACGGAAAGCGATTTCTATTCAGCTTTTTTTGATGAAGATGATTATAGAGTATACTCAGACTGTTCAACCTCTATGCAACAAACATTCTTCTATGAAAAATCGAAGATCATAAAAAATCTTTCGCCATTTTTAAATGAAAAAGAAATGGAAATCAAAGATGTCTTTAAAAATAAAAAAACAGATTTGTATGGATTGATGGCTTCATATAAGGATATGAGCATCGAAGAAAGAAGTATTACGCCCATAATCATTACAGATTTATGGGATACAGAATGCGAAGATATGGAAAATAGTATTACTGGTACAATTGTTTTCTGTGTCCCTTATGCAAGTACAAATAAAGAGGGAATTGTACATTGCGAGAAGGTTGTAAATGACATATTGTGGTATAATGATGCGGAATTAATATATGTTGTTTATACAGATGAAGTCATTATCAGATACTGTGCAGCATATCACAGTGATAATGGATGGATAGAAATTTACGTTCCTTAATTGGATATTTAATTAAAGTGTGCTAGAAAATGCGTATCGACTTGTCGATACGCATTTTCGTTTCATACATAATTTCGCTTTTTGTTACATCTGTTGTTCACCAGGAATTAAATAATCTACTACTCCATATATTAAAGCACCTATTATAGCAGCTATCCAAGAAATTGAATAACCAGCTACAAAGAACTGAGTTAAATATAAAGTTACTGCAGCTAGAATAAATCCAACAAAACCTTTACCAAAAGGGCTTGCATGTAACCCAGTGAATTTTACTATTAGATAGTCCATTACTGTTAAAACTACAGCAGCTATTGCTAAAGACCATATATTATTAATAGAGAAACCAGGTGTAAAAAATGCAGTAATTCCAAGAACTATAGCGGCAACAACTAATCTACCAACTATTTGCCAAGCTGTACTTGCACCACTTTGAGTATTATTATCTATACGACTGTTATCCATTTAGTTTACCTCCTAAAAAATCGAATTCATAAGCGAGAAATAAAATTTCTCATTTATATTATTTACTTAAAAAAATTTTTTATTCAAAATTTTTAGAATAAATTTTGAGCAAAATGGAAAAGATAATACAAAAATAATTTTTAAAGGAGAAATCATGTTAATTACCTTTGTTAGATCAATTATTCTATATATAATTATTTTAATTGTAATGAGATTAATGGGAAAAAGAGAAATTGGCCAATTACAACCATTTGAATTAGTAATAGCAATTATGATTGCAGACTTAGCATCAATACCAATGACAGAAGCAGGAATCCCGATATGGAATGGAATTATTCCTATTTTAGCATTATTAATAATGCATTTAATAATATCTATAATAAATATGAAAAGCATAAGAATGAGAGAAATTGTATGTGGAAAACCTACAATACTTATATATAGAGGAAAGATAGATGAAAAAGCATTAAAAAAAGAGAGATTTACCATAAATGAATTAGAAGAAAGACTAAGAGGAAATAATATAAGTAATATTGGCGATGTAGAATATGCTATATTAGAAACAAGTGGTCAACTAACAGTAATACAAAAACCAAATAAAAGAAATACAATACCAGAGGACTTTAATATAATGCCAGACTACGAAGGTATATCTTATGATTTAGTAATAGATGGGGTAATAATGAGAGAAAATTTACAAAAAATTGGTAAAAATTATGAATGGTTAAAAAAATCAGTACAAAAATTTGGATTTTATCCAGAACAAGCATTAATAGTAACATTAGATGGAAAAGGACAAATATTCTGTCAGAAAAAAGATAAAAAATAAAGGAGGAAAATGTTAAATGAAAAAAGAAATAATAATTTGTTTTGTAATAATTATTGCAGTGATAATATTAAATATAATAACAATTAACTATACAAAAGAAAGTGTACAAAGCTTAAAAATTGAATTAAGTAAAATAAAAGAAGATATAGAGCAAGAAAAGGATGTAAATTCAGTTAATGAAAAAATAACAGGTTTAAAAAATAATTGGGAAGAAAGATATGAAAAATTAGCATATTATATTGAACATGACGAATTAGAAAAAGTACATTTATATATAGTCGGAATAGATAGTAATGTAAATTCAGATGAATATAGTCAAGCAATAGGGGAATTAGATAAATGTGATTATATATTAGAACATATTGAAGATAAGTATAGTTTAAGTTTAAAAAATATATTTTAAATTAAAAAAGTAGTAAAAATTATGTAAATTTTAACCAAAAATAAAAAATCATAGTTTTTACTATGATTTTTATTTTTGGTTGGGCTGGCTAGATTCGAACTAGCGCATGCATGAGTCAAAGTCATGTGCCTTACCGCTTGGCTACAGCCCAATATAAATAAATTAATTTGAAATGCTACTGCATACTGACACTGTAACTCGCTTTGCTCGAACAGTCTCAGCAGCTACAGCCCAATATAAATTAAGTCTTTATAAATGGGGTGGAAGATGGGATTCGAACCCATGGTCTCCAGTGCCACAAACTGGCGCGTTAACCAACTACGCTACATCCACCATTTTTTTAAACAGTGCATATATAATTTTAAACAATTTAACTAAATTTGTCAATACTTTTTCAATAAAAATGTCAATAGTTTTTGATTATGATACCCTAATAGCATAAAATTATCTTTATAAAATGATACCCTGAGGAAAGGAAAATTTTCTCTTGGGCGTTGCCCAA
>JAAWHY010000069.1 GCA_022795675.1 Clostridia bacterium
CTTGCGCCACTACTGCCACTAAAGTTACATCACGAGTTTCACCATTTCTATATATAGTAAGCAATATATCATCACCAACATTATGGGTATTTTTAATTTCATTTAGTTTATCCATTGTAGATACAGGAGTTCCATCTATAGCAGTTATAACATCTCCGATTTTTAGACCAGCAATTTCAGCTGGACTAAATTCCTCAACCTTAGCAATATATATACCTATTGGATAATTATACTTTTTAGATAAACTCTCAGTAACATCTCTACCTGAAATTCCAATATAAGGTCTAATAACTTTATTGTATTGTATAAGTTGTTGAGTAATATCTAATGTAGAACTTATAGGAATGGCAAATCCAATACCTTCAACTCCGTTTCCAGAAAGTTTTAAGGTATTTATTCCAATAACTTTTCCTTCACTATTAACTAAAGCACCACCACTATTTCCAGAATTTATAGCAGCATCAGTTTGAATTGCAATATATTTATTTCCATCTTCATCAGTAACTTCTCGATTTATGGCACTAACAATACCACAAGTAACACTAGAATCTAAACCTAAAGGATTACCAATTGCCATTGCGAATTCCCCTACTTTTACACTATTAGAATCTCCAAGTTCAGCAGCAGTAAGACCAGTAGCATCAATTTTAATGATAGCTAAATCTGTTTGAGAATCTGAACCAACGATTTTAGCCTCATAAGTTTCATTACTATTATATAATTTAACTGTAATTTTCTGTGCTTCACTCATACTATAATATGAAGAATTAGAAGATGAACTTACAACATGATTATTTGTTAATATATAACCATCTTCGCTAATTATTATTCCTGAACCTGAGGCAGTAGCGTTACTTGAATAACCACCAAACATAAAACTCGTTACAGAATATTCAATTTGGATTCCAACAATGGATGGTTGAACTTTTGAAGCAACATCAATAGCTGTACCAGAATAATTTGCAAGAGAAATTGCTGTATTAGTTCCACCAGAAGAATAATTTAAATTTGGTGTACTATTATAAGAATTATTAATAAGATTCTTTCTAATACTAGGAACTCCGAAACAAGTACCTAAAATTATAGAAGCACCAACAGCTCCAGATAAGAAAGGAACTAATACACTTTTAGAAAAAGAAAAATTAGACCTCTTTTTTGAATTTGAAGTTGACGCATAAATTTTAACATCTGGATTATTCTCAGAGTTAAATTCAAAATTATTATTTTCGTTTTCCATTTATAAAACCTCCGTTTTTAAAATGCACATTTGCACATCGGGGACGTAAAAAAATGTGCAAAAGTTAAAGTTTGTGTATGCACATTTTTTTACGTCCCCAATGTGCATTGTTTTACTTATATTATAAATATTATACACACATATTACAATATTAATGTGAAGAAAATGTGAAAAAAATGTAATTATTAAAATTTGACTTGAAAAAATCTAAAGACATACGATATAATATAGGGGAACATGGGCATTTGCATGTAAAATAATAGAAATTAGAACACTTATGAGATAAATATATACTAAACCTCTAATTTCTTACTTCAAGTATGAGAAAGGAAAGATAATATGACAAATGAAGAATATGGAATAACAGCAATAAAATTAATTTTTACTATAATTATATTATCAGTAGTTATAGCAGGTATAGTATTTATAGTAAAAAGACTATGGCAGGATACTAGTATAATAAATATAGAAACAGACTTACTATATATAAAAGCAAAATGTAAAATAATACATGATAAAAATATTATAGATAAAAATGAACAATTACTAGGAGAAAATATAACTGAATATCTAGAGAATGAAGAAATAAATGAAATTATTTCTCAAAGTGATAAATGGTATAGATTGAGCCAAGAAGATTTAGAAACAATAGGAATAGGAAATTTAAAATCTGAAGATGGATATTTAATTAATTATGAGGAAAATGACATTATATATGTAAAAGGCATAGAAGAAAATGAGGAGATTTATTACAAATTATCAGATTTAGAAGAACAAAGAGAAAAGCAGAAAGTTGAAGAGCAAGAAGATGCAGAGAAACCATCTGTAAATCAGGAAGCTTCAGAACAACCACCTGAAGAACAACCATCATCAGAAGCAACTCCAGCAGAAAGTGGTATTTAGAATTATAGAATACCTTAAAATCATCACAAATAAAGGGGAATAAAATGGTAACGATAATTGGTGGAGGATTAGCGGGATGTGAGACCGCTTATCAAATAGCAAAAGCGGGAATAAAAGTAAAAATATATGAAATGAAACCACAGAGATTTTCTCCTGCACATAATAACTCAAATCTTGCAGAGGTGGTATGTAGTAATTCATTTAAATCAAATTTACACACAAATGCGTGTGGATTGTTAAAAGAAGAACTAAGAATTCTAGACTCTTTATTAATAAAATGTGCTGATGAAACAAGTGTGCCAGCAGGACAAGCATTAGCTGTTGATAGAGAGAAATTTTCAGAATTAGTAACTAAAAAAATTAAGGAAATACCTAATATAGAAATAATTAATGAAGAAATAATGACTATACCTAGTGATTCAGAGATAAGTGTTATTGCAACAGGACCATTAACAACAGAAGAATTGTCACAAGAGATAATAAAAATTACAGGGAAAGAAGGACTACATTTTTATGATGCAGCAGCACCAATAATAGAAAAAGATTCAATAGACATGAATATAGGTTTTTTGGGAGATAGATATGAAAAAGGAGACGCCTGTTATATAAATTTACCAATGAATAAAGAGGAATATGAAAGCTTTTGGAAAGAACTTGTAAACGCAGAAGTGGTAGAATTGCACGAATTTGAAAAAAGAGAAATTTTTGAAGGTTGCATGCCTGTTGAAGTAATGGCTAAAAGAGGCATAGATACACTAAGATTTGGACCATTAAAGCCAGTAGGATTTATAGACCCAAGAACAGGGGAAAGGCCATATGCAATAGTTCAATTAAGACAAGACAATAAAGAAGCAAGCATTTATAATATTGTTGGATTTCAAACAAACCTAAAATTCGGAGAGCAAAAAAGAGTTTTTAGTATGATACCAGGACTAAAAAATGCTGAATTTGTGAAATATGGAGTAATGCATAGAAACACATTTATAAATTCACCAGAATTATTAGATGAAACATATAATTTAAAATCAAATAAAAACATCTATTTTGCAGGACAAATAACAGGAGTAGAAGGATATGTAGAATCAATAGCCTCTGGAATGATAGTAGGATTAAATATAGTAAACAGACTAAAAAACAAAGAAAAAGTAATATTTCCAGAAACAACTATGATAGGAGCATTATCAAAATACATAGCAACACCAAACAAAAAATTTCAACCAATGAATGCCAATTTTGGGATATTCCCACCTCTAAATCTTAAAATTAAAGATAAAAAATTAAAATATGAGAAATTAGCAGATAGAGCAATAGGAGAAATGAATAAAATAGGTTTACAACAATTTTCAGATGTGGTATAATACACCCATATTGTAAGGAGTGGTAAAAAAATGAATCAAATTCTTTACACAATTGAAAATGATCAAGAAAAAAATAGAACAAAAAGTGTAATGCTATTTTTTGCTATAACTATTATCATATTTGGGTTAATAATGGTATCAATGGGAGGATATAGAATAGCAACAGCTAAAAGTGCAAGAGAAGAAGCAAGAGAGGAAGCAAGAGTACCAAAAATTGAACTATATGAAGAAGATAATAAATTAAAAATTTATATAAGTCATATTAGAGAGATTAAAGATATAATATATTCTTGGAATAATGGAGAAGAAGTACAATTATCTGTATATTCAGAAAACTTTAATGGAAATCTTGAAGAGGAAATAGACCTTCCAGGAGGAACAAACGTAGTAAATATTAAAGTAATTGATACTAATGGAAAAATAGCAAGAGCATCAGGGGAATTTACATACAAAGGAAGCTATATGGACTTATCTGTAATAGATAATAAAAGTTTAAAGATTATAGTAACAGATATGTTAGGATTACAAAGTGTAACATATCAGTGGAATACAGGTGAAGTAGAAACAGCATATCCAGAAGAAGGAAATCCAAACAAAGTAGAAATAGTTTCAGATATTCCTAATGGACTAAATACAATTAAAATAAGAGCAGTAAATAGAGCAAATGAAGTAGAAGATAAGGAAATGTCTGTAAAAGGAATTACAAAACCAACAATGAAGATAAATTATAATAGTGATAAATCAATGTTAATAATAAAATTAGATGATGAACAAGGGATAGAATCATATTCATATAAATTAAGTACTGCACCAATATCAGAAGTTGCAGAAAATGGAAATTTAAGAGAAGATTTTAGAGACAAGCTAACAGTAGTTACATCACAAACTAAACAGGGAAATGAACAACCATCAATAACAGATCAGGTTCCATTTGAACAAGGATTTAATTATTTAGAAGTAACTATAAGAAACATTGAAGGTGTAGAAGAAACTTTCTCAGGTTGGTGTGCAAAATAATATGGAAAATTTTATGAAGATAATATATATACTAGATTTTTTCTTAGTATATTCATTTGCAGGATGGGTATTAGAAAGTGTATATAAAACAATTTGTACAAAGAAATTTGTCAACAGTGGATTTTTATATGGAGTTTTTTGCCCAATATATGGAATAGGTGCATTAATAATGTACCTATTCCTAAGTATATGTAATAATCCAATTACAGTATTCTTAACAGGATTTGTAGTGTTATCTGTATGGGAATATATAGTTTCTTGGGGAATAGAAAAGATATTTCATGAAACTTACTGGGATTATTCAAACTATAAATTCAATATTAATGGTAGAGTATGTTTACTAAACTCCATATTTTGGGGAGTACTCGGAGTAATATTTACATATATTGTTCATCCACTTGTAGAAATTCAAATAATAAAAATAAATGATATACTATTAATAGTAATTACGGTAACTCTGCTAATTATAATGTTAATAGATGCAATTATAAGTATAATTAAATTGAATGATATATCAAAGAAATTAGAAACAATAAAAGAAATAAGAAAAGAGATAAAAGTAAAATTACAAGAATTAAAAGCAACTAAAAATGCTAAAGAATCTATACAATTAATGATTAATGATTTAAAAGAAAAGGAAATAAAATTAAAAGAAAAATTAGTTAAACAAACAGATAGAATAAGAAAAGCATTCCCAACAATGAAATCAGAAACCTTTAAACAAATAGCAAAATACAGAAGAAAGTAGGAGAAATAAATGAAGCGAGAGATTTATATTATTGATGACGAAAACGATATAATTTTTAATCTAAAAAAATTATTTGCAAAAGAAAAAGACTATATTTTTAAATCTGTAAGAACAGAGCAAATTGATGAAGCCTTAAACAACATCCCATCATTAATAATTATAAATGAAGATTCCATAGAAAGAAAAGTAATTGATGTATGTAAAAAGATAAGAGGAAATGAAGACAACAGTATAACACCAATTATAGTAACAACAGCAAGTGAAAACAAAAGGCATAGGTTAAACATATTAAAAAATCAAGTAGAATTCATTATAAGAAAACCAATAGATAATGAATATCTATACTATACTATAAAAAATCTACTAAGGTTAATGGACACAAATAGAAGAATAAGTCCATTAACAGGACTACCAGGTAATGTTCAGATACAAGCAGAAATGAAAAAGAGAATGTTAAAAAAGGAAGATTTTTCAGTCTTATATTTCGACTTAGACAATTTTAAAGCATATAATGACACTTATGGATTTTTAGCAGGAGATGAAATAATAAGACAAACTGCAAAAACAATATTAAATAATATTAATAATGAAGAAGCAATACATAATTTCGTTGGACACATTGGTGGAGATGACTTTGTAGCAATAATTAACGAGATACAATATGAAGATATATGTCAAAGTATAATATTAGAATTTGATAAAGAAATACTAGAATATTATACAGTAGAGGATAAAAAAAGGGGATATATAAAAGTTCCAAATAGAAAGGGAATAATAGAAGAAATCCCATTAGTATCAATCTCAATAGGAATTGTAGAAGTAGACAAAAGCAGATTTAATAATGTACTAGAAATAGGAGAAGTAGGTGCACAAGTAAAACATTTAGCAAAAGTAATACAAGGAAGTGCATATGCTATAAATAGAAGAAAAGAATAGTAAACCTATGCACATTGGGGACGTAAAAAAATGTGCAAATCCTAAAATTAGCAAAGATCTAAAATCCCTAAGAAAATCGACAAAAAGTTACAAAAAAGAAATAAAATTTTTAATAAAAAGAAATAAAGAAGTAAAAAGAGAGTTTCCGCAATAAAAAATAAGCGGTAAACTCTTTTTTTCATAAAATTTCCTATTTACAATTAGGAAACATTAATGTATAAGTTAACATATGCACATTGGGGACGTAAAAAAATGTGCAAGAATTATAAAAAGGTACATTTAAACATAATTAATAATTAATAAATTTTCGAAATTATACAATGCGATTT
>JAAWHY010000070.1 GCA_022795675.1 Clostridia bacterium
TTCTTTATTCATTAAATATCTCATCTCCTTATCTTTTCCATTGGGTATCATTTTCATGAGATATTTTCTTAGGGTAATATTATCACAGATTAATTACATTTTTTTGGGGAAAGACTTGTTTTTTTGCTGATTTTATGGGATAATATATAAAGCATAATTATATTGAAAGTGGTGGGATAATTGTTAAAATATTTAGATAAATTTTTAAGCAAATTAAAAACTGATAGAAATACTTTTTTTACATATATATTAACATTATGCACAATTTATATAGCAATAGATAGACTTGTTGAAATGATATTTATGTTCTTAACTGGTATTTCAGTATCGTATTGGGGACCTATTGCATATACATTTGCATTAGCATGCCCTATATTTGCATTCTTTTTTTCATTTGCATCTAAATTCGCAAAAGATACTGCCAAAAAGTTTTCTTTTGTTATTTTATATTTTATAATGATTTATATTATTGGTGTCTCAATGTTTGTACAATGGTTTAATCAAACTGGATGGCTGTTATTACTGTCTGTACCAAACTATGCTGAAATTATTACAGAATTTTATGCTGATGTAAAAAGAGCTTTTTGTGCTGTTACGATCTATTTACCTATAACAAGTTTAGTATCCCTAGTTTGGTTTATCCATACAGGTGTTGCAGATACATATACAATATATCAATCTATTATGGATTATTCTGGTGTTAATATTGGTAAAAAGCCTCCAAAGCTTGGACCATACAGCTATGAAATAAGTTTTGGTACTGACTGGGAAACTGGTTCTTCTGCTAAAATTTGCGAAGCTCGTAGGTTTGAACCTACTTTTGTATGTGGTGTATCTGGCTCTGGAAAAACTTCATTGGTTTTTGAACCTATGATTGCACATGATTTAAAGAAAAAATATTTCTTTAAGGAAGCTTCTAAGCAATTAGGTCATACTGCATTAAAAACTGGACTTGCATCTTTAAGCTGTCCTTATGATAATGATTATATAAATAAGAACTTTTCTTTAAATATGCTTACAGTTAAAGAAGGCAAAGAAAAGTTATATAAAGCTTATATGCACAAAATACTATTAAGTGAAAATTCATTAGTATATAGAGATTTAGGAATAACTTCTATTGCTCCTGATTTTGAAACTATTTCTCATATGATGGATGTTGCAGATAATTTCAATATTCCTTACACATTAATTGACCCTTCTAGTTCATCAGCAGTAGGAATTAATCCATTTGCATATGGACGTCCTGAGGTAGTTGCTGTTGTTATTTCTGCAATTATTTCTAATATGTATTTTGCACAAAAGCCAACTCATGAAGAAGCATATCATCAAAATGCTGCTTTACAAGCAGTAGAAAATTTATCAATTATTTTAAGTGAAATGTATCCAAGATTACATGACGGTTTACTTCCTAATTTAGAAGATATGTTAGATATGTTTAATAATTTTGATTTAATTATTGATTTATGCAAAACTATGGAGAAGGATCCTGAACTTGCTAGTAAATATAAATTACAGATTAATTATTTTAAAAAATACTTTACACCAGGTGATTTTTTACGTCAGACAGAAGAATCAATATATTCAGCTATTACTCAATTAGATTTATTATTAAGAATGTCTGGTCTTAGACGTATCTTATGTAATAGAACTAATAATATTGATTTTAATAAGTCACTTGCAAATGGAGAAGTAATATTTGTTTGCACAAGACGTGGTGATTTAGGACGTATGCTTCATAAGGCATTTGGTTTATTCTTTATTCTTTCAATGCAACATGCAGTGTTAAAAAGACCTGGAAATGAGAATACTCGTATTCCAAATTTCTTATATATTGATGAGTTTGCTGATTTTGTATGTAATAACACTTTACCTTTATTTACAATGTATAGAAAATATAGAGTTGGAACTGTAATATCTACACAAAATATAGCTCAATTAGATGTTACTGAAAGTGCACAAAAAACTATTATCGCTAACTGTATTTCAAAGTTTGTATTTGGTAATAATAGCCCTCAAGATAATGAGTGGTGGTCAAAGGAAATGGGTTATAGAAAGTTATGGAAATTCAGTCAAGATGTTCATGTTGGTGGTCCTGGTGATATTAAAAATAGTGACTTCAAGGGTGCTAGCTGGGATTGGTCAGTTTGGTTTAAGCCTGAAGCAATTCAAAACTTTGGATTTAAGATTTGTGCCTTTAAGACTAAGGATGCAAATGGGAAATTCTATGCAGGTAAATTGACTTTAAATTTCCTTGCTTCTGAATATAAAGAACCACATCCTCCAAAAACTTTTGATTTTATTAAATATAATAGTGGTTCTGCAACAAGAACTGTAAATGATAGTTCAGAAAATAACAGTCATATACTTGGTGGTTTTAAAGGTTATTCTTCAGATGAAGAAGATGATAATCCTATTCAAGCAGATTCTGATTTCTTATTTAATAATGGTGATTCAATTGTATTTGATATAAATAAAAAGAACGATAATAAATAATTGCACATTGGGGAAGTAAAAAAATGTGCATACAAAAAAAGGGCTTTGCCCTTTTTTTAGTTTTTGTTAAATCTTTGCACATTTTTTTACGTCCCCAATGTGCATCATGTGAATCATATATCTAATAGCTTTAGTTCAACATTTATCATTTTATATTTATTAGTTTCAGGATCTAGTTTAAATTCTACTAAAGTGTCTGCTAAACTTTCCTTATTTTGCCTTAAGTCTGTTGTAAAGTATAATTTTATTTTTGGAATTTCTAATCCCTTCATTACTATGTTTTTATAAGTTTCAACTATATGTTTTTCATCTTCACAGTTTATTATCAATTGTGGTAATGCATCATATCCAGAATCTCCTAAAACAAAATTGTTATAAAAGTCTCCATAAAATTTCATTTTGTCTTCTAATTTTTTCTCCCAGTCATCTTCCCTTCTAATTACTTCAAAAACAAATATAATTGATTTTGCATTTTTAGTAAGTTTTACGCTGCCTCCTGTTGCTCTAAAGGTTTTTCCTAGTGATTTTGCAGTTAATGATGGCTTTACTGTGTATTCATCAAATGCTTTTACTTTCCTTAAATATGCTAATAATATTTGATTTCCTGCTAATCTCTTTTTAATCATTCCTACTGGCTTTGTATTATCACTTGGTTGCCATTTACATTCTATTCCTCTTGATGTTAATAAATATTTTCCCATCTTCTCTAGACAATAAACTCTATATGTTCCTTTTCCTTCTTCTAATGATGAAAAATAATATCTTGTTAACATTTTTGATTTTACCATTTGCTCTAATTTATTGTTTAATTTATCTTGTGAAACATATTCTATCCCTTTTTTGTCTAATATTTGGCATAATTGTCTTGATGTAATAAATTCAAATTCATTTAGAATTTCTAGTATCGCAAAGTGTAATTCATTTATATGTCCTAAATTTATCTTGTTTATTATTTGTTGCATTGATACATATCCATCTTTACCATCAAATGTTTTTATTTCGCCTTTTTTTACAGCAAAAGGTGAAACTGTCGCTTCTATTTTACTATCTTCTACCATTTTATTTCCTCCTTATCAAATGAATATATTTTAATTCATTTTCTCTACCTTTCCATTATACACGTGTTTTTATAATTTTTCAATAGTGATTACTATATTTCCCATATAAAAACACGATATGCAGTTAAAACCGCATATCATGTTTCTTGTTGCCTCTCCGTTCCATTTCAGAAATCATCTCAAAGTATTCTAAAATTTTAACATCTTCTTCTGACGACGGAGTGGCTGAACCCACCAAAATTATTTCATAGCGAGTTATCAATTCTTCTAAAGTCATTGTCCCTCCTAGTTGCTTAACGCCCTCGAGCGCTTTTATATATTTATATTATAACATATTATATTTTTAAAATCAAATTGGGTTAAATTTAAACCATTGGAATAATTCTATTGCTTTCTAATTTCTATCCCTGTTACATAACCTTCTTCATTTACAGAGGTGACTAATACTTGATATTCGTTATCTTCTCCTATTTTATCCATTGCTGACTTAATTTCCTCTGGATTTGTTATAGCATTTACTAATGTGTTTTCACCCTCTACTATACTTACTGCTACTTGATGACTTTTATGTAGTGAATTACTTGCCAATACCTGATTTAATAATGTTTTCATTTCCGAACCTTTTCGTATTCCTATATAAACCCTAAACATATTATTAAATGTTTGTGCTGATTGATCTTGGTTTGCTTTCATACTATTATAAAGTGTAATTACTTCATATATTTTCTCAATTAATTTTGAATTTTGTGTGGCATTTAGTACAAGAGACATTGAATTATTTTGCACTTCAGTTAAGTATTGTTGTACTTCTAATTGTTCAGCTGTTATTATGTTTATTGAATTTGTATCTGTGTATTCTGTTTCTTCAATAGAGTTTACATATCTTAGGTTTGTATCTATGTTTAATGTAACATCTATATTCTTATCTTCTCCTTGTAAAACAATTTGAATTGTATTTTTTGATTCATTTTCATTTGCTGTTTTTGTAATTTGTTCATTTGTTAATGTTCCTATAATTTTTACATTGTCTTGTACATCATTAATTTCTAATGTTGCTGTTTTTTGTGTACCATTTGTTTTTATTACTACTGCTACTGAATTTTCCCCTTCTCCTATAATATCTAGCTCAATTCTGTCTTTTGTCTTTTTTGCTTTTAAAATTTCCCTTTGTTTCGTGGAAATTTTTAAGTTTTCTTCTTCTTTTCCTAAAGTTAATTCCACTATATAATTTTCATCATCACTTGAATAAAATTCTATGCTAAATCCATAAGTTTTAAACATTGTGCAGTATAATGAAATTTTCATATTGGTATTATCTTCTAAGTACAATATTCTATATTTCAAATTCTCTATCATCTCTTTTAAGTCTTCTTCTCCAAATGTAGTAACTACTGATTTAAATTTGCTTATAATTATTTGTTTTCCTTTTTCATCTCCTTCAAATTTCTTTAAACACCTTCCAACTAATTCAACAATTTGATTTTTATTTAATGTAAAGTTTATATTGTCACATTCCTTTTTTTGTCCATCTACCACTATACTTATTTTTTCTTCTCTTAACATATCATCTGTTATATATTCAGAAAAAATTCCCTGATAATTTTCTGCAAAGTAATCTTTTTCTGCATCTGTTAAATATAAGCTTGATATTTCTCTTTTGCAAATTCCCTCAAACATATCAAATATTTCTGCAAATTCTTCATATTGATTATTTTCTTCTATATCACTTTTTGTGAAAGTAATATATTTATCATTTAATTCCTTTGATTTTAATGATATTCTATCATTATTGTATTCTACATCTGCAGATATTTCTTCTATAATGTCTGCTAAATTTACACTTATTTTTTCGTTTATTATGTTGTTTTTTAAGTCTGCCTTTATTGTATTGGTAATTTTAGTGTTATTTACTACATTTTCTAGTTCCTTTAATACTTCTTCCATCCCAGTAGTATTGTTTAATTCCATTTTATTTACTTTTCCTGTAATTGTTGTTTCTGATTCAAATGGTGTTTGCATCAATTTCTGTTGGTCTTTTAATTTTTCGTCTAATTCTGATATTGATATTTCATTTTCTATGTCTGATAATCCTTTTGCTATTTTTTGTCTTGTTGTTATTGCAATTTTGCCTGTCATAACCATTCCTGCCACTGTTCCCACTAAAGCAATAATTATTATTAATACTATTGCTACTATAATTAAAATTTTCTTTTTAGTTTCCATGCTTTTACCTCTTTTTTATAAATATATCTATATTTTATCATCTTCTTTGTTTTATGCAATAGTTTTTTGGTATTTTATATTTAATTTTTATTTTAAAACTTTACATAAATTGACTTTTTACTAGAAAATTGTTATAATAGAATTTGAAATATGGCAAACAAGCCTACAATAAAATCTGGAGGTAAACGAGATGAAAAAAAACTGGTGGTTGTTAGTTATTGGAGCTTTAGTAACATACCTGGCATTTTTTGCAGGCTCGGATTTCTCAAAGTTGAGTACTATACTCGACTTTGTACTTACTGCTGGAATTGCGACAGCTTTCATATTTATGCTGTATGCGGTGGTTGTCTCTAAAAGGGCTGAATAAGTTTCATTCGTTCCGCCTAATGCGAGTTCCTGTGGGATCTCGCATTTTATTATATTTAATTAAAAGTTAACTAAAAAATCAAACGATTCATGAAGTGCACCCCAAATGTTAGACAAAATATCTAACATTTGGAGGTGTATTTTTAATGAGTAAATATTCAAATGAATTTAAGTTAAAAGTAGTGAAGT
>JAAWHY010000071.1 GCA_022795675.1 Clostridia bacterium
TTAAATATATATATTTCTAAAATCTATATTAGGATACCACAAACAAAAAAAATTATCAATAAAAAATATTATAATAAATATATACTTTTAATAAATTATGTGATAAAATATAATAGTAAATAAAATAGATAGGAGTGGTAAAAATGGAATATAGATTTAAACCAGAAGGAGTTTGTTCGAAAGAAATGATTATAGAACTTGATGGAGATATTATAAAATCTGTAAAAATTGTTGGAGGATGTCCAGGAAACACTGTTGGATTAACATATATGATACAAGGAAGAAAAATAGATGAAGTAATTGAAAAATTAAAAGGAATTCCATGTGGAGCAAGAAGCACATCTTGTCCAGACCAATTAGCAATAGCATTAGAAAATATTAAACATAAAATGTAAAAAGAGGCACATTAAATGTGCCTCTAAAAAATCTATAAAATTAATTTGCTATTTTCCTTGTAATATCTTAAAGAAAATGATAATATTTAATAGTATATTTTATTTGATATCAAAGGAGTGTTATGTTAGATACAATTACTTTATTAAAAGAAAAAATAGATGCAAAAGATATATTGCAAAATGAACCAATGTCTAAACACACAACATTTAAGGTAGGAGGAAATGCAGATTTATTAATTAAGGTTCATAATATTGAGCAAATAAAATTTGTTCTTAATATTGCAAGAGATAATAATATACCTATATTTATCTTAGGAAATGGAAGTAATTTATTAGTTAAAGATAAAGGAATTAGAGGAATAACTTTAAAACCTGAATTAAAAGATATAAAAATAGAAAGAAAAGATAAACAAGTATATGTTACAGTAGGATCAGGAAATAAAATGCCTGAGATAGCAGGAAGACTGCTAAGAGAAGAAATTACTGGATTTGAATTTGCAGCAGGAATTCCAGGCACAATCGGTGGATTTGTTAGAATGAATGCAGGAGCATATGGAAGTGAAGCAAGAGATATTGTAACAGAAACCACTATATTAACTTATGATGGTAATATTAAAAAGATTGTAGGCGAAGAACATCATTTTGAATATAGAAAAAGTGCTTTTTTAAATATGAAAATAATTATATTAGACACAAAATTAAAATTGAGTTATGGAAAAAAAGATGAAATACAAGAATTGATGGAAAAATATAGGAAATCTAGATTTGAAAAACAGCCCATAGAATTTCCTAGTGCAGGAAGTACTTTTAAAAGAGGAAATGATTTTATATCAGCAAAACTAATAGATGAGTGTGGACTAAAAGGTTACTCTATTGGTGGAGCTATGGTATCAAAAAAACATGCAGGTTTCATTGTAAATACAGGAAATGCAAATGCAGGAGATATTTTAGAATTAATAGATTATGTTAAAAAAATAGTTTTAGAAAATACAGGAAAAGAATTAAAACTTGAAATAGAAATTGTTGGAGAAGATTAATAAATGCAGTAGAAAGGATGATATAAGTGAAGGGATTTTTAAAATGGTTTAAGTCAGGGACTAAAATGAAAAGATGGATGTTTCTGATATTAGTAGGAATAGCTTTAAGTTGTTATGGTGTTTCTGAAATAATCGCAATGAAAAGTTTATCAATTCTCGATTTAGTGAAAGTAGTAGTACTATTTATAATAGGATTTATATTAATAGTAGTAGGATTAGTATATAGTCAAAAAAGAGTATTAGAGTTACTTATAGAGGAAACAGATGATAGAATAGGAAAAAATGATAAAGATGTAAATGTTAAGTCATTAATTTTCAATAAAAAAATATATAATCAAGGACCAAAAATAGTAGCAATAGGGGGAGGCTCAGGTCTGAATACTGTTTTAAAAGGATTAAAACATTATACTGACAATATAACAGCTATAGTTGAAACTTCAGGATATAGTAAACAATACATATTAGATGGAATTGCAGCTTTAGCCAAAAACGAAGAAGAAATGGAAACTATTTTAAAATCTAAAATAGCTAAAAATAGGCTTCCATTTGGAGAATCTTTTTTACAATCAATGCAATCAGCATTTGTAGATTTATCAACATCTATGGAAAATCTTAGTAAAGTATTAAATATAACAGGAAGAATAATACCAGTTACAATGGATGAAATGACAGTCTGTGCAGAATTGGAAGATGGAACTATAATTGATGATAAAGAGAAACTACCTAATATTGTAATGGACAAGATTACAAAAATAAATAGAGTATTTGTATCTCCAACAAATTGTAAAACTGCACCAGGAGTAATAGAAGCAATTATGGAGGCAGATGCAATTATAATAGGACCAGGAAGTTTATATACAAATGTAATTCCAAACCTATTAATTAAAAATGTATCAAAAGCTATTGAAGAAAGTAAGGCAAAGAAGATATATATAAGTAATATTATGACAGAACCAGGTCAAACAGATGATTTTTCGCTATATGACCATATAAAAGCGATTCTTGATCATGCAAGAAATTCGATTATAGATTATTGTATATATGATACTGGAGAGATTATACCAGAATATGTTAGAAGGTATAATGAACAAGGAGCAGACATTGTAGAACAGGATATAAAAAAGATAAAAGATTTAGGAATAAGAGTAATACAAAGAAACTTTTCTGTTGTAGAAGATCATAGTATTAGACATGATCCAGTATTAGTAGCAGACTCAATTATAGAATTAATTTGTGATGATATGGTATTTAAAGATATGCAAAATGCACCACAATATATTAGTATGAGTACAAAATTAAAGAAAAGTAACAAAAAAAGGAAAATTACTCAAAACAAAAAGAAACCAAAAGAAAAAAATAGAAAAACCAAACCTAGCAGAATGAAGACTTATAAGAAGAAAAGTAAATTTGCAAATAAATATAATGAGAGAATTAAATCGATACAAGAAAGTGAAGAAATGAGACAGAAGAGATTAGAAAGTTTGAAAAAATAAATTGCATTAACTAAGGAATTAAGAGAAAAACAATAGAAGGGAAGAAAAAACAATGAAGAAAAATAATAAGGAAGAAACTCTTTTAGAAAAAGACATTTCAAAGGAATGGTTAATAACAAATGGAATAGGAGGATATGCTTCATCTACAATAATAGGATGTAATACAAGAAAATATCATGGACTGTTAGTAGCACCATTAAATCCACCCGCACTAAGATATGTAATATTATCTAAAATAGATGAAAGTATAGAATTTAATGACAATAAATATAATTTATACACTAATATGTGTAAAAACAGTATATCAGAAGGATATAAGTATCTAATAAATTTTGATAATGAATACTTACCAAATTTTACTTATAAAGTAGAAGATGTTATTGTAAAGAAAATAGTATGCATAGAATATGGAAAAAACATAACTTGTATTTCATATAAAATAAAAAATGGAAATCATAAAACCAAATTAACCTTAACACCAATAGTAAACTATAGAAGTGCACATGTAGCAAGTACTTATCACCAATTTGATATAGAACAAGAAAAAGAAAATAATATAGTAAAAATAGTATTAGACAGACATTTTAATAACCCAATATATATAAAAGCAAGTGAAGGAAATTATATAGAACATAAGCATGATATATTTAAAGGAATGTTTTATATAGAAGAAGAAAAAAGAGGATTTGATGCAGAAGATGACTTAGTAGTACCAGGACGTTATGAAATTAATATTAATGAAAATGAAGAAAAAGAAATAACATTTATATGTTCATTAAATGAAGAAATAGAAAATAAAAATGTAAAAGAAGTAATAACAAATGAAATCTTGAGGCTGAGAAAGTTATTCAAAAAATCAAAACTATTGGATGATAAATGTGATGAAAAAATGATACAACAATATTTAATTTCAGCAGACAATTTTATAGCATATAGAAAAAGTACAAAACTACACACAATACTAGCAGGATTTCCGTGGTTCTTAGACTGGGGAAGAGACTCTTTAATATCATTTGAAGGATTATTATTAATACCACATAGATATGATATTGCAAAAGAAATAATTTTAACATTTACAAATAACATAAGATTCGGATTAGTTCCAAATGGATTTGCAGATGACAATAATAGACCATTATACAATAGTGCAGATGCATCATTGTTATTATTTGAACAAATTAATAAATATCTAAGATATACAAGTGATAAAGAATTCATAAAAAGTATATATAGCAAGCTAAAAAACATAATAGAATATTATAAAAGAGGAATAGACTTTGATGAAAACAATATTCATTTAGATGTAGATGGCTTAATATCATCAGGAACAATAAACACGCAAAACACATGGATGGATGTAAAATATGATGGATATGCAATAACTCCAAGAAATGGAAAAGTGGTTGAAATAAATGCATTATGGTACAATGCCTTAAGAATAATGGAGGAACTATCAAATATATTTGAAGGTAAAAAAATTGCAAAAGAATATAGAGACTTAGCAGACAAATGTAAAGAAAGTTTTAAAAATAAATTCTACAATGAAAAAAAGAAATGTTTATATGATGTAATAGGAGATGACAAAATAAGACCCAACCAACTATTTGCATTAAGTCTAACATATCCGATATTAGACATAGAAAGTGAAATAGCGAAAAATGTTATATCAACAGTAGAAAAAAAATTATTAACAAAATATGGACTAAGAACACTTGCAAAAGGAGAGCCAAACTATGTAGAAATATATGAAGGAGACTCCTTAAAAAGGGACTTAAGTTATCATCAAGGACCAGTATGGCCATGGTTACTAGGGCTATATTATGATTCATTAAAAAACATGATGAACACAGAAGACGAAGAGCAAAAAGAAAAAATAGCAAAAAAAATAAAGAAACTAAAAAAAGACACAAAAGAAACCTTTATGAAAGCATTATATGCAGATGGAATAATGGGAAGCATATCAGAAATATATGACACACAAGAACCAAATCAAGGAAAAGGAACAAATGCTCAGGGCTGGAGTGTAGCGGAGGTATATAGAATTATATTAACATAGAGAACAAAACCACGTAGTGGATTTTGTAATATATGTTTAATATAATTCTATATATGGAGCAAAATCGTGGAAAATTTACGAAGTAAATTTTACTCGAGCGAAGCGTATTTTGATCCAAAGTATAAAGAATTATGAAGCAGATTTTCCTCGTATAGATTAATATAATTCTATATATGGAGCAAAATCGTGATAAATTTGGCTTTGCCAAATTTAACTCGAGTAATATGAGAGATAAATTTACGAAATAAATTTTACTTGAGCGAAATGGAGAGAAATTTACAAAGTAAATTTAACTCGACCGAAATGAGAGAGAAATTACGGACGCCCAAAGGGCGCCCCTACGACAAAATATTATAAACAGAGATAATTAAAATGAAAGGACAAAAAAATGACAATAGAAGAACTAGAAAAGGAACTAAAAAGCGAAAAACTAGCACCAATATATGTATTATATGGGGAAGAGCTATACCTTTTAGAAAATTGTCTAAAAAATATAAAGAAAAACTTTGGTGAAACAGCAAACGGAATAAATTATATACAAATAGACGAAACAAACCTAAACACATTATTATCAGAAATGCAAACACCAGCCTTTGGATATTCTAGAAAGTTAATTGTAGTAAAAAACTCGAAACTTTTAAAAAAAGAAGCCAAAAAAAGAGGTACCAATATAGACATAACATCAACAAGAGAAAAGATAAATGAATACATAAAAACAAATCAAGGAGAAGAAAACATATTAATAATCATAGAAGAAGAAATAGACAAAATTGAACTATTAGAAACAATACAAAAAAATGGAGGAATAATTTGTAACTTTAAATTTCAAAAGCCATATCAAATAGAAAAAAGGCTAAAAGAAATATGTAACATATGTAAAGTAAAAATTGCAACAAATACAATAAATCATCTAATAGATTTATGCGGAACAAATATGCAAACTTTGCAGTGACAAATGTTATTAATTCCATAAATTCGCTTATAGATTTATCAACGATAGACATAGGCGACAGAACTGCGGT
>JAAWHY010000072.1 GCA_022795675.1 Clostridia bacterium
CTTTCCCAGTGCGGATATCATTTGCTTTCGCAGCTTCTCCGGCATATTTTTATCTTCTACTAAAGTTTGTATACTTCTTCTTAATGGTCGTGCACCATAGTTTTTATCATATCCTTGTTTTTTTATTTCTTCTATTACATTTCTATCTATATTAATATTATATCCATTATCACTTAACCTTTTTTCAACCTGTATTAATAATAATTCTATTATCTTTTCTATTTCTTTATCATTTAATTTATGGAATACTATTATTTCATCTATACGATTAATAAATTCTGGTTTTAAGTTTCTTTTTACTTCTGCCATAACCTCTTTTTTTATATCTTCATATTCTCTTTGTTGTTCTTCTTTTACCTTTTCTGTAAATCCTAGAGTTTTTTTCTTATTTATTAAAGAAGCACCAATATTTGATGTTAATATTATTACAGTATTTTTGAAATCTACTGTTCTTCCTGTTGAATCAGTTAATCTCCCATCTTCTAATACTTGAAGTAAAATGTTCATAACATCTGGATGAGCTTTTTCTATTTCGTCAAATAAAATCACCGAGTAAGGTTTTCGTCTAACCTTTTCAGTTAATTGCCCTCCTTCATCAAATCCTACATATCCTGGAGGTGCTCCAATAAGTTTTGCAACTGAATGTCCCTCCATAAATTCTGACATATCTAATCTAATCATTGCATTTTCATTTCCAAATAATTCTACTGTAAGTGCTTTTGCAGTTTCTGTTTTTCCAACTCCTGTTGGTCCTAAAAATAGAAACGAACCTATTGGTCTATTAGGATCTTTTAAACCCACTCTCCCTCTTCTTATAGCTTTTGCAACTGCTTCTATTGCTTCATTTTGTCCTACAACTCTTTTATGTAATGATTCTTCTAAATTTCTCAATTTTTCATTTTCGTCTTGTGTTATCTTTTGTACAGGTATACTAGTCCATGTTGATATAATATTTGCAATATCTTCTTTTGTAATATCTGTAACAGCTTTTATATTCTTTTCATTCCATTTTTCTTTTTCTTCATCTATTTTCATTTTTTGTTTTTCTTCCTTATCTCTTAACATTGCTGCTTCTTCAAAATTTTGTATATTAATTGCATCTTCTTTAGCTTTTTTAGTTATGGAAATTTCTTCTTCTAAATTTTTTATTCTTTCTGGTAAAGTATATTTCTTCATTCTAGTCATTGATGCTGCTTCATCAATAATATCTATAGCTTTATCTGGTAAAAATCTATCATTAATATATCTTGAAGACAATAATACTGCTTCTTCTAATGCTTCATCTGTTATTCTTACATTATGATGTAGCTCATATTTGTCCCTAATACCTTTTAAAATCAATACCGTATCTTGTGTGCTTGGTTCTTCAACCATAACTGAACTAAATCTTCTTTCTAGTGCTGCATCTTTTTCTATATATTTTCTATATTCATTTATAGTTGTTGCTCCTATTACCTGTATTTCTCCCCTTGATAACAAAGGTTTTAAAATATTTGCAGCATCTATCGCTCCTTCTGCTGCTCCTGCTCCGACAATTGTATGAATTTCATCTATGAATAATATAACATCCTTTACTTTTCTAACTTCATTTAAGGATTTTTTTATTCTATCCTCAAAGTCCCCTCTATATTTTGCACCAGCTACCATACTTGAAATATCTAAAGAAACTACTCTCTTATTTTTTAACATTTCTGGAACATCATCTGATACTATCTTTTCAGCTAATCCTTCTGCTATAGATGTTTTTCCAACTCCTGGTTCGCCTATTAAACATGGATTATTTTTAGTTCTTCTTGTTAATATTTGAATAACCCTTTCTATCTCTCTATTTCTTCCTACGATATTATCTAACTTCCCCTTCTTCGCTTCTATCGTAAGGTCAACACTATATTGATTAAGTACTGATGTATGTGAATAACTTCCTTTTCCTTTGCTATCTGTATTTTTCATATTTTTGTCATTCGAAAAATCCTGTTCATCTAATAATTGCATAATTTCATTATACATAATCTGAATATCAATTCCTAAATCACTTATAATTCTTGCAGCAATACTATCAGTTTCTCTAATTATTCCAACTAATATATGTTCTGTTCCAATATAATCTGAATCGATCTTCTTTGATTCTTTAAAAGCATTTTCAAATACTTTCTTACTCCTAGGTGTAAAACCTAAAGTTTTATCTATTCCATCCTCATTTTTTCCAATTAATTCTTCTATATCATCTAATATCTTTTCTGGAGTTATGTCTTGTCTTTCTAACGCTCTCCCTGCTACTCCTGTTTTCTCCTCTGCTAGTCCATATAATAAATGCTCTGTTCCAACATAATTATGCCCTAATTTTATTGCTATTTCACTAGCAAGTTCAAGTGCTTTGTTCGCACTTTTTGTAAATTTATAATCCATCATCTGCTATCTCTCCTCTTGTTTTTTCTCAAATTATAACACTCTAATATTACAATTCAATAGCTTCGACAAACGTTCTATATCTTAGACAAAGGTTCTATTATATAACAAAAAAGTGAGATTTTATCTCACTTTTTTGTTATATCTGACAATTTATTTGCAATTTCTTTTTGCTTCTCTAGAGTTAGCCAAGCAAAATATGAAGGAATAAATTCTCCATACTTTGTTGTATCTTCGTTTTTTTCCTTTTCTTCCATTAATACTCTCCTACAATGTATTCTTAGTATTAATATGTTCAAATTTTTTTAATATATACAATTATTTTGTTTATTAAAATTTATCTTAGGTTAATCCTTATTTTCTAAAATTTTCAGATGTTTTTTATATAAATACATTATATAAAAGGAGAAAGCAAGGAAAAGTTATAACCTTCCCTTGCTTATTTGATTTTATCGGCAATTTCTATAAAATCGGTGATTACCATGTTGAAATGCTACTTTAATACCTGCCCTCTCTTTTTCTCTTTCTACAGATATGGCATAAGGATTGTAAAAATACAGTGCTCCTCCTTGATAGTAAGATGAATCAAGACCTCCAGAAATAGCTTCTTCTTTAAGCATTTCTTCTGTATAATCTTTTTCGAATGCTTTATCTACAGCTTCCCTGATCTCATCAGTAATCATATCCTCTGTTACAAGTATCCATTCAATGGAACCATCTTCATGTACTATACGAAGATGTGGTAATCCATTATGAATTGATGAATACTGCCCATTAGCTGTATATACATCAATCAAACTATCTCCTGTTTCAATTGCTCTGTTTATTGCCACATTTGTTTCAAGAGTCATTCCAAAAGAATCTTCTGTTCCAGCTTCTGCTTTTGCCATTAAATATGCCCATTTTCTTTCCTCTTCTGTGGGATTATAATAAGGCTCAACAGCTTCTTCTGTCTCAGTTTCCTCTATTTCATCTTCTTCTGGAACTTCAAGTGCATCAATATATCGACGCATTTGTTCCTTCACAGGTAGTCTCTCTTCCAACACAGGATGTCTTGATGCTTCATAATCCCGCTCGACTTTGGCAAGATTATAATCTCCAATGCCTACAACAACTATCACTATAATAGCTGCTATTACCACTATGATAGCAGACACCTTTAGCGTTTTTGATTCTAGTGTTGGTAGTGGTACAATTTTTCTTTCCCGCTTCATCAAACCTTTCTCTCCTTTTCTTTTAAACTATACCAATTACTCTTTGCAACTCTATATTCATTTTACCAAATTTATACCCAAAAGTCAATTTCATATAAAGTGTCTTCAATTTTTTCTTATTTATTTTAATATTTATACTATTAAATAAATATAAGGCAAATTGACTTTGTCCTTACTTTGTCATTTCCTAATTCTAGCAATTACAAATATACTATCTTGTGAATTCTTCTGATATTTCACTTTTTTCTTTTTGTCTTTGTAAAATATTTGAAAGAATACTACCATTTCTATAATCAGCAATGCAATAAAAATCAATCATTCCATTAGCATTTAGTGTTTGATAAATCTTATTATTATAATGATAGTATTCATCATCTTGGTTTGGCTGATAAACAAAAATTGCCTTTCCTCCATTATTATGTACATACCTCATTGCTGTTTCATCACTATAACCATCCCCTATGTAATATACATTATAACAATCGTTTTCTTGTCTGTTATTCTTTTTTAATATGTCTTTAATTGCTAATACCTTTTTATCATCTGTCATTATTTCACCAATTCCACAGATCATTCCATTTGAATCATATTGTACAGGTGTGCCATAAATTTCATCAAAGTATTTTGCTATTTTTATGCTCTTTAAGAACTCTATTAATCCTCCTGAAACTATATAATTCTTAGCAATTGATTTTTCTATAAAATCATATATACCATTATTATATTCTATATATTTTTCACCTTCCATAAGTTCTTCGTGTGTAAGAGTTTCTTTACTGCTAACAAGTAGATTATGAAAGAACCCAAAAAAAGTTTCAAGTGAATCACCTATATGTGTCTTTCTATATTCAGCAAGTGCTCTCTCTAAATAATCATTTCTTTTTTCACCGCTATATCCAAATTTCTTTACCCATACCCAAAACTTTGGCCAAGTTTCAGTAGTTAATGTTCCATCAAAATCAAAAATATTTATTGGCTCTATATTCATTATTTTTACCCTCCGCTCCTATTTATTATATTACATTACAAAGATAATTACAATATTGTTCTTTGTATCATGAAAAGTTTATACAATCTATTGACAAATGAAGAAAAAATATGCTATTATAGTAAAGTATCTTGTGGTACATTTATTTTAAATACATGCGGATGTGGCGAAATTGGCAGACGCGCTGGTCTTAGGAACCAGTTCTTCGGAGTGGGGGTTCAAGTCCCTTCATCCGCACCAAATATGAAACTTTCATAATTTGCAGTGAAGAGTTAATAGTGAAGAGTATATAGTGAATAGTTGCTTAATAAAGTGCAATAAGCACATTTGTACTATTCACTATTAATTATTTATTATTAACTATTTTTTTCTAATAATGTATTTAAAATAATCTAAATACAAAAATGCTACTGTAGCTCAGTTGGTAGAGCAACGGACTCGTAACCCGTAGGTCGGCAGTTCGATTCTGCCCAGTAGCTCCATAGATGCGAATTTAACAATTCGCAGTGAATAGTTAATGGTTAATAATGAATCGTGAATAATAATAAATAGGTACTAAAAGCACTTATGTATTATTCACTATAATTTAAGATAATAAAAATTGCCAAAAAGTTAGATCACTATTGGCAAAAATTCTTTATAAATTTTTATTGTTATAAATAAAATCAACAATATTTACATGATTTATACCATCTCGCTTTTGAAGTAACATATTCATAGTAAATAAATATCTAGGGTATAGTTCTTTAATCATATAAAATGGTCTATATTCTCTTTCTTCAGTGTCTTTATTACTAATATCTTTAGAAACTTGAATATAATAGTAATCATCATAATTTGCTCTTGCAATAAAATCGCATTCAAATTTTCCAATATAACCTACAGAAAGTTTATAATTCTTGCTTTTTAAATAAGAATACATTACATTTTCAAGAACTGGTCCATAGTTTATTCTGTTGTCAGTGTTTTGTGAATAGTAAATACTTAAGTCAGCTAAATAATATTTTTTCTCTCCTTTTAAAACTGATTTTGATTTTATATCAAATAAGTCACAAGAATAGATTATTTTAGCCTTTTCCAAAATATCTAAATATCTTTTTATAGTTCTTCTATCTACATTAACCTTTACTTCATCTTTTAGATAGTTGTATATGTTTTTGATAGATATAACTGCTCCAAAATTATTGATAACAAACTTTTCTATCCTTTCAAATAAAGCTTTATCTTTTATTTTATTACTTGTTTTTATATCTTTATCG
>JAAWHY010000073.1 GCA_022795675.1 Clostridia bacterium
AAAGAGAATGATATGATTGTTCCTTTATATGAAAAAAGAATGAATAGACAATACCTACCGGCTCATTATAATGAAACAGGAGCATTTGTGATTACAAATTCGGCATTTGTTACTGATAGTAGTAGATTCGGAAAAAAGATAGGGGTATTTGAAACATCAGAGGAAGAAGCCATAGATATCGATAGTCAGCAGGATTGGGTATTAGCAGAGGCAGAGCTAAACAAGAAAAAAATTATTTTTAGAGTTGATGGATATAAAGAGATAGGCTTGGGTCATATATATAGAATGTTACAAATAGCATATAATTTTACAGAGCATGAGGTTTTGTTTGTGCTAAGTTCTAAGAGTGATTTGGGTATTAATAAAATTAAGAATAGCTTTTTTAAATATGAAATCGTGAATACAAACGAAGAAGTCATAGATATTATTAAAAGACAAAATGCAGATATTATTGTTAATGATATATTGGATACTGAGAAAGAATATATGGAATTATTAAAACAGCAGAGAATCAGAATAGTTAATTTTGAAGATTTGGGTGAAGGAAAATTTTATGCTGATGCAGTAATAAATGCTTTATATGAGGGTCAGGAAGGTAAGAATATTTTTTGTGGGGAAGATTATTATTGTGTTAGAGATGAGTTTATGCGTTTTAATGAAAAAAAATTTAATGAAGAAGTAAAACATGTATTAATTGCTTTCGGAGGAACAGACCCAGAGAATCTTACAATGAAGGTAATTAATGCAATCGAAGAAACAGGGTATAAGGAAATACAATATGTATGCATATTAGGATTGGGCTATGGTGATGAAGGGCCATTATTAGAAAAGGTAAAGAGTATGGATTATAATATTGAAATATTTAGGAATGTAAATAATATTGCAAGTTATATGTATAATGCAGATATAGCGATTTCCTCTCAGGGAAGAACTATGTATGAATTGGCCTGTATGAGAGTCCCAACAATATTGATTGCGCAGAATAAAAGAGAACAAACACATATTTTTGGAGATATAGCAAATGGATTCATTAATTTGGGTTTGGGAAGTGAAATAGATGAATCTACAATTACCGAAACCTTAAATTGGTTAATAAAAAGTAAAGTAATGAGGAAAAATTTATATCTTAGAATGAAAAATAAAAATTTTACACAGGGAGTACGAAGAGTAAAGAGAATTATTTTAGGAGAATAGAAAGTATATGAGGATATAAACGCAGATGAAAACATATTTTGAGGAATTAAAAGAAAAAGGATATTATCTAATAGCGGAAATAGGTGTAAATTATTATGATATAGCAGAAAAAAAGAGAATAGCTCTTTTGGATGCAGCAAAATTAATGATAAAAGAGGCTAAACAATGTGGAATAAATGCAGTTAAATTTCAATCTTATAAAGCTGAAAAGCTGGCCGCAAAGCTTTCACCTGCTTATTGGGACTTGAAAGAAGAAAGTACAACATCACAGTATGAATTATTTAAAAAGTATGATTTATTTGGAAAACATGAGTATACAATTCTCAAGAAATATTGTGATGAATTGGAAATTATGTTTATGTCTACTCCTTTTGATTTTGAAGCAGTAGATTATTTACAGGAACTTGTTGAGATATATAAAATTTCATCTTCAGCAATAATGGTTTTCTTATTATCAATCTTTATATATTTTTTAGGACACCCATTAACATCATCAAATAATCGAATAATAGTTTCTTCTAATCTTTCATAAGTAATAGGTTTAGCTAAATAATCAAATGTTTTAAATCTATAAGCCATCATTGCATATTCTAAATGAGCAGTTGTAAATATAAAATAAGTGTCTTTATATTTTTTTCTTACAAGAGATGCTATTTCTAAACCAGATTTATCAGATTTTAAATTAATATCTAAAATTAATACATCAGTTTTATTATCATCTACATAATCTAATAGTTCATCAACATTATCTGTTTTAAAACCAATTTGTGCATCATAGTTATGTTTAATAAAAATACTTTCTAGTATTTTAGAAAATTTATCTAAAATATTCAGGTTATCATCACATATTACAAAGTTTAACATTTGTATCCTCCTAAAATTTAAAAAATTAACTTAAAAATTTAATAAAATAAAGGAATCGACAAAATGATATAAATTTCCTTTATTTTCCAATTTATATTACAATATAATCTAAAATTTTTTCATTGTCAATAGAAACTTTAGAAAATTATCCAAACGGAAATATAATTGATATTAATAGTGTTTGCTAATAAAACTGTTAGTATTATTTCTTGAATAGTAAATGGAAAATATTGGAAAAATATAAATAAGACAAAATAGTAATAATTAAAAAAACAAAAACATAAAATTTATAAAAGAAAAATACTAGCTTAGGAGGCAAAAAAATGAAAAGAAGTTTGATATTAAAAATTTTTGTATTATTATTGTTAATTTTTTCAGTAACATTAATAGTGAATAAAGGAGAAAAAGAAGAGTCAATACTAACAAATTCACAAACATTAAATAATAAAAAAATAGGATGGGGTATAAAAAGAAATGATAACCATGAACAACCAGACTTAGGAAAATCAAATTTAGAAATTTTAGAAAAGAACAATGGAATAGCTATGGGAAATAAAAATGCTAAATTTGTTTATCTAACATTTGATGAAGGGTATGAAGCAGGATATACACCTAAAATTTTACAAACATTAAAGGAAAATAATGTAACAGCAACATTTTTTATTACAGCTCATTACTTAAATACACAAGAAGAGCTAGTAAAACAAATGATAGATGAAGGACATATTGTAGGAAATCATACTTGTAATCATCCTTCAATGCCAGATATAACAGATGAAAAGATAAATTCAGAAGTTATGGACTTACATAAAGCTATATATGAAAAATTTCAATATGAAATGAAATATATTAGACCACCAAAGGGAGAATATAGTGAAAGAACTATAAATATAACAAATTCATTAGGATATAAAACAGTTATGTGGTCTTTTGCGTATGAGGACTGGAATGAAGATAAACAGCCAGAAGAAGCAGTTGCAAAGCAAAAGATATTAGATAATGTTCATAATGGAGAAATAATTTTGTTACATGGAAATTCAAAAACAAATACAAATATTTTAGGAGATATAATTAAAGAAATAAAAGCAATGGGATATGAATTTAGATCTTTAGATGAATTTAAAAGTTAATATAAGTTTGATCGGTTAATTTGGTATAGCTTTTTAACCGAAAAATAAATATTTGGTCAAAAAGGTAAGTCTTCAATGACCTATTTTAAGGAGAAATAATGAAAAAAAAGAAAAATACATTATCAAAAATCGATAGACTTTTAGAAATGCCACAAGAGGTATATTCAGATACTCCTAAATTGACAATTACAGGGTTTAATGAAATGGTGATAGAAAATTTTAAAGGAATATTAGAATATGAAGACTATTATATTAGAATAAATACTTCTTTGGGCTTGGTAAATATAAATGGATATGAATTAAAATTAGAAAATATGACAAATGATGATATAAGAGTAACTGGAAAGATAGAGAGTATTGATATTGAAAGAAAGTTTGATTGAAAATAATTAATTTTTTACATTGCCAAAATTCTAATTTGATGAAAGGAGTGAAATTAAATATGATAATTAAGATTCTTTTAAATTATATAATTGGATATATAAGAATATCGATAGAAGGATATTATATAGAAAGATTTATCAATATAAGTAGAAACAATAAAATAACAATATGGAATTTAAGAAGAGATAAGAATGTAAAACTAGAATTAAATGTTGGAATAAAAGATTTAAAAAAGGTTGCAAAAATTGCTAAACAAACACAATGTAAACTTAAAATTATAAAGAAAAGAGGAATACCTTTTATTTTTAATAAATACAAAAAAAGGAAGATTTTCTTAGCATTTTTAATTTTACTTATGCTGTTACTCGGAATTTCATCAAACTTTATATGGAATATAGAAATTATAGAAGAAAATGAAGAGATAGTTCAAGAGTTAGAAAAAGATATTCAAGAAGCAGGATTGACTATTGGAAAGTTGAAATCAAAAGTAAATACAAAAGAAATTATAAATAAGGTAAGGTTACAAAGAGAAGATATAGCGTGGATGGGAATTGAACTTAAAGGAACAAATGTAATAGTAAAAGTAGTAAAATCTACTTCAAAACCAGAAATTATAGATGAAGAAGATTACTGTAGTATTGTTTCAGATAAACAAGGGATTATAACAAAAATTAACGCACAAAATGGAACAATAGTAGCAAAAGTAGGAGACACAGTAAATGTTGGAACAACATTAATAAATGGATGGATGGAAGGAAAATACACAGGAATTAGATATGTACATGCAAAAGGTGAAATTCAAGCAAAAGTATGGTATTCTGAAAGTATGACTATTCCTTATGAAGCTACGGAAAGAAGTGAAACAGGAAAGATTGAAAATAAATATAAGATAAAATTTAACAATTTTGAAATAAATTTTTCAAAAAGACTTTCAAAATTTGAAATTTATGATACAATATATTCAGAAAATAAATTTAAAATATTTCAAGACTTTTATTTACCTATTTCCCTAGTAAAAACAACTAATAAGGAAATTATAGAAGAAACAAAAAAATATACACCAGAAGAAGCGATGAATATAGGGATACAAAAATTACAGGAAAAATTGGATGACCAAATAGAAGATAAAGAAAAAATAGTAAATAAAATTATCAATAAAGAGGAAAAAGAAGAAGGAATAGAAATTAATGTGATTTATGAAGTACTTGAAAACATTGGCACAAATGAGAAGATTGTATTTTAATTATTTATAAAGAACAAATGAAAGGATGAATTTAATGGAAGAAAAAAGTTTAAGAATAACAGGAGCAAATACAAATTTTTTTAATAAAATAACAAAGACAATAACAAAAATATTGATTCCTACAAAAATAGGAATCAATGGAATGAAAATTACAATAAAAAGAAATAGCCTATTAAAAGCTTATGAAAATTATCAAAATGATACAGAAAATTATAATAGTGAAGAACTAGAAAAAAAATATGATGAAGCATATACAGTTTATTTAGAAACGTTAGATAAATATGTTATGGACTCTATATATAACAAAGTAAAAAACAATACTGCATCTGAATTTGAAAGAGATGCTTTATCAAGATATTATGAAGTAACAAGCTTAAAAGAAAAAGAATATATGGACTATAAATATAGAAAGCAAAAATATCTAATAGAATTAGACAAAGAAAATATAGAAAATATAGCAAAAGAAAAAGTACAAGAAAGATATAACAAGTTTTATATAGACAAAATGGACTCACTATATAAATCAATATTAAAGAATTATTCAATTAAGTTAGCTGATACAACAAATATATATGATTCAACAAAAGAATGGGTATATGTTAAAATTTTCTATACATTAGAAGAATATATACAAAATATATTATCATTAAAAATAAGAATAGGAAATAATGAAGAATTTAAAGAAATTCTAAATGATTACAATAAATTTGAAACATTCACTGTTGGAAAATTAGATACAAGGGATAATATAGAAAAAAATATGATTTTATTAGGAATTAGTAGAAAATTATTTACACATAGTATACCTTTAATTGTTGCAGAGCAATGTTATGAAAAACTATTAAAAGATGCTAGAACTTTAGTACAAGATACTAAAATGGCTACAAAAAGAGA
>JAAWHY010000074.1 GCA_022795675.1 Clostridia bacterium
AATTGACGAATTAAAAAATAAAGAAGGGTTGGATAATAGTTTTCATCTTCAATTCCTTTTGGGACGATTTTATAAAAAAGTAGGGAATTATGAGTAGTACTTAAAGAACATCAATATTAATGGAGTAAAAAGAGGCTGTGATGGGTTTATCCGAAATCCCGAAAATGGAAAGATAGTCTATCTCACAACAGAATATGTTTGTGGAAATTGTTATAAACCATTAGCAAATAAAATGATGTACAGGACTGCAAAAGACTTGAAAGATTATACGGGTGAAACAAATCAGTGGTGTATGGAGAATGAATTAGTTGACAAAGTTGTAAAAGCACTTGCATAAGGAGAAAAAGGATATGGAAAATTTAGCATTACAACAAAGAAAATATACTTATGAAGATTTACAAAATTTTGAAGACGAAAAAAGATATGAATTAATTAATGGAGAATTATATTTAATGAGTTCTCCAACAACTTTACATCAAGAGATAATAGGAGAAATTCATGCACAATTACATAACTATTTGAAGCGCAAAAAATGTAAAGTATTTGTATCACCATTAGATGTATGTTTATCAGGTGTAAGAAATCCCAAAAAGGAATATAATGTAGTACAACCAGATATTCTAGTTGTATGTGATGAAAACAAAATAACTAAAAACATGGGAATACAAGGTGCACCAGACTTAATAATTGAAGTATTATCACCAACATCAAAAAAACACGATACATTTGTAAAATATAATCTATATCAATATTATGGAGTAAAAGAGTATTGGATTATAGATGGAGAAGTAGGAGTCATATACCAATATATTATAAATGAAAAAAATATTTATACATTACCAAAAACCTATGAAATTACAGAAAATATAAAAGTAAACATATTAAAAGATTGTACTATCTCCTTAAAAAATATAATTGAACAAAACTAAAATAAATATCTCCCAGTTATCTGAGAGATATTTATTAAATTGTTTACAACTTAGATACATTTTTGAGATATAATATATTTTGGAGGAATGTATAAAAATGAATAGAATTTTAATTATAGAAGACGAAAATGCAATAAGTGATTTAATTAAAATTGAACTTGAAGCACAAGGTTATATCTGTGAATGTGCGATGGATGGAGAGATTGCAGCTGATTATATAGAAGAAAGAAATTATGATTTAATTTTATTAGATATAATGTTACCTAAGATAGATGGATATGAACTTTTAGAGTACATAAAAGAAACAAAAGAAATCCCAACTATTTTTATTACGGCTAAAAGTCAAACAAAGGATAAAATAAAAGGATTAAGAAATGGAGCAGATGATTATATTACCAAGCCATTTGAAATAGAAGAACTTATTGCAAGAGTACAAGCCGTGCTAAGAAGATATAATAAATTAAACGATATTATAAAAATAGATAATATAGAAATAAATGTTGTAGCGCGAATAGTCAAAAAACAGGATCAAAAAATAGAATTAACACCAAAAGAATTTGACCTACTTATGCTTTTGATACAAAATAAAGGAGTAGCATTATATAGAGAAATTATATTTGAAAAAGTTTGGGGAGAAGAGTTGGAATTTGAAACAAGAACACTAGATTTGCATATTCAAAGACTAAGGAAAAAATTAGACTGGAAAGATAAAATAAAGACAGTTTATAAAATAGGGTATATGTTAGAGATATAAATAAGGAAGGAGACCAACTATGAAATTTAGTCTAAAATTAGTATTAAGTATAATAGTAATTATGGCATGTATCTTATCATGCAGTAGATTTTTTATTATAAGACAAAGTTTTAGACATTCAATAGAAAAAAGTGCAAATCAAAACTCAAATCAGAATATTGTCCAAAGATATTATATAGAAAGTAATATCGTAAATAATATTCAACGAGGAGAAGAAATAACAAACGAAAATGTTATAGAATATATAAAATCACTATATTCATATCTTGGAGATAATTCAGAAAAAATAGCATTGTATGATGAAAAAGAAAATATAATTTTTTCTAATTTTGAAAAGATGAAAGATATGAATATAAATACTCTTCTTTTGAAAGAAGTAGACAATTATTATATAAGAAATGTGGAAGATAGGTATTATATGCTTTTTTCTTCATATTTAACAATTAATAATAATGTAATATATATAATTAATATTTATGATATTACATATTTATATGAAGAAAGAGATAGCCAAATGAAGGAGGTATTGTTTGTAGATTTTATTATTTTAAGTATTGCATCCATTTTTATCGTAATTTTCTCTGCAATTTTAACACGACATATAAAAAAGCTAAACATAACAAGTAAAAGAATAGCGGAAGGAGAATATTCCAATAGAGTTAATATAAAAAGTAAAGATGAAATAGGAGAACTTGCAAACAGTTTTAACATAATGTCAGTAGAAATAGAGGATAAAATAAATTCATTAAATCTATCTCTTAAACAAAAAGACGATTTTATAAATGGATTTACGCATGAAATAAAAACACCAATGACAGCAATAATAGGATATTCAGATATGTTAAGACTAAAAAAATGTGATGAAGAATTAACTAAAACAGCATTAAACTATATTTATAGTGAAGCAAAAAGGTTAGAAACACTTTCATATAAACTTATGAATTTAATGTCTTTATCAGAAAATAACATAGAATTAGAATATATAGATATAGATAATTTTATAAATAAAGTTTCTTCAAAAATAACTACTTTAGGGAATGTTACAATAAAGAACTCTTTAACTCCTGCAAAGGTTAAAGGAGATAAAAATTTATTAGAAGTTGTTATAAGAAATTTAGTAGAAAATGCAAAAAAGTCAGAACCAAAAGATAATTTAGTATTAATTATGCGGAGAAATTACGGAGGAAAGAAAATATAGAATATCAGTTATTGATAATGGAAGAGGCATTCCAAAGGAGCATATAAAAAGGGTTACAGAAGATTTTTACATGGTAGATAAATCAAGAAGCAGAAAAAATGGTGGAAGTGGTATAGGACTTTCACTGTGTAAAAAAATTATAGAACTACATGAATCAAAGTTAAATATTGAAAGTGAAGAAAATGTTGGTACAAATGTATATTTTGACTTAAAACTGTAAAAAGGAGGAAGCAAGAATATGAGAAAAGTGTTTATCTACCTAATAGTTATAATAATTGTATATTTATCATTTTTTATGCCAAATATTTTATTTAGTTTAGAGGATTTAAATATGGAAAATACAAGTTATAAGAAAAAGCCAATAGATAACAAAATTGATGTACAAGCTGAAAATATTTATTTAGTAAAAGCAATACATGATATGCAGGATGGTACTTCTAACTTAAAAATTGCTGATAGTTCTAGCGAAATAATGGCATTGGCAAATAACCAAGGAATAGAAGATGAAACTATAAAGAAATTAATCGAAGAAATCAATAAAATGAAGGAATATAATATCTTAGAAGGCACATTTGAAAACTACGAAGAGATGAAACTTAGATATCATATTTATGGCAGAGAATATAGTAATTTAGAGAATAAATATCTAATAAATAGAATTGTTTTTTCAACAGATGAATATGAAAAATTTGTAGAAATAGAAGAAAAAACTGGCAAAATAATTTACTATGTAGGTACCCATAAAGAAGATGTTACAGAAGAAATAGGTGCAGAAGAAGTGTTAAGAAATTATATAAGATATTTAGATTTATATATAATAGATGACTGGACTTTTAGAGATAATATGTTAATATCAGAAAAAGCAAAGTTGATGGCAAATTTTGTAAACATTGGAAACCAATATTTAGTAGCGATTAATTCAATAAGCAATGAACATATTTTAGATATATATAAATACATGAAAGTGGATATAAAGTAGATACAACTTATATACAACTTAAGAACAAATCAGATACAAACTAATGTTATCCTAAAAATATAATTTATTTTTAGGAGGAAAACTATATGGAATTTGTAGCTAATACTGGAAAGAAGGTTGAAATTAAAGTTAATGGGATAACATATATAAGACACGCAATTAAAACAAGATTTATTAAGCAAGGAGAAAATTATATTGATATTTTTAGAGAATATGTAAGTCCTATATATGAAAAAGGTGATATAATTTCAAGCTCAGAAAAAATTATTGCATTATGTCAGAATAGGATAGTAAAGAGAGAAGAAATAAAAATAGGATTTTGGGCAAAACTATTATCAAAATTTGCAAGTCATCCAAAATCTAAAGGAATAGGGGTAGGAGAAAGTATAAAAATGCAATATGCTATTAATAAAGTAGGTGTACTTAAAGTATTATTTGCAAGTGCTTGTAGCTTTATAACTAAGATTTTTGGTATAAAGGGAGTGTTTTATAAAATAGTAGGAGAACAGGTAAGTGGGCTAGATGGATTTTATGGAGCAGTTTGGAAGGAATATGAAGATATAGGAATTGAATTACCATTAAACTCAAATCAAGTTTGCAATGAAATTAGAGAAAAACTAGGTATAAGTACAATGATAGTTGATGCAAACGATTTAGGACGAGAAATACTTGGAAAATCAAAAGATATTGAACTTAGTTATGATGAATTAAAAGAAATTATAAGAGATAATCCAGCAGGACAAGGTAGAGAACTTACTCCACTAATATTAATTAGAAAGAAAAACTAATTTAAGGGTTAAATATTAGAAAATTAAATAAATTTTAATAGAGAGATGATAAAAAGTGAAAAAAAGTATAATAATTATTTTAATTTTTTTAGTAGCAGTTCTAATAATTGAAATTACATTATTATCAAAGGGAATACAGAAATTAGAAGAAGATAAAACTGCAACTAATAATGATATAAGTAATATAAGCATAGAAAATAATACTATAAGTAATACAAATGAAACAAACAATAAAACAGAAAATAAAGGTCAAGTAGTAGAAAATAATATAAAAACTGATACTGTAATCAATGAGTGGAATCTTAAATTAGTAAACTATGAAAACAGTTTGCCAAATAACTTTGTACCTCAACTTTCTTCAATAGACAATACAAGAAAATTTGACAAAAGGGCAATTGAAAAATTAAAACAAATGATTGCTGACATGAAAAAAGATAAAATATCAGATATATGGGTACAATCTTCATATAGAAGTATTGAGCAACAGCAAAAAGTATATGATAAAAAAATAGATGAATATATAAAAAGTGGAAAAACACATAAAGAAGCTGAGGAACTTACACTAAAAGTAATTAATAAACCAGGTACAAGTGAACACAACCTAGGACTTGCAGTAGACTTTAACTACGTAAACTTAGAATTTGAAAATACCAAAGCTTTTAAATGGCTAAAAGAAAATGCAGAAAGTTATGGTTTTATATTAAGATATAAGAAAGAAAAAGAAGGAATAACCAAAGTAAATTATGAACCATGGCATTGGAGATATGTAGGAGAAGAACATGCAAAAAAAATTAATGAACTTGATTTGTGTTTAGAGGAATATATTGAGTATTTAAAAGAAATTAGAGAATAATATAAATTTATAAATTATACTTTTCATATAGAAGAATAAAAACAACAATGATTATGTA
>JAAWHY010000075.1 GCA_022795675.1 Clostridia bacterium
CATCCAATTACAGTAGAAAAATTGAGAGCAAAAATAGAGATGTTAAAAATATCTCATGATGATACTTCACATCCTTTATCTCCTTTATTTTCTATTGATGCTGAATACCAAGAATTTAAAGAAAGACATGATAAAGAAACAGTCAAAAAAGGTGATTTAAAATCTTATGAAGGAGACTGTTTCATAGGTATTGATGCTGGTTCTACCACAACAAAACTTGTAGTTATTAATCGTGATGGTACACTTCTCTACTCTTTATATGGTAGTAATGAGGGAAATCCTTTACAAAGTGTTATAGGTATGCTCAAAAAATTGTATGCCGAAAAGCCTGAAAAAGCAATAATTCGTTATAGCGGAGTTACTGGATATGGAGAAAAATTAATTCAATCTGCTTTAAATGTAGATTTAAATGAAATTGAAACTATTGCCCATTATACTGCTGCTAAACAATTTATGCCAAATGTTACTAGCATTGTAGATATCGGCGGACAAGATATGAAATATATCCGTATGAAAAAAGGTGCGATTGACAATATCATGTTAAACGAAGCTTGTTCTTCTGGTTGTGGTTCTTTTATTGAAACCTTTGCTAAAAGCTTGAATTTATCTATTGAAGAATTTGTAAACTCTGCCCTAGAAGCTAGAAGACCAGTCGATTTAGGTTCTCGTTGTACAGTATTTATGAACTCTAAAATCAAGCAAGCACAAAAAGAAGGTTATAGTGTTGGAGATATTTCAGCAGGACTTTCTTATTCTGTTATTAAAAATGCCATTCAAAAGGTAATGAAAGTAAGAGATGTTAAGAGTTTAGGCGCTCACATTGTAGTACAAGGTGGTACTTTTTACAATGACGCTGTTTTGCGTGCTTTTGAATTAATTGTTGGTAGAAATGTGGTAAGACCTGATATTGCAGGTTTAATGGGTGCTTATGGTGTTGCGCTTCTTTCGAAAGAGCAATATGAAGCAAATTTAGATATGGAATATGTATCAACACTTGCTGATTTAGAAAGCTTAGATAAATTAGAGATTAGTATTTCACATGTTCGTTGTAATGGTTGTGAAAATCATTGTTTATTAACGATTAATCAATTTAGTAATGGTTCTAAGTACATTTCCGGAAATCGTTGCGAAAAAGGTGCTGGCAATGTAGGAGAACACAAAGATTTACCTAACATTATGAAATATAAATATGAAAGACTCTTTGGCTATACGCCTTTAGAGGAAAAAGATGCTCCTCGTGGAACGATTGGTATTCCTAGAGTTTTAAATATGTATGAAGATTACCCTTTCTGGTTCACATTTTTGACTAGTTTAGGTTTTAGAGTAATTTTATCTGAAAAAAGTACACGTAAAACTTATGAAAAAGGTATGGAATCTATGCCATCTGAATCAGTTTGCTATCCTGCAAAACTATCTCATGGGCATATAGAAAGCTTATTAGAACAAGGTATAAATACAATTTTTTATCCTTGCATTCCATATTCTAGAAAAGAATATGAAAAAGCTGATAATAATTATAACTGTCCTATAGTTATTTCTTATTCAGAAGTTTTAAGAAATAATGTAGAAAATTTAAAAAATCCAAACGTGAAATTTCTAAATCCTTTCTTACCTTTTGATAAGAAAAACTTGGTAAAAAAGATATTAGAATTGGATGAATTTAAAGATTATAATTTTACTAAGTCTGAATTAATGGAAGCTGCTCAAAAAGCTGAAGATGAATATCAAAAATGTAAAAAGGATATTAGAGATAAGGGAACAGAAACTGTAAGATATATTAAAGAAAATAATTTGAAAGGTATTGTTTTAGCAGGAAGGCCTTATCATATTGATCCTGAAATCAATCATGGAATTGATACATTAATTACATCATTAGGTTTATGTGTTCTAACAGAAGATAGTATTGCAGATAAAACGGAAGCTAAAAGACCTTTAAGAGTTGTAGACCAATGGGTATATCATGCAAGACTATATGCAGCTGCTGATTTTGTTGGAAAACATGATTGTTTAGAATTGATACAATTAAATTCATTTGGTTGTGGTGTTGATGCAGTTACAACAGATCAAGTTGAAGAAATATTATCTAGCTATAATAAAATGTATACATTAATAAAAATAGATGAAGTAAATAATTTAGGGGCTGTAAGAATCCGTATTCGCTCTTTGATTGCAAGCATGAAAAAACGTGAACAAGAAAAAAATCAAAAAAAATCAATTGGAAACTACGGAATTCACAAAAAAATATTTACTAAGGAAATGAGGAAGGATTATACAATTCTTATCCCTCAAATGGCACCTATACATTTCGAATTATTAGAGTCTGCTGTTCGTTCTTCTGGATATAATGTACATTTATTAAGAGAATGTACTCAAAACACAGTAGAAACTGGTTTAAAATATGTTAATAATGATGCATGCTATCCATCAATATTAGTAACTGGTCAAATGATCGAAGCTCTTCAATCTGGTAAATATGATACAAACAAGACTGCTTTAATAATGTCTCAAACTGGTGGTGGTTGTAGAGCTACAAATTACATAGGATTTATAAGAAAAGCTTTAAAAGATGCTGGTTTTGAAAATGTACCTGTTATATCTTTTAATATAGTTGGTATGGAAAAAATGCCTGGATTTAAAATCACTGTTCCTTTAGCAGAAAAATTGTTAAAAATGGTTGTTTATGGGGATTTACTACAAAAAATGCTAACTAAAAATAGAGTATATGAGGTTAACAAAGGCGAGACTCAGAAATTATTTGATATTTGGATGGAAAAATGTAAAGAAATCTTATCAAGAAAATCTACTAACAAAGAATTCAAACAAAGTATCTATGATATAGTAAATGACTTTGAAAAAATAGAATTAGATATGTCAGTAGAGAAACCAAAAGTTGGTGTTGTTGGTGAAGTCTTAATAAAATATCATCCCTTTGGAAATAACTATGTAGCAGAACTTTTAGAAAAAGAAGGCGCTGAAGTAATTTTGCCTGATTTTATGGGGTTTGCAAAATTTATGTGTACACACAAAATAACTTTCAATAGTTTATTAAATATAAATAAAACATCTTCAAAAATAATGAAAACTGCTATAAAATTAATTGATATTCTTGAAAAAGATGTAAAAATAGCTTTAGCAAATTCTAAAAAAGGCTATTTACAACCTTGTGATATATGGCACTTAGAAGACAAAGTAAAAGATGTATTATCAATTGGAAATCAAACAGGTGAAGGCTGGTTCTTAACAGCTGAAATGATTGAATATATTGAAAATGATATCCCTAATATTGTTTGTGTACAACCATTTGCATGTTTACCAAACCATGTTGTAGGAAAAGGTGTTATAAAAACTATTAGAGAAAAATATCCATATGCTAATATTTCTCCAGTTGATTATGATCCAGGTGCTAGTGAAGCAAATCAAGCTAATAGAATAAAATTATTAATGACTGTTGCTAAAGATAATTTGAAAGCTAAAGAAAATATTAAAAAAGCAATTAATAATGAAAACAAAGAAAATATTGTTGAAGATAAAACTTCTCAAACAATAAAATTAGATTAAAAAGTTACATAACGTAGAATGTCTTGTAAAATTTGACGTATAATAAAATATAAGTTATAATATACTCAAGACGTCAGTAAGTAGTTTAAAACTTGAAGGTATAAAGAAAGACTAGGAGCTCAATTCCTAGTCTTCTTCCTTGTTAAGCACTTAATTCCCTTACTATTAAGTAAATCAAATAAAACATTAACAATGTAAGTAGTTTATTCGTCTGAAAGTATCCTCCTTCCTGCCACTAAGCAAGTAGGCACATATAATATAAACTAAAATTACATTATTATCAATATTTTTGTAAATTTTTACTAGTTTTTAAAATTATTGTTTATTTTTTCAATTTTCTTTTTAGTCTGTTCATACCCTATTTTATAAATCTCATCAATTCTACTCATATCTAAAAGTCCAACTTTATCACTTTTAATTCTGATAATATAATCTGCTCCACTTAGTTCATAATTAGAAAGTTCTCTACCTATTAAGCTAATTGAACGCCCTGCTATTTCCACTAAATTTTTATTGCAACTATTATTAACTTTATCATCAAAGACAATGCTTAAAACCTTATCAGCTCCTAATTGTTTTACTTCCTTCCATGGCACATTTTCTCTAACTCCTCCATCTACTAAGTTTATATTATTATATTTGCAAGGAGAAAATACAACTGGGTAACTACAACTAGCTCTAACTGCTTTTCCTATATTTATATCATTAACATATATAATATTATCAGAAAATCCATCTCTATTAAGACATGATGTAAAACAAACAAGGTCACCATTACATAAATTAACACTAGGTATAACTAATGGTTTTCTTATATCTGATATATTATAAATTTGTCTTTCTTTGCAAACTTTATTAATTAGCTTTTCTATTTGTTTCCCACTATTTAGACCATCTATTACAATTCTACCAGTTAAGATTAGTCCTAGTATTAATTTTAAAATATTTAGTAAATCTACATATTTAATTTTTTTACAGTATTTCTTAAATATCTTATACATTTCATCTGATTTGAAACCACATGCATATAGACATGCTACAATGCTGCCTGAAGATGTCCCTCCTATGTAATCAAATTTAATATTTGCCTCTTCTAATGCTTTTATTGCACCTATATGTGCAACACCTTTTACTCCTCCTCCTGCTAAACATAACCCACTTTTCATTTTCATCACCTAATATAAATTATGAAAAGTATGTTTTTTGGTGAATACTTAGAATAAATAAATAATTCTTAGTAACTCAATAATACAAAAATCAATAAAAGTATATATATTGATACACTTTATTGCACAACTGCTAGATTGTATTTTTCTTTTATTTTATCTAATTCTTTTTTATCAATTCTAGTTATTTCTAAAATTGTACTTTCATCTATATGGCTTTTTATCATCCCAATTATAAAATTATCCTTTGTTTTATTAATGTTTTCTTCTCTCATTCTTATATAATTTTCTCTTTGTTCTATTTTTCCTTCTCTCTTTATTATTTTGTTTTTCGGCAGAAATCTTTTAGGCTTCCTCTTCACCGACGACAGATGCATGAACGTCTTTATTCTTTTGTTGCCGGGGCTTATCCTTACTTCGATTTACGCGGTTATGCGCGGCTCGTTCTGGGGCAACAAGCAATTTTTGCCTTACAGCATAATCGAGCTTTTGGAGGACGCCGTAATGGTCGTTCTCGGCTGTATCCTCGTCTACGGAGTTACAGACCCCGTAGCGGGCGCGGCGCGGGCAGGATCGCCCTCATCGTCCTGGCCGTCCTGCTGGTGGTTCTCGCCGGGGCGTTGGCCTTCGCCGGGAACTACCTGTTCCGCTTCGCCC
>JAAWHY010000076.1 GCA_022795675.1 Clostridia bacterium
TTTGAAAGTACAAGTTATAGAGAAGAAAAAAGGTCGAATTAATAGAACAACAGGAGAAGAAATAAAAGGAAATTTAAGAGTATGTGCCTATGCAAGAGTTAGCACAGAAAAAGAAGAACAAATAAATAGTTATAATTCTCAATTAAAGTATTATGAAGAAAAAATCAAAAGCAATAGTAATTGGAAATATGTTGGTATTTATGCAGATGAAGGAATAACAGGAACTTTAGACTATAAGAGAGATGGCTTTATGAAAATGATGCAAGATGCAACACAAAACAAATTTGATATGATAATCACAAAATCAATATCAAGGTTTGGAAGAAATACAGTAGACACCCTAAAATATGTAAGAGGATTAAAAGAAAAAGGAATTGCTATTTATTTTGAAGAAGAAAGAATCAATACTTTAGAAATATCAGGAGAAATCATGCTAACAGTATTAAGTGCAATGGCACAACAAGAAAGCGAAAATATATCTTCTCATGTAAAATTAGGATTACAGATGAAACAAAAAAGAGGAGAGCTAATTGGATATAACGGATGTTTAGGGTATATATATAATAAAGATACAAAAGAAATATCAATCAATTATGAAGAGGCAGAAATTGTAAGATATATCTTTGAAAGATATTGTCAAGGAGTAGGTTGCACAACAATAGCAAAAGAATTAACAAATATGAAATATAAAACTCCAACAGGTAAAAAGAAATGGCACGAATCAACAATACGAGGAATCTTAAAAAATGAAAAATACAAAGGAGATGTCTTACAAGGAAAAACATATACAACAGATCCAATCTCACATAGAAGAGTAGTTAATATGGGAGAAGAAAATCAATATTACATACAAGAACATCATGAGCCAATAATCTCTGAAAGAATGTTTAATCAAGCACAAGAAATCTTACAAAAACGAGGAGGAGTACGAGGCTCTGGAAGAAGAAAGGGCAACTTTAGTAGAAAATATCCTTTTAGTAGCAGACTATATTGTGGATTTTGTGGTAGTTTATTAACAAGAAGAAACTGGCACTCTGGAACGAAAAATAGTATAACAGTTTGGCAGTGTATGGAATTTGTAAAACATGGAAAAGAAAACTGCCCACATTGTAAAGCTATGAAAGAAAGTATTATAGAAGAAGCATTTACAGAAAGTTATAAATTACTATGTAATAATAACAAAGAATTAATCCAGATATTCTTAAACGAAATGGAAGAAATTATACAAGAAGAGAGTAACGAAAGTTCTATTAAAAGACTAGAGGAAGAAAAGCAAATTTTAAAAGAAAAGATAGACAAACTAATTGATTTAAACTTAAATGGTACAATAAGTCTTGAAACATTACAAGAAAAGAAAGCAAAACTACAAAACAAAATAAATAGCATAAAAAAAGAACAAGAGTATTTGCAACTAGAATTAGAAGATTCAATTAGTTTAAATCAAGGATTAAACAAGTTTAAAACATTGTTTAAAGACAATAAAATCATGCCAAAATTTGATAAAGATGTTTTTGAATTAATGATAGAAAAAGTTATAATAGGAGAAAAGGACAGTAAAGGAAAAGCTAATCCAAGAGTAATAACTTTTATCCTAAAATCTGGTAACGAAATCAAATGCAAAAATGATGAAAAAGAACAAGAAAATCAACAGTCACCATACGAGGTAAGCAAAAACTATCTACAGAAAGTGTGTGAGCCATGTGGAATGTGTATCAGTGCTACAATTAAAGAAAACAGTATAACTGTTGATACAAAAGGAATTGAAAGAATTTAAAAAAATAAAAAAAGGCGAAAAAAACTCAAAAAAATGGCAAAAAAGCAAAGTAGACATAATTACAAAAATAACAGGGTATGTGGAAACATGAATATGCACACTACCTATTAGAAATAAAAAAATAAAGAAAGTGCTTGTTACTAAAGAAGATAGAGTAGAGATACTTTGTCTTTTTTAATATTGTAAATAAAGGATATTGTAGAAGTGGACGAAATGAGAAAAAATATAAAAATAAGAAAATTTATTTTTATATTTTTGCGAATGAGTCGAGTAAAATTAATAAATGTTAAAGAATAAGGCGGATAGATAAAAACATTTGTAAAAGACTATGAAAATGTGTTAAAATATGATATAAGATAAATAGAGTGAAAATATGGGGGCAATAGAGGAAAATATGAATAGTGATTATATAGAAATGTGGGACAATTGGTCTTCAAAAAGGGAAGGAAAGCCAGTTTATGATTTATGGTTAGATGAATATAAAAGTATTTTAGAAGAAAATAAAAATAATGAAATATTAGACTTAGGGTCAGGTATTGGTGCTAACACACTTTACTTAATTGAAAGAGGTTATAAAGTTTTATCTTGTGATTTTTCAAATAACGCTTTAAAAAACATAGAAAAATATATATTAGATACTAAAACAAAATGTTTTAACATGATTAGCAATTTTCCCATAGAAGATAATTCATATAACCTAATTATTGCAGATTTATCTCTTCATTACTTTAATAATGAAACTACAATACATATAATGAAAGAGATAAAAAGAATACTAAAAAAAGATGGAATTTTACTTGCAAGAGTTGCATCTATTAATGATATAAACTATGGTGCTATTGGCGGAGAAGAATTAGAAAAAAATTATTACTTTGTTGAAGGCTATAATAAAAGGTTTTTTGATATTAACGATATTAATAAATATTTTGGAATAATTGGGAAATTGAAAGCAAAAGAAACATCAATGACAAGAAACGAGGAAGTATACGTAAAACCTAAAGTTTTATATCAAGTAATGGTAGAAAAATAAATATATTGTTGGATGGCATGGGATTCATTTTTATCTAATAGATGTGATAATATAAAATAACTAAACAAAAAATGTTCAACTGGACACAAAATGAGGTTCAAATGGATAGGTTAAAATGTCCATTGGAAGTTATTTTTTCAAAAACTCAACTGGACACTTTGACACTATTATAAAACTTGAAAAATAAAGCAAAACTAAGATTTAGGGTGTGTGGAGTATAAGGGGATAACACAGGAAAAGTAAAAAGGGTAAAAAATAATGTGTGTTGTATTAAAAAGGATAAATGGATATATGGGACAGTATAAAAATATTATTAAAAGACTTTGAAAATAGGGCAAATTATGATATAAAAAAGATACATAATATATGGAGGAGTAAGAAAGGCTGGACAAATTATGAAGATTTATTTAATAAGACATAGTGAGTCTATAGATGATATAGAAAATTGTTATGGAGGAATTGCTGATTTCGACCTAACAGAAAACGGAAAAGATAAAGTAAAAGAATATAAAAAAGAAATAGATAGTTATGGAATAGAAAGAATATATACAAGTCCGTATAAAAGAGCATATCAAACAGCACAAATACTTAATAAAGATATAAAAGTGGAATTGAAAGTTATAGAAGATATAAGAGAATTAAATTCTTATGGTATTTTATCTGGTATAAATAAAGAACTTGCTAAAGATATATTTTCTTATGTATTTCAAAAAGAAGAATATAAAAATACAGGATATTATTTTGGCAAGACATTCTTAGGGGGAGAAGATATTGAAGAATTTGATAAAAGAGTAAAACAAGCAATTAGTTCTATCATAAAAGACAGTGAAGGATTAAATACAATTGCAATAGTAACACATGGTAATGTACATAAAAGTATATTTAAAAACATATTTAATGTGGATAGAGAAATAGAGAAAATTGATGATGTGGCAACTACATTATTAGAATACGATAATGATAAATTTAATATAATTCAAACTAGAGGAATAAAATTAGGAAAAATTATTAGATTAAAATAAGGAATATTAAACTATTATGATAGGCATGAGATAAATTTTATTATAAGAAGGTGCAGTTATGAATTTTAAAGATAAAGTATTTTTAATAACAGGTTCAACTTCAGGAATAGGACAAGGAATTGCAAAAGCACTATTAGAAGAAGGTGCAAAGGTTGTAATTAATTATGCACATAATGAAGAAAAGGCAGAAGAAACAAGAAGGTTATTTAAGCAATATGAAGATAAGACTTTATTTATAAAAGCAGATATATCAGATGAAAAATCTGTAATAGATATGTATAAGAAAATAGAAAAAAGGTTTAATAAGCTAGATGGATTAGTAAATAATGCTGTTTATGATAAAATCTTTTCAATAGAAGATTTACAAATAGAAGAATTCAGAAAAGAATTAGATGTAAATGTTGTTGCAAGATGGATGTGCATAAAATATGCTATACCATTACTAAAAAAATCTAGTATGCCTAGAATTGTGAATATTGCATCAAGATTAGGTATAAAACCAATTAAAGATTCTGTTGCTTATTGTACAAGTGAAGCAGCAACTATAATGTTGACACAATGTTGTGCATTAGAATTAACTAAAAAATATAATATAAAAACTAATACAGTGAGTCCATCAATGACATTGACACCATTTGCTAAAAGGAGCTATACAGAAGATGAAATAAAACAAACTTCAACAAAGAATCCAAGTGGAAGATTAGGAGAAATAGAAGACACTGTAAATGCTGTATTATTTTTACTAAGCGAAAAAGCAGATTATATAAATGGAGAAAATCTCAATGTTAATGGCGGTATATTGTTAGTGTAAAGAAACCAGATTGGAGGAAAAGTAAATGAAGAATTATTTTATAATACATGGAAGTTTTGGAAGTGCATTTGGAAATTGGTTTAATTGGTTACAAGATTTTATAGCATCTGATGGAAAACAAGTATATGTACCACAATTTCCAATAGGAGTTGGATATCAAAATTATAAAAATTGGAGTAAATTACTTAAATACTATTTAGATTTAGGATTAATTAATGAGAATACAACAATAATAGGACATAGCATTGCACCAGTGTTTATATCAAAGTTTTTAGTAGAAAATAAAGTAAAAGTTAAAAAATTAATATTTGTATGTGGATTTAACAATTATTTAGGAATAAATGAAGAATATGATGCAGTAAATAGAACAATGTATTTTGATAAATTGGAAGATGTAAAACAATATGCAAATGAAATAATATGTTTTTATTCAGATAATGACCCATATGTAAAATGTGAAGTAGAAAAAGAATTTGCGAATACGATTGCAACAGAACAAGTCTTAATACCAAATGCAGGACATATCAATAGTGAAAGTGGATATGATACATTTGAAGATATAGTAAGTTATTTATAGTTTAATATAGTAAAGCCTTCTTTTGATAGAAGGCTTTTAAGCATCTTTATAAAAGATGAAACAAACTCCACA
>JAAWHY010000077.1 GCA_022795675.1 Clostridia bacterium
CCTGCTGTTTCCATTTTTGCCCTCCTTATAAACTTTCCTCTTTTCCATTTCTGACAAACTTTCTCCCTTCTATTATTCCCTTTTTTAGTGCTTCTAAATTTTTTTCTTGATGTTTTAATTTATATTTTATTGCAACTATAATTCTTGTTGTATAGAAAAATAATTTTGTTAATATACCATAGCACTTGTATTTATTTATAAAAATAAGTCTATTTCTAGTATTCCACTCAATTGCAAATGGACTTTCTCCTCCACCAGATGATGCACTTTCCTTATGGTATATTATGGCCTCTAAACAAACTCCAATTTTATATCCACTTTTTTGTACTTTTGCACAAAAATCAACATCTTCATAGTACATAAAATATTCATCAGGCAAGAATCCTATTTCTTCAATTAAACTTGATTTCATAAGCATACAACAACCAGTTACAAATTTAGTATAACTAAATTTTTCATTATTGCTCTTATACTCTTTTCCTTTATTGTAAATAACAGCTGTACCTTTAAAATAGTCAATTTCTCCACCGCAGCAATTAATTAAATTTTTATCACTTTCATACATTATTCTTCCTGACATAATACCAATATCTGCGTGTTTTTTTAATTCAAAGTGCATTTTATCAATACTGTCTTTGGTAATTACTGTATCATTATTTAAGAGTAATATATATTCTGCTTTGTTATCTAATGCATATTTAATTCCTATATTGTTTCCTACAGAAAAGCCTTCATTTTTGCATGCTTCTATTAATGTTATTCCTTCTATTTCTTTTAATTTTAATAATGACTCATTTGTTGATTTGTTATCTACAACTACTATTTCATATATAAAATTATTTTCACTTGTATTTTGTTTTATACTATTTATACATTCTATTGTATCCCTATAATTGTTATAATTCAATAGAATTATCATTATTTTTTCCATTTTTTTATTTTTTCCTTCATAATTTCTTATAAAATTCTAATAATTCTTTTATATATCTTTGTTCTGAGAATGGATTTTTCCAATATAAATTATAAGCATTCTTACTCATTTCTTGTCCTAATTTATCATCTTCTAGTATTTTTAATTTTTCATATAAATTATCTACATTTCCATTTTCATATTTTAGTCCATTAATGTTGTCTGTTATATATGACGATGTTGCACTTTTGTCTCCTACTACCACTGGTACTCCCAAAGATAATGCCTCTATTGCTGTCATTCCCATAGTTTCATACCAAAGTGATGTGAATACTAATGCCTTACTTTCTTTTAATATATTTTTTATTTCTTCCTTAGATTTCCATCCTACAAATTTTAAGTTTTTATACTTTTCTTCTAATTCTTTTCTTAATGGTCCATCTCCAATTATTATTCCATTTCCATTCAGCTTTGTTACACTTTCACAGAATAAATATACTCCTTTTTCTTTTGATAATCTTCCTAAATAAACTAAAATATTTTTCTTTTCTAGATTTCTTTCTTCTTTTTCATACCCTGCTGTATTGTTAATAACTATAGAATTCCAATTCTTTATAAGTGAATTTTTTAAAATGTCTTTACTAAAGTCTGATACATATATAGCATTAGCTTTTATCTTTTTTATAATCTTGTTTTGTATTTTTTGTCTAAATATTCTATAAAGTTTTATAAGGTAATTTCGAGAATCACAATTGCATTTTATACATTTTAAAGATAATGGATTTAGGTTACATATCCTGTTTTCTTTATAATTAAAGAATCCTCCATTTGGACAATGCATAAAGTATTCATGTACAGTTACTACTATTTTAAAGTTTAAATCATTTGATATTTTAAATATACTACTAGATAGTGCTTTTGTCCATCCATGTATATGTACTATTGTAGTTTTATTATCTAATGTCATTAACAATTTTTTTAATTCCTTCTTTGCCTTTATATTATAAATTCCATTTATACAACCTAATATTTTATTTTTTTCTTTTAATGCTTCCTTTTGATTTGTTGTTATATATTCAATTCCTTTAATATTTTCTTCTGGTTTATTAACAGCTGAAAAGAAATAAACTTTAAGACCCTTTTGTAATAATAATTTTGCAGTGTCTATTGAGACTTTACTTGCTCCACCTTGAGTATAATTAAAGTCATTGATTATTACAACTGTTTTTACCTCCATTTTCTGTATCATTCCTTTCTAAAGAATACAATTATAGTTAAATAAGATATTTTTAAATTTTTCCTAGCTTCATACCTATAAACCTTGCTCCCATATTAGGTAACCATTTAAAAATAACTTTCCAATTTTTTTCTTCTATTGCCCTCTTCAAAATATAAAATGCTAAGTCCCCACCTGCACTATTTACTTTATATTTATTTAGATAACTATTTTCTTTAAAAAATTTTCCTGTATCATAATATCTATTATATTGTTGTTTTAAAGTGAAATTATGTGAATGAACAACCTCTGAATCAGCACAATATTTTATTTTGTATCCATTTGTAATCAATTTATACGCGATATACATATCTTCACTTATTGATAACTTTTTGTTATCATATCCATTTAATTTTACAAAGGTTTCTCTTTTAATTGCAGATGAAGCATCAGAAAAGAAGAATGTCCTTAATCCTAATTCTTCTACATCATCTTTTGAAACTATTTTTGAGTTTTGGGGATAATTTTTTTCTCTTGTGTATTTTTCCATAGAATTATTTGTACAAATTTGCCTACTATAACAAGCATCTACCTCTCTATTTTCAATTGGTTTTATAAGTTTTTCTAACCAGTCTTTTTTTTCTATAATTATATCTTGAGTTATAAATACAACTATATCTGCTTGACTTTCAAATGCTTCTTTTTCTCTAGTAAGACTATGAGAAAATTCTTTTGCTTCTATTACTTTATATACACAGTTTAGTTTTTTTACTTTTTCTTCGGTTTTGTCTTTTCCTTTGGTTATTATATATCGTATGTTTCCTATTTTTACATCTTCTTGCATTTCTATTGATTTATGTAATTTCTCTACGTATTTTTCTGCATTATATAGAGGACATATTATATCTACAACCATTTTTTTCGCCTACTTTCTTTGTGTAATATTCCTTTGTATTATATATATAAATAAGGATAAAAGTCAATGGTTTTGGATTTTTTAGGGAAATTTCTGTGAATATATAATTGTTTGTAAAATATTTTTATCTGTGGGCACCCCCCTACAAGAATAAAAGACACATCAAAACGTGTGTCCTCTATATTTATATACTTATTGCTAAAAAGAATTGTTCTCTATCTCCTATACAGCTCCTTTTTTGTTTAAGACTGCAGTAATAGTCTTTAATAAAATCTTCATATCTCCAAAGAACGAATTCTTTTTGTAGTATTCTATATCTAGTTTTACTCTCTCTTCAAAAGTTATATTGCTTCTTCCTGAAACTTGCCATAATCCTGTTAATCCTGGTGTCATTTCTATTATCTTATAATAGTCTTGTCCAATATCCTTTTTTTCCCTTTTTAAATATGGTCTTGGTCCAACTAAACTCATTTCTCCTTTTAATATGTTAATGAATTGCGGAAATTCGTCTAAACTAGTTTTTCTAAGGAATTTTCCTATTTTAGTAACTCTAGGATCATCTTTAATTTTCTTATTTAGTTCATATTCATTTCTTATTTCTTCATTCTCAATAAGTAATTTTTCTAGTTCTTCTTCTGCTCCTACTATCATTGTTCTGAATTTATACATTTTGAATATTTTTCCGTCTTTCCCAATCCTGTTTTGGATAAAAAATATTGATGCACTATCCTTTGTAAATATATTTGCAATTTTAATAATTAGCATTAATGGGATTAGTATTATCATACCTACTATACCTGCTAATATATCTATTATTCGCTTCATTATCTTACTAATACTTTTCGCTTTCATATTTACATTAACAGTTCTATTAATACATACTGTTGTATCATTTATATTCACTGCTTTTTCCTCCTAGTTTTCTAATATTCTAGGAAAGTTATCGTTGTATGATAACTTTCTCTAGAAGATAGTTATGTGTATTATTAGAATTTCCTTGCAGTTTTCACTACTTAGAAATTCTTAAAATTCGTTTTTTATATTCTGATTACCTTATTCCTGTCTTGGTCATAAGATTATCGCTAATTTTATGACTACTTTACATTTAGAAACCTGCAAAATTTGCTTTGCAAATTTTTCATGCTATAGGTTTTTATTTTATTCCTGTTTTGGTCATAAGATTATCGCTAATCTTCTTTAATGTATTTGATACTTTATATTCTTCTTCGCCAAATAGTTCTTGGTGTAGTTTTACTACGTTTTCTTCTAAGTTTCTTGGTGCTAAATAATATACATCTGCTGGTTGATAGTCTGACCAATTGTATGGGAATCCTTCACTTTTTGTTATGTTGTATTGTGTCATTCCTGTTGCTAGTCCTAAAATTTCTGATGTGCTTATTGTTGTTTTTACTTTTGGTAATACTTTGTCTATTAATCCGTTTAATTGTACTGCATTCATTTTCTTGACTTTATCAAATGTTTTTGTTAATACTTCTCTTTGTCTTTCTGCTCTATTAATATCTGTTCCTACATATCTAATTCTTGCATATGCTAACGCTTGTATACCATCTAGCTTCTGTTTTCCTGCTTTTGGTATGTTTGATGATTTTATTCCTGTTACTTTTATGTTTTCTTGAATATATCCATTTATCCATTGCATGTCTGCTTTTCCTACGTCTATTTCTATTCCTCCAACATAATTTATAACATCAGCTACTACTTCAAAGTTTATTGCTACATATTCTGATATGTCTAAATCTAGGTTTCTATTTAATACACTAACTGTTTTTTCTGGTCCACTTTTCCTATAAATGTCTGTTAGTTTTGTATATTTATTATCTTCATAACACAAATAAGAGTCCCTATATACTGATACCATTTTTACTTCTTTTGTTTTTTTGTTTAGACTGACTATCATAATCGTATCACTTCCTGAGTTTTTGTCATATTCATTACTTCTTGCATCTATTCCAAAGAGTGCTACATTTAAATATCCTTCGTTTTCCACTCCTTCATTTACTTCAACCTTGTCTATTATATCTTTCTCATAATCTATTTTTGATAATTTATTAACTACATATCCTATTAATACTCCTACCATTACTACTATTAGTATTATTAACAATAATATAATTCTTACAAGTATTTTTAAAAACTTATTTTTCTTCTTTTTCTTTTAAATTATTTATTTATTTATTTAATGTATATGAGTA
>JAAWHY010000078.1 GCA_022795675.1 Clostridia bacterium
TTCATATTTAATATAAATTGAACCGCTGTATGCCCGAACGGCACGTACAGTGGTGTGAGAGGGAATAAATAAAATAATTATTTATTCTCTACTCGATTTATTAAAGATAAGCAATTTATTCAGCAGTTTCAACATTAATTACTTGTTTTCCATTGTAGTAACCACAGTTAGAACAAGCTCTATGTGGTAATATAGGTTCATGACAATGTGGACAAGTTACAATGTTAGGATTTTCTAATTTCCAAGTAGAACGTTTTGCTCCAGTTCTTGCTTTTGACCATCTTCTTTTTGGTTGTGCCATTTTTATTCCCTCCTTAATTAGCTAATGTCTTTATTTTAATATGTAGAGATACAGTGTACTGTACCCTCATAGTTAGTATTATTCATTTATAACACCATAATAGTATACTAGCAATTTCTAAATTTGTCAATACTTGTTAAAAAAAAATAGATATGTTATAATTACGATTAGCATTCTAAGAAAGAAGGATTATAAATTTGGAAGAAGATAGAGTAGATAAAATTAACTATTATTTAGACATAGCAGAAGCAGTAGCAGAAAGAGGAACCTGTCTTAGAAAAAATTTTGGATGTATAATAGTAAAAAATGATGAAATAATTGCAACACGGATATACAGGTGCACCAAGAGGAAGATATAATTGTATAGATTTAGGATATTGCACTAAGAAAAAGATATTTCCAGAAATTAGGCATGGAGGATATGATGCTTGTAGGTCTGTACATGCAGAGCAAAATGCAATAATAAGTGCATCAAGGAAAGATATGATAGATGGAACAATGTATTTAGTAGGAATAAGAAAAGATACAAAAGAATATGAGCAAGGTGCTAATTCATGTCAAACTTGTAGAAAAATGATAATAAATGCAGGAATAAAAGACGTTGTAATTAGGGGAAGTAATAAAAAAGAATACACTCAAATAAATGTAGATGATTGGATAAAAAATGATGATTTATTAGAAGGTAAAATGGTATATTAATAATAAAATTATAAGATACTTATAGTAAAAAATCAATTAAAATAAAGAAGGAGAGAATATAATGTCAAAACCAATAGTTGCTATTGTAGGAAGACCAAATGTAGGAAAATCAACATTTTTTAATTATGTAGTAGGTCAAAGAATATCTATAGTAGAAGATGAACCAGGTGTAACAAGAGATAGAATATATGCAGAAGCAAATTGGTGTGGAAAAAATTTTACACTAATAGACACAGGAGGAATAGAGCCAAAATCAAATGACACTATTATAGTAAATATGCTAGAACAAGTAAATATTGCAATAAGCATGGCAGATGTTATAATATTTATGACAGATATAAAAAATGGAATATTAGAAACAGACAAAGATATTGCACTAATGCTAAAAAAATCAAGAAAACCAATCATATTAGTTTGTAATAAATCAGATAATTTCGGAAAAAAAACAGAAGATATAAGTGAATTTTATGCTTTGGGTATAGGAGAACCATTAGCAATATCATCAACAAATGCATTAGGAATAGGAGATGTATTAGAAGCAGTTTGTAAAAAGCTTCCAGAATCAGCTGAGGAAAATGATGAAGAAATTACAAAAGTAGCTATTATAGGAAAACCAAATGTAGGTAAATCTTCTTTAATAAATAGAATACTTGGAGAAAATAGAGTAATTGTAAGTAATATTGCAGGAACTACAAGAGATGCAATAGACACATATCATGAAAATGAATATGGAAAATATACTCTTATAGATACTGCAGGTATTAGAAGACACAGTAAAATTAAAGAGAACATAGAAAAATATAGTATTATGAGAACATTACTTGCAATAGAAAGAGCAGATGTATGTTTAATGATGATAGATGCTAAAGAAGGAGTAACAGAGCAAGATACAAAAATCGCAGGAGAAGCTCATGATGCAGGAAAAGGAATAATAATAGTAGTAAATAAATGGGATGAGATAGAAAAGGATAACAATACATTTAACAAATTCAAGAAAGAAATTTATAATAAACTAGCATATTTAACATATGCACCAATAATCTTTATATCAGCGAAAACTGGTCAAAGAGTAGATAAATTATTTGATATGATAAACAATGTGGCAAAAATGAATGCACTAAGGGTACCAACAGGAGTATTAAATCAAGTAATAGATGAAGCAATAGCTATAACGCAACCACCAACAGATAAAGGTAGAAGATTAAAGATATTGTATGTTACACAAGCAAGTACAAAGCCACCAACATTCATTGTGTTTGTTAATAACAAAGACTTATTTCATTTTTCTTATGAAAGATATTTAGTAAACCACATAAGAAAAGAGTTCGGTCTAGAGGGAACGCCTATTAGAATGATTGCAAGAGAAAAATTAGAAAAATAAGAGGAGAGAAATAGAAATGATTTTATATATAATAATATTAATTATAGCATATTTAATAGGGAGCATAAATTTTTCGATAATACTAAGTAAAAAAATGGCAGGTTTTGATTTAAGAGAAAAAGGAAGCGGAAATGCAGGAACAACAAATATGTTAAGAACTGTAGGAAAAAAAGCAGCATTAATAACCTTAGTGTGTGATATATTAAAGGGAATAGTTCCAGTATTATTAGCAGTATTAATTGGAAATATTGCTAACCATTTTGGAGCAGAAGTAAAGATAGAGTATTTGGTACAAATTGCTGGTATCTTTGCAATAATAGGACATACATTTCCAATTTATTTTGGATTTAAAGGTGGAAAAGGAGTTGCAACTTCTTTAGGATTAGTATTAATTATAAATTGGCAAATAGGATTAATATGTTTAGTATTTGCATTATTAGTAATGGCAGTTACAAGAATGGTATCTTTAGGTTCAATAGCTACTGCAATTTTATTTCCAGTATTAACCATATTTAGGATAGGTTCAGAATATTTTATAGTATCAGGAAAATATATAGCTTTTAGTATAATATTAGCGTTAATAGTAATATTTAATCATAGAACAAATATAAAGAGGATACTAACAGGAACAGAGAATAAATTATCTTTTAAAAAATAAAACACACATAAGAAAGGAAGGATAAAATTGAAAAAAATATGTATAATAGGTAGTGGTTCATGGGGATGTGCTTTGGCAATTCACTTAGGAAACTTAGGACATGAAATTAAAATTTGGTCTTTTGATGAAGAAGAAAAAAACTTTATTAATGATAAAAGAACTTGCAAATTTTTACCTAATTCAATAATTCCAAAAAATGTTACTTGCACTTTAGATTACAAAGAAGCAATAAAAGATAGCGATATAATTTTACACATAACACCATCAAAATTCACAAGAGAGACTGTAAAAAAATATAAAGAATATGTTACAAACCAGCCAATTATAATATGTTCTAAAGGATTTGAAAGCAGTACATTAATGACTTTAGACGATGTATTAAAAGAAGAACTACCAAATTTAAAAATAGGAGTATTATCAGGACCAAGCCATGCAGAAGAAGTATCTATAGGGATACCTACTGCATTAGTAATAGCATCAGAAGATAAAGAATTATGTAAAACAATACAAAAAGAATTTATGAATGAAAAATTAAGAATTTATACATCTGAAGATGTAAAAGGTGTTGAACTGGGAGGTGCTTTAAAAAACATAATAGCATTTTGTGCAGGTGTAGGAGCAGGCTTAGGATTAGGAGATAATTCTTTTGCTGCACTAATTACAAGAGGGTTAAAAGAAATTACAAATTTAGGAGTAGCACTTGGAGGAAAAGAAGAAACATTTTATGGACTAACAGGACTAGGAGATTTAATTGTTACCTGTTTAAGTGAACATAGTAGAAATAGAAAAGCAGGAATGTTAATAGGACAAGGAAAAACTTTAGAAGAAGCTAGAAAAGAAATAGGAATGGTAATAGAAAGTGTAGATAATATAGAGGTAGCATATAAATTAGGAAAAATACATAATGTAGAAATGCCTATATTAAATACAGTTTATTCTGTTTTATTTGAAAATTTAAAACCAGAAATTGCAGTTAATGATTTAATGATACGAAATAAGAAATCAGAATTCTAAAACAAATTGGGTTTTGTATAAGAACCCTCAGTCACTGTGTGACAGCTCCCTTAAATAAGGGAGCCGAGTGTAGAATAATTTTTACGAATAAAAAAACATAAAATCGTAAATAATATTTATAATAGAATAATAAGGAAAGGAAGATAGGCATGGAAATTTTCGATAAAATAGGAGAAGTAGCTTCACAAACATATAAATATACAACAGAAAAAGCTGATAAAATTGCAAAAGAAACAAAACTTAAAATGAAAATGAATGAGAATAAATCTAAAATTGAAACTTTGTATAATGAAATAGGAGAAGCAGTATATAGAAGACATATCGCAACAACTAAGGAAAACTTTGATGAAGAAATACAAAATGCTTGTGAAGAAATAGATAAAATTTCAAAAGAAATAGAACAACAAAATAATGAATTATTAAATCTAAAAGATAGAAAACAATGTCCAAATTGCCATGAAAAAATAGAAAAAGAAGCAAAATACTGTTCAAATTGCGGAATGGAGCAAAACCAAGAACCAAAAGAAGCAGATAAAGAAATTAATAATGAGAGTAAAGAAGAAATTAAAACCGAAGATAAATCAGAAATTAATGATGCAATAGCTACAAATGCAACAGAAGAAGAAAAGGCAACCAATGATGATAATGAAGCATAGTTAATATGGGTATCTTTCAAACAGATACCTAATTATTTTGTCTGAATTTGAAGAGGTCACATTAATAAAAATATTATCATCTAAACTAATCCACATATTTATATCATATTTATCATTATTATCAACAAAAACACCAATTATATCAGAAATTTCAATTGGATTGTCATAAGAATTATTCCATTTTAACATATCATTTTGAACAGTAATACAATTATTATTGTAGAAATTATTAAGAAAACGAGAAATTTCGCCATTCTTTTGACTATATAAATTAACAGTAGTTTTCATATCTTAAATCTCCTTTATAATATTAGTATAAAAAATTATAAAATAAATATTCATTAAAATTTGTGTTTGTGAGGATCATGAATTTTTAGGTAAAATTTAAAATTGTAGAGGAAATGTAGGGGCGCACAGTGTGCGTCCGTGAAATAATAGGATTTTAAAATTATAAAATATTAAAT
>JAAWHY010000079.1 GCA_022795675.1 Clostridia bacterium
TTCTTTTTTTATTATTTCTGATACTGTAGTTCCTGTCATTTCCATTGTTTCTTCTAAAGCATTTAAATAACTATATCCCTTTTTTCCATATCTTTTTAGTATATATGACATATATTCTACAAATGGATATCTCATATCTTTAAACATATCTTTTTCTATTTTCTTTATCAAATTGTTCACCTTTTTTTCCCATGATTATTGTATATACTATAAATATTATAAATAGTATTAATAATATAATCGCTTCAATTTTTGATATTCCCTCTCCTGTATTACAGAATATCATAAATATAATTGTTAGTATTAGACACATTGGCATTTCAATTAGTCTTGTTTCTTTTTGAAATTTTATTGGTCTAATAACTGTTGATAATCCTAATATTAATAACAGGTTTGCTATATTACTTCCAATTACATTTCCCATTGACATATCTGAATGTCCTTCTAATGCAGAGGTTAAACTTACAAATAGTTCTGGCATTGATGTGCCTATTGATACTATTGTTAATCCTATTATTATTTCTGGAATATGAAATTTTTTTGCTATACTGCTTGAACCCTCTACTAAGAAATCTGCACCTTTTACAAGTAATGCAAACCCTATAATTATTAAAAATATTGATAAAATCATCTCTTTTTCCTTTCTCTTGTGTTGATGTGTTATATATTATCACAATTAGCGAAATTTATCAATATTATTATATTAAAATGAGCAAGCATTGCTTGCTCTTATAGTTATAAATTAATTATAGTTCACAGACTAATTCTTGCATTAAATCGTGTACTGGAACAATTTTATCAATTTTACTGACATTGCTACCGCAAAATATTAACCCTTCTTCTACTTTTCCTTTTACAGAATTTATTAGTGCTTTTGTAATACAGTATGGACTATTTATTATATTACAAGTTTTTATACAATTATAACATTTGTCAATTTTACATTTTTCTGTTTCTACTTTTTTTATAAAATTATTATTTATTGCTCTCCCTGGCATTCCTACTGGGCTCTTAATAATTTTTATGTCTTCATTTTTGGCTTTTACATATGCCTCTTTAAATTCTATTGAAGCATCACATTCGTCCGTTGCAACAAATCTAGTTGCCATTTGTACTCCACTTGCACCTAAGTTTAAAAATTTTCTTATATCTTTTGAATCCCATATTCCCCCTGCTGATATTATTGGAATGTCTTTACCTGTTTCTTTTTCTATTTCTTTAATATAATGTACTACTTCTGTTGTTATATCTTCTAGTTTAGGTTTTGTATTTTCATCTAATTCTTCTCTTTTAAATCCTAAATGTCCTCCCGCTTCTGGTCCTTCTATTACTATCATATCTGGTACATAATTATATTTTTTCATCCAATGCCCTACTATTAGTTTACAACATCTAAATGATGAAACAATTGGAGCAATTCTTGTATTGCTTCCTTTTACATATTCTGGCAATTCCTTTGGTATTCCTGCACCTGATATAATTAAATCTACCTTCTGTTTTACACATTCTTTTACAATTTCTGCATAGTTTTTTAAGGCTACCATTATATTTACACCTATTATTTTGTCTTCTCCTGCAATTTCTCTCGCTTTTTTTATTTCTTTTCCAATTGCTCTTAAATTAGCTCCTATTGGATTTTTTATAAAGTCTTCTTCTAAGTATCCAATATCAGCAGTTGATATAATCCCTATTCCGCCTTCTTTACTAACATTTCCTGCTAAATTATGCATAGAAACTCCAACACCCATTCCTCCTTGAATAATTGGGTATTTTGACTCTTTATTTCCGATTTTAATTCCTTTCATATATAAATCCTTCCTCCTTATATAGTCAGCATAGTTTTATTTAAGTTTTGCATCTAGTTTTCTATACTAGATTATCATTTATGATGTACTCTGTCAAACTGTCGACTATATGGTCAAGAAGGTTCTAAATAAGTTTTTCTATTTTATTCCATTTATTGCATCGCGTGTAATTTTATCTTTATCAAATCTACTTATTATAAAAATTATTATAGCTACTATTACTACTATTGCTACATATAATATAATACTCATTTTCCAATCTCCAATTGCAAGGTTTTCTCCTGCAAGTGTTGAGGTTATAACTGATGGGAATCTTGCAAATGTTGAAATTAGTATAAATTTACTTGGTTTTATTGGTAATAGCCCTGATACATATACTAATAAATCTTTTGGAGTTCCTGGTAATAAAAATAATATTAAAAGTATCAATTCAATCTTTTTGGGATTTTGAAATAATTTGTTTTTTTCTATTTTTTCTATTTTCTTTTCATCACAGAAATCACATACAAATTTTTTTCCATATTTTCTTACTAACAAGAAGATTATTGTTGATATTATACCTGCTGATGCCATAATAAATATTGTTCCCCAAAAGCCTCCATAACACATGCCTGCTAATATTTCTATTGGCTCTCCTGGTACTATTATTAAAAATATTTGAGCTACTTGAAGCCCAAATAGTGACATTAATCCCCATATTCCAGATTTATCTACTTTTTCTTTGAAAGCTACTTGTCCAGCTTTTGTAGATAGGTTTTTCATTACTGGAAATAAGTATATTATAACTCCTGCAAATATTACTATTACTATTAGTGTTAATATTATTTTAAATATTTTTACTTTGCTTTTTCTGCTCATATTACCCTCTCTTTTTTTTGTATACATACATCTCTTAGTAATTTTTTTACATCAATTTTAGGAACTTGATATTTTCTTAAAAGCCCACTATAAATTTCTTGTAACCCATATATATTTTTAAAGTCTTCTGGTCTTACTATTTCTGGTAATTCTGTTTTTATTCCTGCATTTTCTAATACATATTTTATAAATTCAGCACAGTAAAATGAGTGTTCTTTTTTTATTTTCTTATGAATTCCTACTGCTAATAGACCTAACATGTTAAATTTATAATCTTTCTTGTCTCTTTTTATTCTTTCGATATTACTTTTTACATCTTCATATTGTTCTTCTGTGATTTCTAAAGAATATATTTTTGCTTTTGTTTTGTAAAACCTTTTAAAGGTTCCTTTGTCTATATATTCATGTATAAATCCTCCCCATAAGGCATTATATGGATTTAATCTTCCAAAACTATACATCTCCTTTAAATCTACATCTAATGAAATTGATACATGTGAGAATTCATCTTTTGTATATTTTTTTATAATTCTCGATAATAGTGTGCCTGTATGTGTAAGTACTATATATATTTTTTTCATATATTAATCATCCATTTCTATTTATATAAAATTAATCATATTTATAATATCAGTTTATAAATTCTATAATGTCATTATAAATATCCTGTTTATTTTTTTCGTTTAAAATCTCATGCCTTAAATCTTTATACAATTTTCCTTCTATATTTGAATATCCTACGCTTTTCAAAAATTCTTGGCTTTTTTTCCACTTTTGTTCATTTATAATTACTGGATCATCACTTCCTGCAATGAATAGTATTGGCATTTTGTTGTTTTCTAATTTCCAACCTTCTTTTATATATATGTCTTTCATTAATTTAAATAAATTCTCAAATCCATTTAGTGTAAATATAAATCCACATAGTTCATCATTATCATATTTCTCCACTATTTCATTATTAGAGCAAATCCATGAATTTTTGGATTTTGCATTTTCTATTTTTTTATTATAATTTCCTATCGCTAAGTTTTGGATAAAATTGCTTTTGTATCTTTCACCTCTAAATATTTTCATTATTTTTATTATAAATATTGCTAAATTTACGAATGTATTCTTGCTTGGTGAACCACAAACAATTAGTTTATTAATGTCTTTGTCATATTTCTTTATATATTTTCTTACTACCATAGACCCCATACTATGACCAAATAAAATTATTTCTTTATCTTTAAATAAGTCTTTAATATATAATGTTATTTGGTGTATATCTTCTACTATATATTCAGAACTATTATCATAGAAATATCCTAAATCTTCTTTTGATTTTACACTTTTTCCATGTCCTCTATGGTCACTTATTATTGTAACATATCCATGATTTGCTAAATATTCTAAAAAGTCATAATATCTTTCTTTATGCTCTGCCATACCATGCGATACTTGAAATATTCCTTTTATTTCACCTTCAGGAATAAACATTGTTACACTAATTGGTAGATTATCACAATTAGATTTTATAATTATATCTTTTTTATCTATTTTTCTCACTTTCTAATTCCTTTCTTTTTGTTGATAATATTATATAGTATTTAATAAAGATTATCAATAATAATGGTGGCTTTTATTAACAATATTTAGTGTGATTTGCACATTTTTTTACGTCCCCAATGTGCATAAGATTATAAAAGTTTTCAAATGTATAACCTTCAGATTTTAAGTACTCTATAGATTCCTTTAATGCTTCAGAACTATTACTTACATCTTTTGTATCATGCATTAATATGACTAATGTGTCTTTTTCTTTTGATGATTTTTTTAAATTTTCTACAAGCTGTTCTTTTGTATATTTTTTAATAGAATCATTATTTAGTGAGTTCCAATCAATATATGTATATCCCATTTCTGTTAGGAGATTCGCCATCTTCTTTTTCTTAGATTTATATAAGGGAGACATAAATCCATTTGGAAATCTAAAGATATGAGATGAATAATTTTCTATACCTATTGCTTTACCTATTGCTTCATCTGTCTTTTCTATTTCGTTTATAAAACTTTCTTCACTTTTGTACAATTTATTGTTATCATGACTATATCCATGATTGGCTATATAGTGTCCTTCTTCATAAGCTCTCTTTACAATTTCTGGATAACTCTCAACTGATTTTCCAATTACAAAAAAGGTAGCTTTTACATCTTCCTCTTCCAAAATATCTAAAACTTTTGGTGTTATTGTTTTTGTTGGTCCATCATCAAATGTTAAATATGCTACCTTTTCTTTTCTACTACATAATTCTTTTATTCTATTATCAAATTCATCTGCTACTATACCATGTATGATATTTACTCAGTTCTTTTCAACAATAGACTATAAACTTTCTTTTTTTTTTTTCTATTTTTTTT
>JAAWHY010000080.1 GCA_022795675.1 Clostridia bacterium
TTAGATTTTATTACTTTTATTACATTTACCCTATATACTATATTACTTCATGTATCTTAATATCTCTTACATGTTCTATTTTTTCCCATTTTGTTTCTCTTTTAAATAAGCATTTGAAATTTATTAATAACCATGAACCTAAAAATAATGGATAACACAATAATCCTCTTATCATTGGTTTTATAGGTTTCTTGTCTAATACCATTATTATCAATGCTGTTCCTATTGGTAATAAGAACGTTGGAATAAGGTATCTAGCATAATTTTCAATTAATTCTGCTCCTGTAAAGTTATTTGTAATATATAATATAAAGTTTAATGAAAGTAATAATAATGTTATTATAAACATTGGTATACTTCCAACTATATACAATAATCCATCAAAGTTCATTGCTGTTTTCTTCTCTTTTACTGCTACTGCTAATTGTTTTGTATAAATACCCATACATTGTATATGTCCAACTGTCCATCTAGACCTTTGTGACCAACTTTGTTTAAATTCTACTGGTTGTTCATCATATACAATAGCATCTGTTGACCAGCCTAATTTTTTTCCTGCAATTATTCTTTGTAAAGAAAATTCAATATCTTCTGTTAAAGTTTCTGTTTCCCAACCGTTAGGTTTTACAACATCAAATTTAACCATAAATCCTGTACCATTTATTAATGGAGATAACCCTAAATTGTATCTAGCTAGATGATAAAATCTATTCATCATCCAATAAAATATTGCATATCCCGCTGATACCCAACTATCTGTAGGATTTTTTATATCTCTATATCCTTGAACAACTTCTTCTCCTTGACAAAGCTTTTTGTTCATATTTACTAAAAAGTTTTTATCAACAATATTATCTGCATCAAATACACAGAATGCATCATATTGTGCATTTTCTGCTATTTTCTTCCTTAAGAACCATTGTAATGCATGACCTTTAGTTCTTTCTTCCATTGGTGATCTTCTTTCATATACTATTGCACCAGCAGCTTCTGCTATTTTTTTTGTCATATCTGTACAATTATCTGCTATAACATAAATATCATATTTATCTTTTGGATAATTTTGATTTTTTAAGCTTTCTATTAAATTTCCTACGACCATCTCTTCATTATGAGCAGGAATTATTGCCATAAATCTGTTGTCTTTTTCTTCTAGTAATGGTTTATCTTTAAGTTTTACTAAAGAACATAAACTTATTAATAATTGATATAACCAAAATATTGTAATAATCCAAACTAATGCTTGTTGCAATACATATAAATATATCATTTTTCCTCTCCTTCATTTATAATAGGATTTGATTTGCTATAATTAAAGCTAATTATTGGGCTCTAATTTTCACACTTTATTTTAATTTATTTTATATCCTTATATATTATACTACTTTTATTTTATTCTTGGCAAGTTTTTCTTTAAATATTCTTCATTTTTTGTCAGATTTTGAAAATAATATAAAATTTTAATTTTCTTTATCTTCTTCAAATTCTTTATGTGTTAGATTTATTCTTCCTTGTTCATCTATTTCATATACTCTAACCTTTATTTTATCTCCCACCTTTAATATATCTTCAATTTTCGCTACTCTTTGTTTTGAAATTTTAGAAATATGAAGCAATCCTTCTTTTCCTGCTCCTACATCAACAAATGCTCCAAAAGTTGTTATTTTTGTAACTAATCCTTCATATATTCCATCTACTTCAATTTCTTTTACAATTTCTTTTACCATTTCTAAAGCTTTATTTCCATCTTCTGGATTTGTTGCATATATAAATACATTTCCATCTTCCTCGATATCCATTTTTACACCTGTTTCAGATATTATTTTATTAATCATTTTTCCACCAGGTCCTATAACGTCTTTGATTTTTTCTACCTTAATTTTTGTATTTATTATTTTTGGTGCATACTTAGAAATTTCTTCTCTTGGTTTTTCAATTTGTTGAGCCATGATTTCATCTAAAATATACATTCTTGCATTTCTAGTTCTTTCAAAGGCTTGTTCTATTATGTCATATGATAGTCCATCAATTTTTATATCAACTTGAATAGCTGTTATTCCTTTATGTGTTCCACCTACTTTAAAATCCATATCTCCAAAGAAATCCTCTAAACCTTGAATATCTGTTAACATTACATATCTGTTAGGATCATTTTCATCTGTTACAAGTCCTGTTGAAATTCCTGCAACTGGTGTTTTTATAGGCACTCCTGCATCCATTAATGCTAATGTACTTCCACAGATACTTGCTTGTGATGTAGAACCATTTGAACTTAATACTTCTGATACAACTCTTATTGTATAAGGAAATTCTTCTACTGATGGTATTACTGGTACTAATGCTTTTTCAGCAAGTGCACCATGTCCTACTTCACGTCTACCTGGACCACGAGATGTTTTTGCTTCCCCTACACTATATCCTGGGAAATTATATTGATGCATATATCTTTTTGAGGTTTGTTCATCTAGTCCATCTAATATTTGTTCTTCACTTACCATTCCTAATGTTGCTATTGATAATACTTGAGTTTGTCCTCTTGTGAATATTGCACTACCATGTACTCTTGGTAATAAACCTACTTCACATGATAATGGTCTTATTTCATCTAATTTTCTTCCATCTGGACGTTTGTGTTCCTCCAAAATCATTTTTCTTACACATTTTTTCTCTAACTTATAAAGTATTTCTCCTATTTCTTGTCTTTTTTCTTCTATTACTTCTTCTCCAAGTTCACTTATTAAGTATTCCAAAACTTCTTCTTTAATTTTGTCTACATTTGCATCTCTTACAGTTTTATCTACTTCTTGTACATCATTATACATTCTTTCTTCATATTTTTCTGCAATTTTATCAAATAAATCATGATCTATTTCAAAAGACTTATATTCAAATTTCGGTTTTCCTATCTCTGCTTTTATTTTTGATATAAATTCACATAGTTTTTTTATTTCATTATGTGCTGTTTTTATAGCTTCTAACATAATATCATCTGGAATTTCATTTGCTCCTGCTTCAATCATTGCAATTTTATCAACTGTTCCTGCAACAGTTAATGTTAAGTCTGTTTTTTCTCTTTGCGCTAATGTTGGATTTATTATAATTTGTCCATCAACATATCCAACATTTACCGCTGCTGTTGGACCACCAAATGGTATGTCTGAAATTGATAGTGCTGTTGATGCTCCTATCATTGCTGCAACTTCTGGTGAATTATCTGGTTCTACTGACAATACTGTTGCTACTACACATACATCATTTCTAAAGTCTTTTGGAAATAATGGTCTCAATGGTCTATCTATTGCTCTTGATGTAAGTATGGCTTTATCTGCTGGTTTTCCTTCTCTTTTTGTAAAGCTTCCTGGAATTTTTCCTGCTGCATATAATTTTTCTTCATAATCTACTGATAATGGAAAGAAATCAATTCCTTCTTTTGGTTCTTTAGATGCTGTAACATTTACCATTACAACCGTTTCTCCGTATCTTACCCAAACACTTCCATTGGCAAGTTCAGAAGTTTTACCACTCTCAATTATTAATTTTCTTCCTGCTAATTGTGTTTCAAAAGTTTTAAACATATATTTTACCTCTTTTCTTTTTGTTTCATAAATTAGTTCGTAACTTCGATAATATTTTAATTTATTATATATTTTGTACCTTTAATAAAATATTATCCAAGCTACTTCTAATCTATGTTAATTAATACATTTTTGGACGTTTGACATATTTCTCAAACGTCCATAATATACTTTAGGAATACTGTTCCTTGTAATCATTGACGTTTAATAACATCTAATGATTATCTTCTTAAATTTAATTTTTCAACTATTTCTCTGTATTTTTCGACATCATTTTTTTCTAAATAGTTAAGTAAATTTCTTCTTTTACCAACCATTTTTAATAGCCCACGTCTAGAATGATTATCTTTTTTGTGAACTTTTAAATGTTCTGTTAGTTCTTTTATTCTTTCTGTTAATAAAGCAATTTGAACCTCAGAAGAACCTGTGTCTTTTTCATCTCTTCTATAAGTATTAATGATTTCTTGTTTTCTTTCTACTGTCATTTAATTACACCTCCTATTTTTATATACGCCTTATTCATAGAAAAAGTGGTGCTTTCACCTTTTTCCAAGAGTAAGGTAATTTTAATACTTTCTTAGTATACAACAAAAATGTTAAAAACGCAAGTATTTTTATATGCTTTTTTTAATTTCTAAACTTGCTTCTCATAGCTTTTTTTATATTTGCCATATTATTGCTATAAAATAAGCACTTTTTATTATATATGATATTATTTTTATTCTGTTGCTTTATTTAAAACATTTGCCACATATTTCATACTTGCTAAACATTGTTCTAAAGTATTTCCTGTTGCACCTACTTCTATTATTGTAGAGGCTGTTGTTAAATGTTGGTTATATCTAGCATTTCTTAAAATTATTGGTCTAAATAAACCTGGGTATAATTCATCTGCTATACTTTGTACTTTTATTGCATACTGTAAATTCCTTCTCCAATTTTCATGTTCTAGTCCAGATCCATCTGTTCCAATTACAAACATAACTTGTGCACATACTTCATCTCCTATTTGCACACTAGGTGCATAATTGCTATTACTTCCAACTGCATCTCTATGTAAATCAATAGTAATTTCTGTATCCTTATTTTTAGTTAATATACTTTCTAAAGTTTTTAGTGACCTTCCATATGAACCATTATATGATGGATAATCATGATAAGTTTTACTATGGATTACATTAAACCCATATTTCTCTAGTTGTGATGATAATTCATCTCCTACTTTGGCTACAGTAAAATTTAAATCTGTAGTCCTATATGAATCTGTCATTGGATATTTATATTGTTCTGTTGGTGTGTAACTTTCACATGTATGTGTATGATATATAACAACTTTTTTATTATTTGTAAATGTATATGATGAATTTTCTAATATTGAAGATATTCATTTCCAAATGCACTAAGCAGAAAGTCCTCCTCCACA
>JAAWHY010000081.1 GCA_022795675.1 Clostridia bacterium
TTATAATTATCCCCCAGTATAACTGGGGGATTTTCATATCGGCCTATAAGGCCTTGATACTAGCTGACGCTGAAGCGTCCCAGTTTGACAGCTTACGCCACTTTCGCTTGCGTCTTTTTTACTTACTACCCTTTAAAAGGGTCTTTATATTCTTTTATTGTTATTTGATCTGACATCATATCTTCTTTTAATTGATTTTGTACATAATTATACACTGCTGTCTTGTTATTTCCTACTGTACTTACATAAAATCCTCTACACCAAAATGTTCTGTTGCTATATTTATATTTTAAATTTGCATGTCTTTCAAATATCATCAATGTACTTTTTCCTTTCAAATACCCCATGAATGATGATACACTTAATTTGGGTGGTATGCTTACATACATATGTATATGATCAGGACATGCCTCTGCATTTATTACCTCTACCTCTTTTCTTCTGCATAATTCTCTTAATATCATTCCTATTTCTCTCTTTAACGTTCCATATATTTCATTTCTTCTATACTTTGGCGCAAACACAATATGGTACTTGCATTCCCATGTTGTATGTGCTAAACTATCTGTGTATGGACTTTTCATACGTCCCACTCCTTTCATATTTAATATTTTTAAGCCGTCAAACTTAAAATATTATATCATGTTTGGGTGGGGACTTTTGTTACTCTGTCCAAAACTATAAGTTTTCCGAGTCCCCCAGCATAGCTGGGGGTTAATTTTAATGTTAACATTAAAGGACACGTTTCAACGTGTCCTTTTGTATCTTTGGTTATTATTATATATTTGTCTCTTGTATCTTATTTTCTTTTGTACATTTTATCTTATGTATTTTTCTTATATTCATTAGTATCTCTATATAGATTATCTTATGAGTATAAGTAATACTTGGATTGTCTTTACTATATTTTACATTTTTATTTTTTATTGTCAATATCTTCTTTTTGAGTATAATAGTCTATTAGTAAATTTTTTTCTCCTTATCCTTTAAAATTCTACATTCTATTTTTCAGTATTGGAATATTACATTTTTGTTACAATTTTGTTTTATTTTTGTAATATTTTTTACACTTATTTATTTATAATTCTATTTCTCTTAATTCTGCTTGTTTTACAACTATTTTAATTGCATCTCCAATATTTTCTAGTGTCGTTCTTATATATTTCTTTTTCACATCTTTTGATTTCTCAAATAATTTAATATAGTTTTTTCTATATAAGCAAGTGCTTCGTAATTGCTTATATATCTTCCTGCATGTCTATTTCTCATCTCACTTCTTATTATTCTTGTTCTGTGATTATATCTTCTTTTATACATTTCTGCTAATTTGTATTTATTTAATCCCTGTCTCCATAATTTTATAATTTCTTTGTCTATCAATACTTACACCTCTTTAGATGTAGTATTTGTATTTTTAGGTAAAATATGATATACTATATTTATTAAAAAAACACCTCAGGAGGTAGGGCAATGAAAGGAGTATTTGGGAACGTTCATATTGACACGTCAAAAATGACAACAAAAGAGCTACTTGAAACTCAGCGTGAAATCACAAAGCTATTAGCTGATGTCAAATTTCAGCTTCGTCTGAGAAAAATGGCTGAGCGTAAACATTCTTCTGAAAATCACTGACCTTTCAGTGGTAAAACACTTGTAGAAATACAAGTCAGACTGTTGACAAACTCTAGAAAAAATTCTTGGGTTTGCAACAGTCTTTTCTTTTTAAAAAATAGATATAAAGGTGTCCTAAAGCTAAATAATTAGCATAAAATAAGAACCATAATCTCTTCTGCAATCTTTAGATATCCTTGTTGCTTTCATCTTGATCTATTTTATATTCTAAATAATTTCCAGTACATTTTTTTAGTTGTGTTCTTAGTTCATCATCACATGCATATATATATAAACCATTAACTCCACGTGTCATAAGAACTCTTACTTCGTGTCTAAGCAATTCTTCTCCAAACTTTTGTGAAGTTCCATCAGATAATGTTCTATTTCTAATGGCTTTTTCATTACAACTTTTGCTTGGATCAAAAACAATATGTCCATTTCTATATTTGACAGATGGTCCAAGAATTACACCTGCATAATTTAAATCAAATCCTTGAATTGTATATGTTGAACCAATTTCATTAATTGTCTGAGGTTGCTCTGCCCAAGCAAGTTTTTCTATACTTCTTTTTTGTTTTCTATCTAACTCCTTTTCTAATTCTCTGTTCCAAGGTTTGTGCCAATTCCCTATTTTTACTTCCCAATATTTATCTGGACAGTTTTTGTGGTTATCCTTAATGTATGGCCAATCATAAGTCGCAATTACTCTTGATAATCTTGATTTATCCTTTAATGCTTTATTTCTAATTTCTTTATCTAGCATTTTAGGATCATCAAAAATTCTTATATCATAATCTCCTAAATCATCAGGCATATTTTTTATTATTCTTTCTTTAGTAAATGAATTAATCCAGTCAATTACTTCTTCATTAGCATGCATTCTAAGTTGATTCTCAAGTTTAATATAATTATCATTTCTTGAAGATTCATTTCTATATTCTTCTATTTTCTCATATTCTAAATATTGTTCTGTTGTTAATATTTGGTCTTCATCAAACATTACAACAACTACTTTAGCTCTGTCCATAATATCTTTTAATTGATTGTTTCCTCTATAAGATTGTTTTCCTTGTGTTAATAATAAATGTGCTTCATCAACGAAAATAACATCTACAGGATTATCAATAGAATGTTTATTTATAAAAGGAGTAGGTTTATTAACTACTTTTCCATATTTATCAGTAATTCCTAACTTATCAAAAATTTGTCTATATACTGTAATTTGTTCATCGTGATTTACTAATAAGAAACAATTTGAAGTTTCATATTTTAAATCATTATTATTGCTTTTTTCTTCTTCATAATTGCAAAATAATTCATAAAAGGTGCTACTATTTAATACTGTCTTCCCTGTTCCAGCTTCTCCCTCAATAAAAATAAGTTGACCTCTCTTATTGTCTTTTAATGCACTAGCTACTCTTTCTAGAATCTTTTCTTTAGCTTTTTGTTGTTCTTCTGTAAGTTTATGCAATGGAGATGCTTTAAAAATAGCAGAATCTTTAATATAACTTTCTAAAGGAAATAGTTCTTTATCATATTTTCTAAGCTTCCTCCAGATCTTTGTAAATATATCTTCTAATTCCTCGACTGGATAATAATTATTTTGAGGATTATCTCTTCCATTATGTACTTTTCTTATACTCTCAACACTTGTTAAATAACGAATTAACTTTGTTTCTATGTCCATCGTCATAGATTTATTAAAGTGTTCATGTCCTATGACATACAAGTTAGCATTTCCATCTAACAGATTATGTTGCCATTCGTTGTCATTTTTCATTTCATTATAGTGTTGTTTAGTTCTTTGAAAAATATTATTTGATTCACCTACATATACCTCATACTTATTCTTATTTTTCCAATTATGAATATATACTACAGGAAATCTCATTATAATATCTTTCTTTTTATCATCGTTTGATTTTGTAATTTCCTTTTCAAATAAATTCAATGAATCTATATTATCTTTAATTTTTTCAACAATTGGTTCTGTGACCCTCATAGTTTTATTCCTCCACTTTTAATTATCCTTATAGTCTATTATATTTAATGCTTGTACCTTTTGCTTTTTCTACAGAATACTTTCTGTTTGAATTGTTTTATTTCTTTTATTAATTATAATACTTGATAGTATTCTATCATAAATGACTTTTTTTTACAATAAAATGGTTTTATATTAATCTCAATAATTTATTATTTCTATCTCATATATTATACTTTGCTATTCTGCTTGTTTTAGACGAACTCACACCAAGAGCAACAATGTTACACAACATCTGCAAAGACCACACAACATTAACCCCCACGATTCTCATGCACGATATCAAACGGGAAAGTGTAATGACAGTGTGGTTCAATGCAAACGAAACCCTGACCAATGAGATTCCCACTAAGGATCAGTGCAATGCAATAGTTGAAGACATGAAAAAAGTCGACGGTGCTAAACATGCAGACTGTGACCACTTTTCTGAGGGATTATCAGCAGGGTTGACAATTTACTTTGCAGAGTAACTATCCGTTATCCCGAAACTCATAACCCCACATATAAAAATATAATATGTGGGGTTTGGGTTTTTATTTTTTCATTATTTATAATATATTTCTTTTTGTTGTTCCTTATCCTTTACTGTTACATCTAATATATTTGCATTTACATTAGTAAGTGTAAAAACAAGGTGTATAAAATATCGTAATTTGCTATTAAAATAATATTTTAGGTGAAATATATATGTTTGTACTAGTTCTAGTATTAAGTGTATATTAAGTGCCATACAAAAAAATACACCTGCTAATATTTAGCAAGTGCTTTGTTTTTCTTGGTTGCGAGGGTAGGACTCGAACTTACGACCTCAGGGTTATGAGAATTTAATTAGTGTTTTTGAGGAATTTTGTTAACTTGAGTTTCTATTGGTTTTAATAGGGTTATGGCAAATTGGTGTGATTATGAATTGGGTTGAATTTTGTACTTTTTTGCAACGATTGTCCCCAATTTGTCCCCAATTTTTTGAAGCACGAAACACATGAAATTTCAATGAATTTTTGAATTTGTTTTTGCAAGTTTTCTTGTGTTTTGATGTGTTAAATTTTGAAATTTATAAAAATGGAGGTTTTAACAATGAATAATTTAAGAGAAGTTAATGATGATATTTTAAAAGATTGGTTAAATTTTAGAGAGGAAGATTTATGTTCTTTGACTTGTGATGAGGATAGAAAACATCATATTTATTTTGATGAGATTTCTGAAAGAATTTTAAAACGTGTTCCTAAAAAGGATAGAAAATATGTTGAAAAACAATTTAGTTTTCTTGATGAGAATTTTATGGATTATATTGATTATTGGAATGAGAAGTATTATAGGAATGGGTTT
>JAAWHY010000082.1 GCA_022795675.1 Clostridia bacterium
ATTAACTTATTGATAACAGGAGTTTTTAGAGGTTTAGATTTTTCCAATTTTAACTTTTTTCAAATCTCATTTTTCTACTTTTTTCGTCTTTTCTTTTTGGCTGACTTCTTTCTAATTTCTAACAATCTTTTTGTACTTTTTCGTTACTTTTTTCTTTTGCTTTTTCTATTTTTCAATATGTACATCATTAAACTTTTTATATTTTTAATATAATTTATTTTATTCTTTATTTTTGTTTTGTTTTTCTTTTTATTTATAATTTCTATTTCTTTTTAATTATTTATTAGTTTTTTTCTTTTATCTTTTTTCATTTTCACTTTAATTTTTTTTATTATTTGCTTTTTTACTTTTTAATTATTTTATATTTTCGTTTTATTTATTTTTTAATTATTGAATTTATATTATTTATTATTTTAATATTATTCCTTATTTATTTTTATTTTCTTAATTTATATCTTAATATATATTTTATTTTTCTATTTTTTCTTTTTAATTTATTGTAATTTGGATCTTAATATTATATATGAATTTTTTCTCATAATATTTTCTATACAAATATATATGTCTTATTAATAATATTTCTTTTAATCCTGTTTCTTCATATTACATTCATCTATAACTATATCCAATTTTATCTATAAATTTATACCTATGCTTATACCCTAGATTCTATTTTAATGCTTCCTTTCAATTTTACTTTATATTTTTATTAACTTATTGATAACAGGGGTTTTTATCGGTTTCGATTTTTCTAATTCTGACTTTTTCCAAATCCCATTTTTCTACTTTTTTCGTCTTTTCTTTTTGGCTGACTTCTTTCTAATTTCTAACAATCTTTTTGTACTTTTTCATTACTTTTTTCTTATCCTTTTTCTATTATTTTATATATACATCATTAAACTTCTTATATTTTTAATTTTATTTGTTTATTATTTATTTTTGTTTTGTTTTTCTTTTTATTTATAATTTCTATTTCCTTTTTATTATTTATTTGTTTTTTCTTTTACCTCTTTTTATTTTTACTTTAAATTTTTTTATTATTTTCTTTTTTATTTTTTTATTATTTATTTTTTATATTTTAGTTTTATTTATTTTTAATTATTAAGTTTATGTTATTTTAATATTATATTTAACTTTTAGTTATTTTTATTTCTTTATTCATATTTTGTTTATTATTTATATTTTCTAATATAGTGTTTTTTGAAAAAATAAAAATAGACATATCTCATGTCTATTTTTATTTTTTATTCTTCAATAGAATTGTTTTCTATCTCCACTTCTTCTAAATCTTCTTTTATTTCCTCTTCTGGTTCTACTATTTCAAAACTTACTACTTTCCCTCCATCGTTTGTCCTTATTAATGTAACCCCTTGTGTTGAACGTCCTAAAACACTAACTTCAGAAACCTTTAATCTTATAACTATTCCTGTATCAGTTATTAACATTACATCTTCATTACCATCTGTAATTTTTATTCCTACTACTTTTCCTGTCTTTGGAGTAATTTTATATGTTGTTACTCCTTTTCCTCCTCTTATTTGAACTCTGTATTCATCAAGTTCTGTTCTTTTTCCAAATCCATTTTCAGTTATTGTTAATAATGTTGCTTTACTTCCTGTTATTATTGATTCCATTCCTATCACAACATCATCTGAATCTAGTTTTATTCCTATTACTCCTTGTGATACTCTTCCCATTGGTCTTACATCTTTTTCATTAAATGTAATGCATTGACCATTTTGTGTAACTAAAACTACATTATCTTCTCCATCTGTTAATCTTACTGAAATTAATTCATCATCATCTTTTAGTGTAATTCCTTGTAATCCTGTTCTTCTAGATGAATCATACTCCGTAAGTGGTGTCTTTTTTATGATTCCTCTCTTTGTTGACATTAATAGGTATTTTCCATCAGCAAAATTTTGTATAGGAATAATTGCTGATACTTTTTCTCCTGGGTCTAAACTTAATAAATTAACTATTGCTGTTCCCTTTGCTGTTCTTCCTGCTTCAGGTATTTCATATCCCTTTAATCTATATAACTTTCCTTTATTTGTAAAGAATAATATTGTATCATGTGTTGAAGCTGTAAATATATTTTTAACAAAATCTTCTTCACGAGTTGCAATACCTGTAATTCCTTTTCCTCCTCTTCTTTGACTCTTATATGTATTTATAGGCATACGTTTAATATATCCAAAATGTGTTAATGCTATTACTGTTTGTTCTTCTTTTATTAAATCTTCATCAATAAATTCTCCTGCAGCTGCAACTATTTTTGTCTTTCTTTCATCTCCATATTTATTTTTTAGTTCTTCGCATTCCTCTTTTATTATTTGATATACTAAGTATTCATTTGCAAGTATTTCTTTTAAATGTTTAATTAACTTCATCAATTCGCTATATTCTTCTTCTATTTTTTCTATTTGTAAACCTTGTAATGTTTTTAATCTCATGTCTAAAATTGCTTGTGCCTGTATTTCTGATAATTTAAATCTTTCCATTAATTTTTCTTTAGCATCATCATAAGATTCTCTAATTATCTTTATAACTTCATCAATATTATTAATAGCTATTCTTAAACCTTCTAATATGTGTGCTCTTGCTTCTGCCTTTTCAAGTTCAAATTTCGTTCTTCTAACTATTACTTCTTTTCTATGTTCTAAGAAATAATAAATACATTCTCTTAAAGTTAATATTTTTGGTTCTCCATTAACTAATGCCAATGTTATAACACCAAACGTATCTTGCATTTGTGTATATTTATATAATCTATTTAATACTACTTGTGCATTTGCATCTCTTTTTAATTCTATTACTAATCTAGTATTGGCTGTTCTATCAGATTCATCTCTTATTGCTGATATTCCTTCTATTTTTTTATCTCTAGCAAGTTGATCTATATTTTGGTGTAGACGTGCTTTGTTTACTTGATATGGCAAAGATGTTACAATTATTCTTTGTCTATTTCCAGACATCTCCTCTATTTCAGCTTCTGCTCTCATAATTATTTTTCCACGTCCTGTAGTATATGCTTCTTTTATACCTTCTTTTCCTAGTATTGTTGCTCCTGTTGGAAAATCTGGTCCTTTTATATATTGCATTAATTCTTCGTTTGTTATTTCAGGATTATCAATCATTGCATCTATTCCATTTACTACCTCTATTAAGTTGTGTGGAGGTATGTTTGTTGCCATTCCTACTGCTATTCCTGATGAACCATTTAATAATAATGCTGGTAATTTTGTTGGTAATACATTCGGTTCTTGTAATCTATCATCATAGTTTGGTACAAAATTTACTGTATTTTTTTCTATATCTGCCATCATATAATTTGCAATTTTTGACATTCTTGCTTCTGTGTACCTCATTGCAGCTGGTGGATCTCCATCTACTGAACCAAAGTTTCCATGTCCATCTATTAATGGATATCTTAATGAGAAGGTTTGTGCCATTCTTACCATTGCATCATATACTGCTGCATCTCCATGTGGATGGTATCTTCCTAGTACAGAACCTACTGTATTTGCTGATTTTCTATATGGCTTGTCTGAGGTAATTCCATCTTCATGCATAGAATACAAAATTCTTCTATGTACTGGTTTTAAACCATCTCTAACATCTGGTAAAGCACGTGCTACAATTACGCTCATTGCATAATCAATATATGCCGTTCTCATTTCTTTTTCAATATCTCTTTCAATTATTGTTTCTTCTGGTCTATCCATTTAAAATCCTCTTTTCCCTATATATTTTTCGTTGTTTTTTATTCTCTTGTATTATACTAAAACAACAAAAAATATGCAAGTGAAAAACTTTAATTTTTTTCTTTTGTTATTATACTAATTTCTTTGCTAATTCTATTTCTTCAAATGATAAATTTTCTATCCCTCCTTTATTTTTTATTAATGTTTGTATATTAGAAATTACTTCTACTTCATTTAATGTCTGTTCTAATGGCATAACTGAATCTAATTTTTGTTGTATTTTTTTATATTCTCTTTCCATTCCTTTAATGTCTTTTATTTCTAAGCACTTATTCCAATTGTTAATATATTTTCCTATTTTCTCTATACTATCTATTTGCTCCATAAAAGTCTTTTCTATATTACTAGAAATACATTCTTTTAAAGCATTTTTTCCTTTTTTTATAAATTTTGCAGTCCCATCTTTTATCATTCCATTTTTATTTGCTGATTTTATAGCACTATCTAATGCTTTAGATGTACTATCTAAAAGTCCTCCACTTTTAACTGCATTATATGCTTGAGAAACATTTTCGAATTTCCCTGTTACTATTCCTATTGCACTTTTTCCTAAATTAATGGCTGAATTTATTGCACTTTTTATTGCCTCTTTTAATCCATCATTAAATAATGAATTTTTTATATCTATTACACTATCTTCTATTGAATTTGGAAGTATTATTCTTAATCCTGTGTCTATTGCCGTATTTATGGTTTTTCCTAAAATATTTCCTAAAAAATTATTTTGTTTTGTTTCTATTTTATTATCTATTGTATTTTCTTTTAATTCGTTTTTTAAATCATTTTCTAATATTTGATTCATTATATTTCCTTCTTTCTTTTTTTAGAATTTAATAATATTTTTTATTGTTTCTTTAGAGTGCGGGCGATTACTAATCGCTCCTACACCGATTTATTTTAAATTTTCCATCTTTAATTTTATTAATTACATTTAATGCAATCTCCTATTTAAACTCTACTCAATTAAATTTTTTTCAAATTCATCTGATTCTATTTTTACTAAAATATGATTATCTCCAATAAACATTAAAGTTTCTCCTTTTTTTAATCCCTTTATTTCTATTTTTTCCATAAAATATGATACGATTCTATCGTTGGTATGGCATTCATGTATCATTTGTATCATACATTCCCTAT
>JAAWHY010000083.1 GCA_022795675.1 Clostridia bacterium
TATTGACAAATCCTTTCGCTTCATAAAACTTTCTAGCTTCATCTTGAGACATAACTACTTTTTTTATTTCTAAATCTTTTTCTATAATTTCTTCCATCTTAGTCTTTACTCTATATATCATTTCGTCGGTTATTTCCATATTATCTATAACACAGTACATAGAATTTGATAATTGATAATTTACAGTTAATTTCGCTTCAGGATATTCTTCCTTAAAAGCTTTAGCCATTATATAAAGTGCACCTCTTACATATACCCTTTTTCCTTCTTTATTAGTATAATCTAATAATTCTATATTACAGTCTTCATGAACTTTATGATTTAAACTTTTTACTTTATTATTGCAAATACAAGTGATTATTTTATTTTCTGAATTTTCTATCTCTTTTTTTAACACATCTTTTATTCTAGTATTTGGTTCTACATTAAAATTTTTATCTTTATATGTTATTTTCATATTTTCTTTCCTTCCACTTTTTCATTATTAATATTTATATTATTACCGATTTTAAAAAAATTTTTCTAATTCTTATTGTAATAATTAATATCCTCTAGGTTCTAGTCTTAAGTATATTGGTTTTTCCTCCCTTATAATTGTTGATACTCCATGTCCTGGATAAACTAATGTATCATCTGGCAATATTAATAATTTTTTAACTATTGAACTCATAATTTCTTCTAAACTTCCTGTTGGTAAATCTGTTCTTCCCCAAGTACCCCTAAATAAAGTATCTCCTGAAAATAACATCTTATCTTCTTTAAAATATAATGATATACCTCCACTTGTATGACCTGGAGTATGAATTACTCGCATTTGTATATCTCCTAAATGCAATAAATCTTCATCATCTACTCTTCTAACATCTGTTAATATTACAGGTTCCATTCCTATATATTCTGTTAGCATTATTTCTTGATTATTTATATTTCTTTCACAAATTCTATGTAATAGTATTGTTCCTCCTGCTTTTTGCCTTAATTCATTTACTCCTCCTACATGGTCTCCATGACAATGAGTTACTACTATATATTTTAATTTAGCATCTAAAATTTCTAACATTTCTAATATTTTATCTGTTTCACCTGCTGGGTCTATTACCATAGTTTCTTTTGTTATCTCATCATGTATTATATAGCAATTTGTTGGATCTGCTAAAAATGTTTTAATTTTTAATGTCTTTAGTATCATTTTTATTATTTTTCCCTTCTATACAATTTTTATATGATATATTTGTAAAAGAATTGTATCAGTTTTTACGTTTGACCTCATACACACTATCAATCTTTCTTAAAACTCTAAATAATTTATTTAATGTTTCTAAATTTTCTATCTCAGTAGTAACCTCTGTGATAACTATTTTTTCTTTTGTAACCTTTGAACGAATATCCATAATGCTTACTTTTTCATTTCCAAACTCTCTTACAATATCTGATAATAAACCATCTCTGTCATTTGAAAATATCTCTATATTTACAGTATAAGATGTTTTTGCCTTTTCATACCATGCAACATCTATTATTCTATCTTCTTGTTCTAATAACTCATATACATTTATACAATCACTTCTATGAACAGAAACTCCTCTTCCTTTTGTTATATAACCTATTATCTTATCTCCTGGCACAGGATTACAACATTTTGCAAATTTAACTAAACAATTATCTATTCCTTTTACAATAATACCAGAACTTGTTGGTTTTCCTTGAATTTTTTTGCTTGAACTAGAAAGTTCCTCAATTTTCTTTTCTATTTCTTCTTCTTTGTGGTCTTTAGAGTATTCGTTTAATAGTTTTGAAACTATTTTTCCTGCAGATATTGCTCCAAATCCTACAGATGATTGCATTTCAGTTACATTTGGAAATTTATATCTTTCTAACATTGCATTAATATATTCTTGCTTATAAAGTTCTGTTTCTGTTAGCCCTACTCTTTTTATTTCCCTTGCAAGCAATTCTTTTCCTTTTTCAATGTTTTCTTCTCTGTTTGCCTTTTTAAACCATTGTTGAATTTTATTTTTTGCTCTAGTACTTTGAACAAATTTAAGCCAATCTCTACTTGGTCCTTTTGCATTATCTGATGTTATTATATCTACAATATCTCCATTGTTCAATTTTGTTACTATTGGCATCATTTGTGAGTTTATTTTACACCCAGTCATTTTATTTCCAATTTCTGTATGTATGCTATAAGCAAAGTCTATTGGGGTTGCATCTTTTGGCAATACTTTGATTTCACCATTTTTAGTAAATACATATACTTCATCTTCAAATAATTCCTTCTTTAATGTGTTTAAAAATTCATTTGGATCATTCATTTCTTTTTGCCATTCTAAAGATTCCCTTAGCCATGATAGTTTGTCCTCTTCAACTTTTACTGTAGTCTTCTTAAATCTATTTGCTTCTTTATATGCCCAATGTGCTGCTATACCAAATTCAGCTATCCTATGCATGTCCCAAGTACGTATTTGTACTTCCACTGGTGTTGCATTTGGTCCTATCAAAGTTGTATGTAGTGATTGATACATATTAGCTTTTGGAACAGCTATATAGTCTTTAAATCTTCCTGGCATTGGATTATATAAATCATGAACAACACCTAATGCTGCATAACAATCCTTTACTGAATTAACTATTATTCTTAACGCAAATAAATCATATACTTGCTCTAGAGTTATTCCATCCCTTTGCATTTTTCTATAAATACTATAAATGTGTTTTGCTCTTCCTGTAGTATCTGCAACTATTTTTGTCTTCTTTAATTCGATTGTAATTTCTTTTTTTATTTTATCTACAAAGTCTAATCTCTCTTCTCTTTTTTCGTTTAACCCTTCTAAAATTTCTCTATATTCATCTGGATATAGATATTTAAAGCTTAAATCCTCTAATTCCCATTTTAATGAATACATACCTATTCTATTTGCAAGTGGTGCATATAAATCCATTGTTTCTTTTGAAATTGCAAGTTGCCTATCTCTTGTTAAGTATTTTAAAGTTCTCATATTATGAAGTCTATCTGCTAACTTTATAAGTATTACTCTTATATCTTTTCCCATAGCTAAAAACATTTTTCTATAGTTTTCAACTTGTTGTTCTTCTTTATCTGTGTATTGTAATTTTTGTAATTTCGTTACACCATCTACAATTTCTGTTACTTCTTTTCCAAATTCCTTTATTAAATCTTGACGTGTTGCTTTTGTATCTTCTATAACATCATGCAATAGAGCAGCACAAACTGTGGTTGTATCCATTCCTAATCCTGCCAAAATATTAGCTACATTTAATGGATGTATAATGTATGGCTCTCCTGATTTTCTTTTTTGAGATCCATGATATTGTAAAGCATAATTATGTGCTTTTGTTACTGTTTTTATGTCTGCTATTTTATTATTCCTTTTAATTGTAGATATTAGGTCATTTAATGTTATTTGCTGTTCTTCTTGCATTTGTTATCATCCCTTCTCGAGTTACAAATTTCTTCTTTTATTTTTAAGTTTAAAATTCTATTTTTTCTTCAAGCCATTTATTTAGTTCATCTATTGGTAATCGTATCTGTTCCATTGTATCTCTATCCCTTATTGTTACTGTATTATTTTCTAATGTATCAAAATCTATTGTTACACAATAAGGTGTTCCTATTTCATCTTCTCTCCTATATCTTTTTCCTATACTTCCTGTTTCATCATAATCACAAACAAACTTCCTAGATAACATATCATATACCTCATTTGCTTTATCTGATAATTTTTTAGATAATGGAAGTATAGCAACTTTATATGGTGCAAGTACTGGATGTAAATGTAGTACTATTCTTGTATCTCCTTCTGCAATTTCTTCTTCTTCATATGCATTACATAAAAATGCTAGTGCTACTCTGTCTGCTCCTAATGATGGTTCTATACAATATGGTACATATTTTTCGTTAGTTTCTACATCTAAATAATTCATATCTTCTTTAGAGAATTCCATATGTTTTTTTAAGTCAAAGTCTGTTCTGTCTGCAATTCCCCATAGTTCTCCCCAACCAAATGGAAAAGCAAATTCTATATCTGTTGTTGCATTACTATAATGTGATAATTCTTCTTTTTCATGGTCTCTTAATCTTATATTTTCTTCTTTCATTCCTAAAGATAATAACCAGTTTTTACAGTATTCTTTCCAATAAGAATGCCATTCTAAGTCTGTACCAGGTTTACAGAAAAACTCTAGCTCCATTTGTTCAAATTCTCTTGTTCTAAATGTAAAGTTTCCTGGTGTTATTTCATTTCTAAAAGCTTTTCCTATTTGAGCAATTCCCATTGGTAGTTTTTTTCTCGTAGTTCTTAAAACATTTTTAAAATTAACAAAAATTCCTTGTGCAGTTTCAGGTCTTAAATATATCTCAGCCTTTGCATCTTCTGTAACACCTTGAAATGTTTTAAACATTAAATTAAATTTTCTAATTGATGTATAGTTTAATTTTCCACATACAGGGCAAACTATGTTGTTATCATTTATGTATTTAACTGTTTGTTCATCAGACCAACCATCTGCTATTACATCCTTACCATTCTTTGTCGCCCACTCTTCAATTAGTTTATCTGCTCTATGTCTAGATTTACACTCTTTACAATCTATTAAAGGGTCAGAAAATCCACCAACATGCCCAGAAGCAACCCAAGTTTGTGGATTCATAAGTATTGCTGCATCTAAACCTACATTCATTTTATTTTCTTGAATGAATTTTTTTCTCCATGCTAATTTTACATTATTTTTGAATTCTACTCCTAATGGTCCATAATCCCAAGTATTTGCTAATCCTCCATA
>JAAWHY010000084.1 GCA_022795675.1 Clostridia bacterium
CTTTATTCATTAAATATCTCATCTCCTTATCTTTTCCATTGGGTATCATTTTCATGAGATATTTTCTTAGGGTAATATTATCACAGATTAATTACAATTCTGTAACATTTCTCTTGTAAAATATATAAAAAAGTGATATAGTATATTTTTAGAAAAAACGTAAGTGAAAGGAAAAAGGTATAATGGGAATTTTTAACAAAATATTTAAATCATATTCAGAAAGAGAAGTACAAAGGATAATGCCACTTGTTGATAAAATTAATAATTTAGAAGATGAGATATCAAAATTATCAGATACAGAATTAACAAATAAAACTGAAGAATTCAAAAATAGATTACAAAATGGAGAAACTTTAGATGATATTCTAACTGAGGCTTTTGCAGTAATGAGAGAAGCATCTAAAAGAGTTTTAGGAATGAGACATTTTGATGTTCAATTAATTGGTGGAATTATTTTACACCAAGGAAGAATTGCAGAAATGAAAACAGGTGAAGGAAAAACTTTAGTTGCGACACTTCCAGCATACTTAAATGCTTTATCTGGTAAAGGTGTTCATGTAGTCACAGTAAATGATTACTTAGCTACACGTGATAGTGAATGGATGGGAAAAGTTTATAAATTTCTAGGATTAACAGTAGGATTAGTTATTAGCGGAATGAGACCAGAAGAAAAACAAAAAGCATATTCAGCAGATATTACATATGGAACAAATAATGAATTTGGATTTGATTATCTAAGAGATAATATGGTTATATATAAAAATCAAGCTGTACAAAGAGGATTAAACTTTGCAATTGTAGACGAAATAGATAGTATTTTAATTGACGAAGCACGTACGCCATTAATTATTTCAGGTAAAGCAGCTGCTTCATCAGAAATGTATAAAAAAGCAAACGACTTTGTAAAAAGACTTACACCAAAAGTAATCGTAGAAGAAGATGTAAAAGATATTGACCAAGCAGAAGATAATGAAAAATATGACTATATAGTAGACTTGAAAGCAAAATCAGCATCACTTACAGCAAAAGGTATTGACAAAGCAGAAAAAACATTTAATGTAGATAATCTAGATGACTTAGATAACTCTGATTTAGTTCATCATATAAACCAAGCATTACGTGCAAATGGAATAATGAAAAGAGATATAGATTACATTGTAAAAGATGGAGAAGTATTAATTGTAGATGAATTTACAGGACGTATTATGTATGGAAGACGTTATAATAATGGTTTACATCAAGCGATAGAAGCAAAAGAAGGAGTAAGAATAGCAGATGAATCAAAGACCTTAGCAACTATTACTTTCCAAAATTATTTTAGAATGTATTCAAAACTTTCAGGAATGACAGGTACAGCAATGACAGAAGAAGCAGAATTCCAAGAAATATACAAATTAGATGTTATAACAATACCTACAAATAAGCCAATGATAAGAAATGACTTAAATGATGTAATATACAAAAATGAAAAAGCTAAATTTAATGCAATTGTAGAAGAAATTAAAAAAAGTCATGAAAAAGGTCAACCAGTATTAGTAGGTACAATTTCAATAGAAAACTCTGAAAAAATAAGCAGTATATTAAAAAGAGAAGGAATACCACATCAAGTATTAAATGCAAAATTCCATGAAAAAGAAGCTTCAATTATAGCACAAGCTGGTAAATATGGAGCAGTAACAATTTCTACAAACATGGCAGGACGTGGTACAGATATTATTCTAGGTGGAAACTCTGAGTTTTTAGCAAAACAAGAAATGAAAAGAAAAGGATATTCAGATGAAATAATTGAGCAAGCAAATGCCTATAATGAAACAGATAATCAAGAAGTATTAGAAGCAAGAAAATTATTTAGGGAACTAGAAAAGAAATTTGATGAAGAAATAAAAGAGGAAAAGGAAAAGGTAATTGAAGCTGGTGGTTTAAAAATCATAGGAACAGAAAGACATGAATCAAGAAGAATTGATAATCAGTTAAGAGGGCGTAGTGGACGTCAAGGAGATGTCGGAGAATCTAAATTCTTCATAGGACTTGATGATAACTTAATGAAAATATTTGGTGGAGATGTAATAACAAATATATATGATAAAATAGGTGCTGACGAAAACATGCCTATTGAAGCAAAAATGTTATCAAATGCAGTAGAAAATGCACAAAAAAGAGTTGAAGGAAGAAACTTTAGTATTCGTAAAAATGTATTACAATATGATGATGTTATGAACACACAAAGAGAAATAATATATGGGCAAAGAAGAGATGTATTAGATGGCAAAAATTTAAAAGAAAGCATAATAAAAATGATTGAACCAGTATCAAATGGAGTAGTTTCAAACTTCTTTGGAACAGATGAAAACATAAGTAAAGAATCTTTAGCACAAGAAATAAAAAATCATTTTGGAATTAGTGAATTAGAGGCTTTAAAAGAAGAAAATTTAAATCAAGCTAATGTAATAAATGAAATAGTAGAAAAGTCAAAGCAAAAATATGAAGAAAAAGAGCAAGAACTTGGAGAGCAAGAGATAAGAGAATTAGAAAGAGTAGTAATGTTAAAAGTAGTAGACCAAAAATGGATGGATCATATAGATGCAATGGATGACTTAAAAGAAGGAATTGGTTTACGTGCTTATGGACAAAAAGATCCAGTAGCACAATACAGAATAGAAGGATTTGACATGTTTGACGCAATGGTAGCAGAAATACAAAAAGATGTAGTAAAAATCCTATTAAACATTCAAAAAGCAGGAGAACTAAAAAGAGAACAAACAGCAAAGATAACATCTGTTGCTCAAGCAACATTAGACAGTATAAATGTAGTATCAGAAAATAAACCACAAGTTCCACAAACATCAGATGTAAAAAGAACTCCAGTAGTAAATCAAGAACCAAAAGTAGGAAGAAATGATCCTTGTCCATGTGGTTCAGGCAAAAAGTATAAGAACTGTTGTGGGAGAAATCAGTAGAAGTAGGTTGTTTGAAATTAACAAAAGAGCTATGTTACCATAGCTCTAATATTTTGCAAAAAGAGTATTAGCTTTTTAAGCTATAATTTCTAGATTCTAAACAATAGACAATTCCCATTTTTAGGTGTATAATATGTAACTGAAATAACATAAAAAGAATATAATAATATGAAATTATTATGGAGGTCAACATGGCATATAAGAATGAAAGATTAGAGGAATTTAATAATTATTTAAAAAGTAGAAAGGTAGCAATAATTGGACTAGGAGTTAGTAATATTCCATTATTAGATTATATGAATGAAAAAGAAGCTAGAGTAACAGTTTTTGATGATAGGACAATAGACAAAATACCAATAGAAGCACTTGAAAAAATTAGAAAATATGAAACAAACTCTTATTTTGGGGAAGACAGTCTAAAAAATCTAAAAGGATTTGATATTATTTTTAGGTCTCCAAGTTGTATGCCAAGTAGAGAAGAATTGCAAGAAGAGGTAAAACGTGGAGCAATACTTACATCAGAAATAGAAATGGTATTGCAAATGTCTCCATCAACAATAATAGGAGTTACAGGAAGTGATGGCAAAACCACCACCACTACTTTAATATATGAAATAATAAAAGCAAAAGGGTATAAATGTTTTCTAGGAGGAAACATAGGAACACCATTATTTACAAGAATAGGGGAAATGCTACCTGAAGATATAGTAGTTTTAGAGATGAGCAGTTTTCAATTGATGGGAATGGAAATTAGTCCTCAAATTTCAGTAATAACAAATATATCACCGAACCATTTGAATATACATAAAGATTATGAAGAATATATAGAAGCTAAGAAAAATATCTTAAAAAATCAAGACAATAATGGAGTTATTGTATTAAACTATGATAATGAAATCACAAGGGAATTTGAAAATGAAGCAAATGGAAAAGTTAGATTTTTTAGTAGTAAAGAAAAATTATCTGATGGAATAATTTTAGATGATGGAATAATAAAAGAATGTAAAGATAAAGTAAGAAGACATATATTAGACACTAAAAATATAAAATTAAGAGGAAATCATAATTATGAAAATGCTTGTGCTGCTATTGCAGCAACTTCAGGATTAGTAGATGTTGATACCCAAATTGATGTAATATCAAATTTCGTAGGAGTTGAACATAGACTAGAGTTAGTAAAGGAAATAGATGGAGTAAAATGGTATAATGACTCGATAGGAACAAGTCCAACAAGAACAATGGCAGGACTACATTCTTTTGATGAATATATAATTTTAATTGCTGGGGGATATGATAAACACTTAGATTATAAACCACTTGCCAAGCCAATATTAGAAAGAGTAAAAACTCTGATTTTAATGGGGCAGACAGCTGATAAAATATTTTATGCAGTAAAAGAAGAAGCTGAAATTCAAAATAAACAAATAGAGATATATGTATGTGACAGCTTAGAAGATACAGTTAAAATGGCACATAAAGTTGCAAAGAAGGGAGAAATAGTATTATTTTCTCCAGCAAGTGCAAGTTTTGATTTATTTAAAAACTTTGCAGAAAGAGGGAAGAAATTTAAAGAATTAGTAAATAGGATATAAAAAATTATGGGGGTAACATAGTTCTACCCCCATAATTTTTGTCTTAAATAACGAGACATTTATTAACAGTTTTGTCGTCAGGTGATATTAGCTGAAGCAAGGTTTTAACCCCTAAACTCTTGCGGATCCCGATCTCCCGGGTACGTTCCGTCACGGACACCAGCATAATATTCATGATGCCGATACCGCCTACCAACAGGGAGATGG
>JAAWHY010000085.1 GCA_022795675.1 Clostridia bacterium
TAAGCATAAAAACAGGAGAAGCAGTAAGTATAATGATAATAATGATGATAATAACATCATTAGGAATGAGTATCTATATAACAATTAGAACAATAAGAAAAAAAGATCCAGAAATTAAAGACATCAAATTCTTAAAATAAATGGTAATAGTGATTTACAATAGCTAAAATTTGTAAGTTATTGTAGGGGCGTCCATTAGTAAAACAATAGAAGACAAGGGGACGGTTTTTATAAGCCAATCCTCTTGTCTCATTTAATTTATTTGCATATACATATTGATAAAATAACAAAAATCATATATAATAACTATGTTAGAAAAAGAAAAGGAGATTTTATTTATGTTTCAAAAACTAGAAGATGTTGAAAAAAGGTATGAAGACTTAACACAAAAAATAAGTGATCCAGAGGTTATTGCTCAAAATAAAGAATGGCAAAAAATGATGAAAGAGCATTCAGATTTAACACCAATAGTTGAAAAGTATAGAGAATACAAAAAGTTAGAACAAAGTATAAAAGATAATGAAGAAATGCTATCAGATCCAGAGTTAAAAGAATTAGCTCAAGAAGAAATTAAAGTTGCAAAAGAGAAATTACCACAAATAGAAGAAGAAATCAAAATTCTTTTAATTCCCAAAGATCCAGACGATGACAAAAATACTATTTGTGAAATTAGAGCAGGAACGGGGGGAGAAGAAGCAGCACTATTTGCAGGGGAACTATTTAGAATGTATTCAATGTATTCAGAAAGAAAACATTGGAAATTAGAGGTATTAAATGAAAATGCAACAGAATTAGGTGGATATAAAGAAATAACATTCATGATTTCAGGTAAAGGTGTATATAGCAGAATGAAATTTGAAAGTGGTGCACACAGAGTCCAAAGAGTTCCAGAAACAGAAAGTAATGGAAGAATTCAAACTTCTGCTGCCACAGTGGCAGTACTACCAGTAGTAGAAGATGTACAAATAGAAATAAATCCAGCAGACATAAAAATGGAAGTATTTAGAGCATCAGGAGCAGGAGGACAACATATAAATAAAACCTCATCAGCAGTTAGATTAATACACCTTCCAACAGGGATGGTAGCAGAATGTCAAACAGAGCGTTCACAAGTTCAAAATAGAGAATATGCAATGAGACTATTAAAATCAAGATTATATGAAATAGAAAAAGAAAAACAAGATGCAGAATTAACAAATGCAAGACGAAGTCAAGTTGGTTCAGGAGATAGAAGCGAAAAAATAAGAACATATAATTTCCCACAAGGAAGAATAACAGACCATAGAATAGGAATGAGTATTTATCAAATGGAAGATTTCCTAAATGGAAACTTAGATGGAATGATAGATGCATTGATTACGGCTGATACTGCTGAAAAACTAAAAGGGCAAGAGGAGTGAAAGAAAGGAAAATGACACATGAACGATATAATAGAAGGATTAAACGATAAACAAAGAGAAGCAGTACTTGCCACAGAAGGTCCATCTTTAATAATAGCAGGAGCAGGAAGTGGTAAAACAAAAGTATTAACACATAAAATAGCATATTTAATAAAAGAAAAGAATGTTTTACCTTGGAATATATTAGCAATAACATTTACAAATAAAGCGGCAAATGAGATGAAAATAAGAACAGAAAATTTATTACAGAATACAACAAATGATATTTGGATAGGCACATTTCACTCTATATGTGTGAGAATATTGAGAAAATTTATAGATAGAATTGGGTATGATACATCATTTATCATATTTGATACATCAGACCAAAAAAGTTTAGTAAAAGATTGTCTAAAAACACTTAATATAGATGATAAGTTATTTACAGATAGAAGTGTAATGTATGAGATAAGTAATGCAAAAAATGAAATGTTAGAGCCAGAAGATTACTCAAATAGAAGCTTTGGAGACTTTAGAAAAGAAACAATATCAAAGATATATGAACTATATCAAAAAAGATTAAAAGAAAATAATGCACTAGACTTTGATGATATCATAAATCTAACAATAAAAATTTTAATGCAAGAACCCGAAGTACTGGAATATTATGCAAATAAATTCAAATATATATTAGTAGATGAATATCAAGATACAAATAAAGCACAATTTACATTAATAACATTACTTGCTGCAACACATGGAAATATTACTGTTGTTGGAGATAATGACCAAGGAATATATTCTTTTAGAGGTGCAGATATATCAAACATTTTAAACTTTGAAAAAGATTTTATTGGTACAAAAATCATAAAACTAGAGCAGAACTATAGATGTACAAAAAGTATTTTAAATGTCGCAAATGCTATAATAAAAAATAATCCAACAAAGTATAAAAAAGAATTATGGACAGAAAATGAAGAAGGAACTTTAGTTACAGGATATAGGGCAGACAACGAATATGATGAAGCAAGATATGTTGTAAATCAAATTGAGCATTTGAAATATCAAGAAAAATTCAAATATTCAGATTTTACAGTATTATATAGAATGAATGCTCAATCACGTAGTATAGAAGAAATTTTAAATAGAGAAGGTATACCATATAAAATTATAGGTGGACTTAAATTCTATGAAAGAAAAGAAATTAAAGATGCTATAGCCTATTTAAGACTTATACATAATCAAAATGATAATATGAGTCTAAGAAGAATAATAAATGAGCCTAAGAGAGGTATTGGGAAAACAAGTTTAGACAAGGTACAAGAACTTTCAGAACAAATTGAAAAACCAATGTATGAAATTATAAAAAATGCCTCAGAATATGGACTAAATAGAGTTTATTTAAACTCTAGGGAATTTATAGAACAGATAGAAGGTTTAATTGCAAAAAAAGATAATATGCCAATATCAGAACTTATTAAGTTGACTTTGAATATAACAGGTTATACAAAAGCACTAGAAAATGAAAATACAATAGAAGCGGAGACTAGAATCGAAAACTTAGAGGAACTATTAACTGTTGCAATGGAATTTGAAAAGGAATCAGCAGAAAACACACTTGCAGAATTTTTGGAAGGAATAACACTTTCATCTGATTCAGATGAAATAGATGAAGATCAAGACAAAGTTACATTAATGACTTTACATAGTGCAAAAGGATTAGAATTTCCAGTAGTATTTTTAGTTGGAATGGAAGAAGGAATTTTCCCAGGATATAAATCAATACAAGAAGAAGCAGGGCTTGAAGAAGAAAGACGTTTATGCTATGTTGGAATGACTAGAGCAAAACAGTGTCTATTCTTAACATGTTCAAGAACAAGAACAATATTCGGCTCAACTTCATGTAATGCAATATCAAGATTTATGAAAGAAGTTCCAAAAGAAATGCTAGAAGGATATGAAGATATATTCACATCAGGTGGAGAAAATATGTCAGAGGATAATAGATATAACTGGGAATATGGAGGAAGAACAAATAGTAATGTAAAAACTTATAGTGGAGTGGTAGCAAATTCAGTCACAAAAAGTAATTCAAACTTTGGATTTAGAACAGCAGAAAGTTTTTTAAGTAACCTAAATAAACCAACCTCTTCACCTAGTATAGATATATCAAAATATAAACCAGGTGCTAGAGTGTATCATAAAAAATTTGGGCAGGGAACAATAAATTATATAGAACAAGAAGGGGACGATTACAAAGTAGACATATCATTTGAAAAGGCAGGACATAAAAGATTAATGGCAAAATATGCAGGACTAGAAATATTATAATATGGAGGTAAGACATGAATTTATATATAAGTGCTAGTAATAGAAAACACAATAGTTATTACTTATTGAACAAATTAAAAAGTAAAAATGACACTTTTCTTTCACTAGCAGATTTAGATATTAAATATTGTCTAGGATGTAATGTATGTCAAAAGAATAAAGAAAATGAATGTGTATTAAAAGATGATATGAACAAAATTTATGATGCAATCAGTAAATGTGATAACATTATAATTATGTCTCCTATTTATATGAATCAAATAACAGGTATTTTAAAAAATGTATTTGATAGGTTTAATCCATATTGTGCTAGTGAAAACTTAAAAGGAAAGAAAATATTTTTAATTACTGTTGGTCAAATGGGCGAAGAAGAACAGCAGGAAATATGCGGGGCTATTAATAATTGGTTTAAGAGTATATCAGAGTTTTTGTATTTTGATTTTGAATATCTTTATAATTTCACAAGTGGAGATATATTAACAATAGACAGTATAGAAAAAAGCTACAATGAAAACGAATTAAATTATATAATAGAGGATATAAAAATGAAAATAGAATAAAATTGACACTATCAGAGAACAACATGGATTTGCAAAATTACATAAAATATAATATAATTAAGAAAATAGATTTAATGCTATTGCAGAAAAAAACACTTTTAATTAGGAGGAAATTAGCATGAAAAAAGTAGTTGAAGAAGTGGTAGACAGAAATCAAAACATCATTGAATACGTCATTCGGTTAGCAGAGGAAAACCGTTCATGGATTTTTGTTTCTGGAGACTTGTATAAGCATTTGGAATCTGATTATAGAAAGGACCCCTTTTTTAAAGATGATGGGGCATACTTCTATGATAACAATCAAAAGCGTATAGGCATTCAGTGTGAAAAATGTAACTGTTTGCTTGAATGGAAAGAAGTTACTGATATTTCAAAATTAGGTGTCTTTACTGCTTGGGCTAGCGATCCGGAAGTAATCTATTTTTTGAGCTAATGATTTCTGAGTGAAAGGAAAAAGAGCAAAAATGTAGCTACATTTT
>JAAWHY010000086.1 GCA_022795675.1 Clostridia bacterium
CTTTATTCATTAAATATCTCATCTCCTTATCTTTTCCATTGGGTATCATTTTCATGAGATATTTTCTTAGGGTAATATTATCACAGATTAATTACAATTTTACAATGTTTTACTTGACATAATACCAACAAAGATATATAATAATTATGTTAATTTTAGGTTTTACCATAAAATGTATATAGAGAATTGAAGGAGAAATCATAATGAGTATTGAAAATGAACAAGATAAACCTAGTGAAATAGATAGAAAAGAATTAGAAGACATGAGAATACAAGATTTAATAGATTATACGAAACAAGAACATAATGAAGAAAATGCTAAGGAACTTTTAGATAGATGTGCAAAAAATAAATATTTTATAGGTTTAAACCAAATAAATTCTATTGTAGAATATATAAGAGCATCAGGTATTGATAATGCTGTAATTGTAGATAGCTTAAATGAAAATGGTTTTCCAGTAAGTGTACAAGATATTAAAGAAGATGCATTTGAACAATTTAGAAATTTCAAATTATTAGGGCTTAAAGCTACAAGTATGCACGAAACTATAATGCAAGCAGAGTCTTTTACAGCACTATCATTAATAACAGATATAGATAAAAAAGATTTTACCTTTGAATTTAGAAAAATCATTCAAGATTTAAAAAGAGATGTAGCTGAAAAAAGAGAAAATAATGGTTATATACCACGAGATCTTGATGAATATGGCGAAGTTGAATATATTGTTTTAAATTGGCATAACACTTCTTTTATGTTAAAAAATTTAATGCAGAATGTACAAAATACTGTAAAAAGTGGATTAATATTAAGATTAAATGATTTTGACAAAACTAGTTATTATAAAAAAATAGCAGGTGATAATGAAACTTTTAAAACAATAAGAGTTTTGGCAGAATCAATGACTTTAAGCAAAGATGATTATATAAGTATTTACATGAAAATGCTAAACCGTAATTATACGTTAGAAGAGTTTCAAGATTTTGCTGAAAATTTTAATTTTTTTGATAGAGAAGTTATGGAAGAAGCAAATTTTGAAATATCGCAAAATTCTTATTATCCTGACCCTAAAAATAATTGGATGGATGATAGATATAATTCACGAATGTGTATAACACGTAAAAGAAGAGAAATAGATATAAGGAAGATTAAGATGGATCCTAAAGAGATAAGAACTATGATTAAAGATGAAGTTATTAAAAGAGGAGATGCAAAAAGAAAGAAAATTAAAACTGATATGACAGGAAGGGATGACGACGGAAATATAATTAAGGTAAATAATTTAAAGGACTGGTTATTTGGTGTACCAGGTACTCCAGGTAATTTGAAAATTAGATATTCAGATAGAAAAATACTTTTACCACCACAAACACCTCTAGAAGCAGTAAATCTAATAGAAGAAATACTAAATAACAGATTTTATGATACTCCTAATGGTGTTGGAGAGGGTAGATAAATTTAATATAAAAATACTAAGGATACAATTATTGTATCCTTAGTATTTTTATCTCATCATATAAAACCACTCTGCATACACATCTGATGTTATATTTAAAAACCCAGATTTTTTAACATCATCATTTGCAACAAGATTTACTGTTGCAATTATTTCATTATTTAAAGTATAATTTGCAATTCCAATTTTTTGACCTTTAACAATAGGAGCTTCCAAATTTTCATCTAAAATAATGTTTTGAGTAACACTTTTTTCTAGCCCTTTTTTAATAATTACAGAAGCAGAAGATTCAAACACAGCTTCTACTGTTTGAGATGTTCCTTTTGTGATTTCTGCAATTGTAGCAACATCTCCAGTATTTCCAAAAGATACAGCAGAATAATTAGTAAAACCATAATCTAATAATTTTTTAGCCTCGGCAAAACGAATTGCAGTTGATGGTGCATGCATTACTACTGCTATAAGAGATAAATCATCTCTAGTTGCACTAGCAGATAAATTATATAATGCGAGACCTGTCGAACCAGTTTTTAAACCAGTACATCCATTATATGTACGAAGTAATTTATTTGTATTTACAAGTTCAGATTTTCCATCTCGAAGAGAATCCATATATATAGTTGTATAATTAGTGATTTCTGAGTGCTTTGTTAAAAGTTCGCGAGACATTAAAGAAATATCGTATGCAGAAGTAACATGATTATCTTCATCAATTCCATGGCAATTTACAAAATGAGTATCATTCATGCCAAGTTCTTTAGCTCTTGTATTCATTCGTTCAACAAATACTTCTTCAGAACCACCTAAGTATTCTGCCATAGCCATAGTGCAATCATTAGCAGATACTACACATATAGCTTTTAACATATCATTTACACTTAATGTTTCTCTAGTATCTAGCCATATTTGTGAACCGCCCATAGACCTTGCATTCTCACTACATGGAATTAAAGTATCTAAAGTAATTTCGCCTCTATCTAAAGCCTCCATTATTAGCAGAATAGACATAACTTTTGTTACACTTGCAGGACGTAATTTTTCATGAGAATTTTGTTCATACAATATCTGTCCAGTAGATTGCTCAATTAAAATTGCACCAGTAGATTCTAAATTTAAAGAACCGCTATTTAAATCAGAAGATACAGCAATAGACGAACTACCAGAGTTTGTATCTGCTATAGTTGACCAAATATATTCATAAGTAGAGGCAAAAGAACAGCATGAGTAAAATAATACAAAAAACAAAACTATAGAAATAAATATTAATCTTTTTATATACATAAAACCTCCAATCTAGCTATTAGTATAACTCGTAAAATAATAAATAGTTTTAATTAATATATATGTTTAACAAAGTGATAATATTCAAAGGTAATAAATTTTAAAAATATAGAAAATATTAAGAAATTTTTATTTCTTTATTAGACAAATAAATCAAGCAAAACATGATGGGAGATAAGTCAAAAATCATATAGCAAAATATTGAAATTTGTCTTAAAAAAAATTATAGAAATACTATTGCAAATATAAAAATTTTAATGTTATAATACTTATAACGATTTACAAGAGAAGGAGATGTTATAGAATATGTTACATAAAATTGGAGATTTCAAAGGAATTGATATTGAGGTAATACAAGGCTTTAATAATATCGTTTATTCTGGATTATTAGATGAAGCACCTAAAGAAATAAAACAAATGAATTATATTAGAACAGAACCAAATATAAAAAATAGTAAGTTAATATTTGTTGTTTAAAATAAATAGATAGATAAAAGTCTCTAAGCGATGCTTAGGGATTTTTTTATATTCGTTGCTAAACCTATTGCAAAAAATGTTTGTTCCATATATAATAATCATATCAAATTAAAAAGGAATGAATATAGCTAATGGATGAAAATAATTTAACAAAACTTGAGGTAGATGGTATTGAAGAAGAACAAATGGAAAAATCTTTAAGACCTAAAAATTTAAAAGAATATATAGGACAAACTAAAGTTAAACAAAGCATGAAAATATATATAGAAGCAGCTAAACAAAGAAGCGAGCCATTAGACCATGTACTATTATATGGTCCTCCTGGACTTGGAAAAACTACTCTGTCTAACATTATTGCTAATGAAATGAACTCAAATATAAAAATAACTTCAGGTCCTGCAATAGAAAAATCAGGAGATTTAGCTGCCATACTTACAAATTTATCGGAATATGATATTTTGTTTATAGATGAAATACATAGATTAAATAGAGCTGTTGAAGAGATATTATATCCAGCTTTAGAAGATTATTCATTAGATATAATGATTGGTAAAGGACCATCTGCTAGGTCAATAAGATTAGACTTACCAAAATTCACATTAATTGGGGCAACTACTAAGGCAGGTTCACTTACAACACCATTAAGAGATAGATTTGGTATTGTAACTAGACTAGAATTATATAGTGAAGATGAACTAAATGATATTATAAAAAGGTCTGCTCATATTTTAGAAGTAGAAATTGATGAAAAAGCAAGTGAAGAAATTGCAAGACGTTCAAGAGGGACACCTAGAATTGCTAATAGATTATTAAAAAGAGTTAGAGATTATGCAGTTGTATTAGGAGATGGTAGTATAACTATAAAGATAGCAAAAACAGCCCTAAATAATTTAGAAATTGATGAATTAGGATTAGATGAAATTGATAGAAAGATACTAGATACAATAATTTCAAAATTTAATGGCGGACCTGTAGGAATAGATACAATAGCAACAACTATTGGAGAAGAAGTAGAGACACTAGAAGATGTATATGAGCCATATTTAATACAAATTGGTTTCCTTTCTAGAACTACAAGAGGAAGGGTTGCATTGCCTGATGCTTATGCACATTTAGGATATAATTTTGAAAGACAGAAGGAGAAATAATGAAAAAATATAGGGAAGACATACTAGTATTTGTATTTTTTGTAATAACAACATCTGCTATTATTCTTACAAGAAATCTAAACAATTTAGATGAAGTTTGGATTTTCAATATGGCAAGAAATATTGCAAATGGATTATTACCATATAAGGATTTTAACTTAGTAACAACTCCAGGATTACCTCTTTTTTGTGGAATAATTTTGAAAATTTTTGGAACAGAAATGTTGATTATGCGAATAATGGCGATTATTACAAATTCATTTATTATGTTTATTATATATAAAATATTAAAAATTTTTAAAATAAAGAAAGCGTTTTCATTATTAATATCAATTATAATAATGAAGCTTCTTATAGAAAGTATGTGTATTGATTATAA
>JAAWHY010000087.1 GCA_022795675.1 Clostridia bacterium
GATTTAGTAGAAGATTTTAATAATCATGATAAAGATATAGTTAATTTAAAGTATATTTGGAATAAATTTAAGAATTTCCAAACAAAATTTTACTCATGTATAGGAAATCATGATTTGCGTTCAATGTTATCTAGGAATGAAGTTGAACAAATAATGGGCTATGAACATTCTACTTTTTCATTTAATATAGATGAGCTACATATCGTAATTTTAGGAACATATGTAAATAATGATATAGGAACTATGTCAGGAGGAATTTTAAAAACTCAATTTATATCCAAACAAGATTTAAATTGGTTAAAAGAAGATTTGAACAAAAATAATTTACCTACTATTATATGTACACATTTTGGAGTTGCAGAAGATGATATGAAGGGTAACTGGTGGTTTGAAACTTGTCCTCAACATGCATTATTAGGAAATAGAAAAGAATTAAAGGAAATTATAAAAAATAATAAAAATATTTTAGCAGTATTTTCTGGACACCAACATTGGACGAAACATATTCTAGAAGATGGAATTTCTTATTATGTACTAGGTTCAATGACTGAAAATATAAATGATGATGGTATACCAGATGGAGTATATTTTGTAGTTGAATTTGACGGAAAAACTATAGAGGTTATTGAAGAACATATAAAAATATAAAGGGAAAAAGAATCTAGATGAAAAAATAATTTGTAATACCAAAGTTATAAAATTTTTATAATTTTTATTAAATATTGCTTGAATTTATATCTTGTCTCATGATATTATGATATTTATGAGAGTTAAAAAATTATTTATAAGTTTAATTATTATTATTTTATTTAATTTAATATATATCACATTTGCAAATGCCTCTAGTGTTCCACAGGTTGATGTAGAAACTGTAAAAGCTAGTTTAAGTATTAATGCACCATCTGCATTATTAATAGAAAAAGCTTCTGGGGATATTCTATATCAAAAAGAGGCTTTTACACCTATGTATCCTGCAAGTACTGTTAAAATAATGACTGCTATTATTGCACTTGAAAATTGTAGTCTTGATGAACCAATTACAGTAAGCGAAAGTGCAATATTAACAGTTCCTTCTGGATATACTGTATCAAAAATACAGGCTGGAGAAATTTTAAGTACAAGAGACCTACTGTATGCTTTACTTGTTCCTTCTGGAAATGATGCTGCAAATGCTTTAGCGGAACATATAGCTGGTAATATTCCTGCTTTTGCAAATATGATGAATGAAAAAGCAAAACAATTGGGTTGCCAAAATACATATTTCACTAACCCTAATGGTGTTCATGATGCAAATATGCGTACAACAGCTTATGATTTAGCATTAATGGCAAAATATGCTATGAATATAGAAGAATTTAGGACTATTGTTTCTACTGAAACTTATACCCTTCCCTCTTCAAATGTATATCCATTAAATGATAGAGTTTTACACAATTCAAATCATTTAATAAATACTGGTTCTCCTCATTTTTACGAATATACTACTGGTATAAAAACAGGTTATACAAATCCTGCTCAAAATTGTCTAGTAGCAAGTGCCAAAAAAGATAATATAGAATTTATTGCTGTTATTTTAGGTTCAACATTTCCAAATACTGGTTACCAAGCTAAATTTGTTGATGCTAAGAACTTATTTGAATTTGGCTTTACATATCATTATAATTATTACAAAGAAAAGTCTCAAGCAAAACAAGCTGGCATTTGGTCTGGAATTATAAATACTGAATTAATGGTTGATGAGAATAATAAGCCTAGATGGGGATATGTACTATATTTAATTGCTAGAACCACATTAATATTAATAGCTATAATTTATATACTATATCATTTAATAACTAAAACTAAGCGATATATTTATAATCGTACTCATGCGAAATATGATTTTAAATATTAGGAACAAAAGTGGCTTTGCCACTTTTTCTTTTGTGTATTTAAGTTTCCAAATTTAAATGGGGAAATCTTAAAAACGTTAGCGATTATAGCCTATTATATAGAAATGAAGGTTTCCTATTTACAGGATACCCTCATTTTATTTCTTAACAATATACAATTTTATATAAATTCTTCCCATACTATATTTGCTAAATCTAATCCTTTATCTGTTAATCTTATATTATTTAAGTCTATTTCTATTAATTCTAGATTTACTAGTTTATTTAATTCATTTCGAAATAAATATATAGGGTTTTCATTAAATTTTAATTCAAACTCTGATATATAAACTCCCTCTAGCTTTCTTAATCCCAATATCATATATTCCTTTTCCTGAGATATTTTATCTTGTATTTCATGTATTTCCTTGTCATTATAATTTTTTATATATTCTTCTATATTTCCCAAATTTGAATATCTTCTATTATCCAAATATGAATGTGCTGAAACTCCTATCCCTATATATTCTTTTTGATTCCAGCAATCAATATTATGTTTTGAATGATAACCATTTTTAGCGAAGTTTGATATTTCATAATGATTATATCCATTCTTTTCTAATATCTTTTTAACTGTCCAGTACATTTCTCTCTCTTCATCTTCTTTTGGTAAAATGCATTTTTGTTTATTAACCATATCATACATTTTAGTTCCTTCTTCTAATATTAATGAATATATTGAAATATGTTCTGGATTTAATTCAATTATCTTTTTTACACTTTGTATGATATCTTCTATATGTTGTTTTGGTAATGCTAACATTAAATCTATATTTATATTTTTAAAGCCAATCTCTCTTGCAATATTATATGTATTTAAAAATTCATTATAGGTATGTATTCTCCCTATTTCTTTAAGTAAAATATCTTGTGTTGCTTGTAATCCTATACTTAATCTATTTATACCAGCCTTCTTATAATCTCTTAATTTTTCTTTAGTTACAGTTCCTGGATTAATTTCAATAGTTATTTCCTCTGCCTTTTCTATATTTATTTCTTTTAAAAGTTTTACAATATATTTACTATCAATATATGATGGTGTTCCTCCACCTATATATACTGTTTTAATTATATATTCTTCTGCCTTATAGTTACTATATTCTTTTATTACAGTATCTATATATTCCTCAATATAATCATCCTTATTAGGATATGAGATAAAATCACAGTAAAAGCATTTTTTCTTACAAAATGGTATGTGAATATATAAGTTTACTTCATTCATTATTAACCTCAATCCTTTCATATATAAATACTCTAATTTTTTTCTAATACTTTTGCAATCTCTAGTAATTTATTTAATCTATGATTTACACCTGATTTACTGATAGGTTCATTTAACATTTCTCCAAGTTGGGCTAAATTTGCATCTGGATTCATTAATCTTAGTTCTGCAATTTCTTTTAAATTTTCTGATAACTCTTCAAATTTTCTTTTATTTTTTATTAGTTTTATAGCTTGTATTTGTAATACTGATGCTCCAATAGTTTTATTAAGGTTTGCAGTTTCGCAATTAACTATTCTATTTATATTATTTCGTTTATCTTTAATAACTCTTATTTCTTCATATCTAATTACTGCTGTATTTGCACCTATTACAGCTAAGAAATCTGAAATAAATTCTCCTTCTTTAATATATAAAGAATATCCATTTTTTCTTATAAGACTTTTAGTGGTTATATTAAAATCGCTAATAATATCTTGTACAATTTGTTTGTTTTCTTTAGAATTAAAGGTGATTTCCAAATGATATTTACTATTAGGATTATTAATTAATCCTCCACCCATAAATGCTCCTCTTATAACTGCTTTTTTTTCATCAGTTGTTGATACATTTATATCATTCAAATTTAAACATTCCTTATTAAAGTATATTATATAGTTTTTTCCTTGCACTTTTATTTTGTAATCAATTTCTAATTTAGTCAATATTTTGCCAAATCTATTAATGTTATAATCACTATTTGTTGAGAAATTTATCTTACTTTTTATAATTTTGGTATTTCCACTTAGTATGTAACCATATAATTCAGAATATATTAAATTCTTATTTCCAAAAGTATTGAGCTTACTAAGTTCCTCCTTTATTTCTGATGAAAATGACATGTTTTTAATTCCTCCCTAAAGTATCTATTTGAAAAATTTTTGCAATTAAACTACCTGTCCTATTATTACCCTATCATTATTTGATAAATCTTTTATGTTTATTATATTTTTATATCTATTTTCTTTTTCTAATATATCTATAACACTATTTTTTTGATTATATCCTATTTCTAATGCTAAGTAGCCATTTTTTTTTAAATATTTATATGAATTTTTAGAAATCTCTCTATAAAAATTAAGTCCATCTGTACCACCATCTAATGCAAGTGTTGGCTCATATTGTACATTTTTTGATAATGTTCTTAAAATTTCTTTTTCAATATATGGTGGATTCGAAACTATTATATCATATCTATCGTTAATATTTTCAAACATATTTGATTCTATAAATTTAACTTCTAAATTGTTTAAATTGGCATTTTTAATGGCAACTTTTAGAGCATTATTACTTATATCTGTTGCTGTGATTTCTACATTATCTACATATTTTTTTATAGATATTGCAATAGCACCACTACCTGTACATAAATCTAATACCATTATTGGTCCTTCTTTATACCTTGTTTTACATATTTTTATTATATACAGATCATGCCGCCATGTCAAGCTTACTTTTCATTTTGGGCGTATATATTTTATGTCTGCTGCTTTCTGCACTT
>JAAWHY010000088.1 GCA_022795675.1 Clostridia bacterium
AAAGAAAAAGGAAAATTATTACTAGAAAAAAGTATAGAAACTCGCAATTACATATTGATAAATCAAAAAAAATAATATATAATGTATCCAATATGGAGGGCGAGACAGATGGTTTTTAAAGATTACTATAAAATATTAGGCTTTGATGACAATAAAGCGAATGCAGAACAAATCAAGATAGCCTATCGAGAACAAGCGAAAAGATATCATCCAGATGTAAATGGTGCAAATAGAAACACAGAAGAAAGATTTAAAGATATAAATGAAGCATATAGAATTTTATCAGAACCAACCACTAGAAGAAAATACGACAGAGCATGGAATGTAAACATAGGAAGAAGAAAGAATAGAGAAAAATATGGAAACAAAGAAGAAAAAACAGATTCTATCAAAGATGGATTATTCGGAATGTTTTTTGGATATGCTCCAAAGAAAAGCAAAAAACAAGAAGAAGAAATAGGAGCAAAAAAAGGAGAAGATGTAGAAACTGGGATAGAAATTACACTAGAAGAAGCCTTTTATGGAAAAACAAAGAAAATTTCATTAAGAACTGTAAGTGGAAACTTAAAAACAATAACAGTAAAAGTGCCTGCAGGGATTAGAAACAAAGAAAGGATTCGTTTAATAGGACAAGGAAAAAAAGGAGCAAAAGATGAAAAGCCAGGAGACTTATTTATAAAGGTAAAAGTATTAGAAAACGATAAATTTACTTTAAATGGATATGACTTACATACAAAAGCTTTTATAACTCCTTGGGAAGCTGCCCTTGGTGGTAAAATAAAAGTTCAAGGAATTGATGATATAGAAGAAATAGAGCTTGGGAGTGGGACTACCTCAGGAAGAGAAATAATAGTAGAAAACAAAGGCTTTAAAGATGGAAAAGGTAGACGAGGAAATCTTATATGTGAAGTACAGATAATGATACCAGAACAAATATCAGAAGAAGAAGCAAAAAAATATAGAGAATTACAGAAAATATCGCAATTTAACCCTAGAACCTTAACAAAAATATAATTACATATTTGTAGGGGCGATTAGTAATCGCCCGTGCTTCAAAGAAATTTGCTAAAAATCTAGTTGACATATTGTAGTAAATATAGTATAATTATGTATAGTACTAACAAAAGATGAGCTATACATGAGTAAAGGGGAGAAAAGATTATGGAAAATATTCAATGGAAACGTTTTAGCATAACAGACCCAAAGGATGTAAGTACAGTAATATATGAAGTAGTAGAGACAGAAAAAAAACAATTAGAAGATATTAATACTCCGAAATTCACTGTTGAAAGATTGGTTAGAAGTTCAGAAATAAGGGGAGAAAACTTTAAAAGAACTTACTATGTTAAAGAACCAAAATTAGATGGAAATTCGTTAGTATTTTTATCATTTGGCAAGGAAAAAGTTGTAGTAAATACAGGAATGCTTATACATGACGAAGTAAAAATAACCAAAAAACCTATGCCAATAAAATTTGATGCAATAAAGACAGAAGAAAGCTCTATATACAGAGAGTTTTCTTATACACCAAATTTAAAAAGACCAATAACAATAATAGACACAGAAACAGTAGAAGAAGTAAAACCAATTTTATATTTTGACCAAGAAACAAATGAAGTAAAAGGAAAATGTAAAATGAAACCAAATAAATCTTATTTTGCTTTTGAAATAAGGGAAAAATTATAGAGGAGGATCATAATGAATAAGAATAAGACATATGTAGTTGGAGCTGGAGCATTTTTTCCACCAAAAGAAGGACAACACATGGAAATGCCACCAGAAAACACTCTAAGAAGGGAGCTTGAAGAAGGAGAACATTTAGCTATATTACAAGATGTTTCCGCAAACGAGTTAGCAATGGTTGAAACTGCATTAAGAAATGGTATAACAGATATACCAGCAGGAAAACTACAAGATAGAGATGCAGGAAGATAACATTATAATTAATCATAAGAAAAGGAATGATGCTTTATGAATTATAAAATAGAAGGGGCATTCAGAAAAAATAAAAAAACATTTATATTTGCAGCCATACTATGGTTATTTTTAGCCATAGTATTTGTTATGCCAATAGCATATGGATGGGAAGTAGCAAGTGCGGGAGAAAAATTCTCTATGAATACTTTCACTATGACAGTAGGAGAGAGAATAGCGCAACCATTTGCAAATATAAAAGAATTGGGCAGTTATTGGAGTCCATTTATAAGTTTACTATGGAAATACACACTAGGATTTTTAGGGGTAGTAATTATAGGATTAGTAAGAACAGCTCCAAAAACTAAATATGAAAATATAGAACATGGTTCAAGTGACTGGTGTGAACATGGAGAGCAATTTAAAGTATTAAGTCCTAAAAATGGATTAATATTAGCAGAAGGAAATTATTTACCAGTAGACAAAAGAGGAAATGTAAACATATTAGTAGTTGGACGGATCAGGTGCTGGTAAATCTGCATCTTTCTCAATTCCAAATGCATGTCAAATGTTGGGTTCTTATGTATTTACAGATCCTAAAGGAGAACTATATGATAAAACAGCAGGATTTTTAAAAGCAAATGGATATGAAATAAAAGTATTAAACTTATTAAGACCACAAAACAGTGATGGATATAACCCATTAATGCATATATCAAATGAACTAGACGTAGATGTTATTGCAAACACAATAATAAAAGGACAAGGAGAAGCATCAGCTTCTGAGCCATTTTGGGAAGACATGGGTGAAATGCTATTAAAGTCATTAATATATTATTTAATAGCAACACGTCCACAAGAAGAGCAAAACCTAGCAAGTTGTGCAGAACTAGTAAGAGCAGCAAGTGGTAGTGGAAACAGTAGTATGCTTTCTGACTTAATAAACAAATTACCAATGGAGCACCCTGCTAGGAAATATTATAAATCAGTAGAAATATCAGCAGCATCAGAAAAAACATATTCATCAATTTTAAGTACACTACAATCAAAACTAGGAAAATTCGACTCAAAGGAAATAGCAGAATTAACTTCAACAAATACAATAGACTTTGAAGAAATAGGAAAAAAGAAAACTGCAGTTTATGTAATATCATCAGACACGCATACCGCTTATGACTTCTTACTAACAATATTTTTCTCTCAGATGATACAACAATTATATGACTTTGCAGACTTAAATGGAGGAGCATTGCCAATGCCTACATACTTTATACTAGATGAGTTTGCAAACATAGGTAGAGTACCAGACTTTGATAAAAAAATATCTACCAGTAGAAGTAGAAAAATACAATTCAGTGTTATATTACAAAACTTAGACCAGCTAGAAGCTGTATATGAAAAATCCTTTGAAACAATAATAGGTAACTGTGATACACACTTATTTTTAGGAAGTAACTCTCAAAAAACAGTAGAATATTTCTCAAAAGCCTTAGGAAGTAGCACAATATCAAGACAAAGTGTATCTATAAGTAAAGATAGAGCATATGTTAGAAATGGTGAAAACTATTCAGACAACATTATGGAAAGAGCATTATTAACACCAGACGAATTAAGAAGATTTGATGTGGATCAATGTATAATATTTGAAAAAGGTATAAGACCAATTAAAGCCAATAAATACTATTACTTTAAGCATAATGAGGCAAAACTATTAGACAGGCATAGAGCAGATCATAATGAAGCAAGGGAATTAGAAAGAGGAGAATGGAGAACATTTAACCCATATAATCCATATACTCCAGAAGGAGAAAAGCAACCAGTTAATGACTTAAAAATAGATTCACTAGATGACTTATTTTCAGATGAGACACCAAAACAAGAAAAACCAACAGCGGGAAAAAGAAACAATAAATCTCAATTTGAATCAATAGAAACTAAATCAGAAAAGCAACAATCAAAACCAGACATAGATGATATACCAATGCTACCACAAGAAGAAGTAGCAGAAGACAAAGAAATAGACCTAGCGAAAGAACTAGAAGCAAAATTTGATGAAATATTTGGACCAATAGACGAAACAAACACAGCTACAAATTAATTGCACATTGGGGACGTGCACATTGGGGACGTAAAAAAATGTGCAATTCTCTAAAATTAGTAAAAATTTAATATAGGGGTACACATTGTATGTACCCTTTAATAATTTTATTACAAAAGTATAATAGAGGTATTATCCTAATGAAGTTGATAAAATTTAAATAATTTTATTGCAATATAAAAGTCAATATGATAGTATAAAAGAAATTAAATAAATCAATTATAAATTTATATTCTAAGAAATTAAATCAACAGGCAAATTCATGCCAAAAAAATCAATTAATTAATAAAAATAATGAGGAAAAGGAGGTGTAATAGATAAATAAATTATTAGATTTAAAAAATGACTATACATTTAAGAGAATCTTTGGATATGTAGGCAATGAAGAAATAACAAAGGGACTAATTAGTTCTATAATAGAAGATATAGAAATAACAAATATAGAATTAGATTTAAAAGAAATAACATCACAAGACTTAAAAGATGACAAATTTGGAATATTGGACATAAGAGCAGAATTAAATAATTCAATAAAATGCAATATAGAAATGTAAATAATAGATAGAAAAGATATAGAAAATAGAATAATGTTTTATTGGAGCAAATTATATGGAGAAAGTATAAAAGTAGGAGAGAG
>JAAWHY010000089.1 GCA_022795675.1 Clostridia bacterium
TTTGGGCAACGCCCAAGAGAAAATTTTCCTTTCCTCAGGGTATCATTTTATAAAGATAATTTTATGCTATTAGGGTATCATAATCAAAAACTATTGACAATAGTAAACAAAAAACTTGATATTTTTGTCATATTATAATAAAATAATTAAAGAAAAATAAAAAATTAAGGGAGAGAAATAAACAATGAAAGGGTTTAAAGAATGGCTATTAACTTTACCAATAATAACATTTAAGAATATACTAATATATTTAATAATAATAAATTTATTAGGATTTTTAATAATGCTGATAGATAAGAAAAAAGCAGAAAAAGGTAGATGGAGAATTTCAGAAAATACATTATTTGTATTTACATGGTTAGGTGGAGGAATAGGCACTATAGCTGGAATGTACGCATTTAGACATAAAACACAGAAAAAGAAATTTACAATAGGCATGCCTTTAATATTAATTGCAGAAACAGTATTTTTAATTTATATGATAATTATATAAGGAGGATATGAAATGTCAAAGCAAATAGTATATCATGGTAGTTACTGCAAAGTAGAAAATCCAGAAATAATAAAAGGTAAATTTACAAAACATCAAATTGCATTTTGTACAGAAAATTCTTTAGAATGTTTAAAATTTATTGATGTAAAGGAGAAATAAAGATGGGGGAGCCACAAGAAGAAAATGATTTATTTTTTACGTGTAGTCTTATTGAGTATATTGCAAGAAAAACCAAGAATAGCAAAAAGTTAATTATTGAAAAGTTAGGAGAAAAGAGAATAGAAAAGATATATAAATTAGCAGAGGTTTATCATTCAGAGGATATAGAGCAAGCATCAGATGAATTTATTAAAGAGGCAAAAATAGAAAATGGAGATTATGATAATATAATAACTTGTAAATATAGAATACCAACATATTGGGAGATAGGAAAAGTATATAAAAGACTAATTATAATGGTAGATGATAATCCAAATAATTATATAAAGACATTAATGCAAGTATTATCTTCTTGGATTATAGAAAAGATTGATAATTATAATAGTAGTATGTATTATGAAAATCCAGATTATATATATGTGTGTTATATAGAAGGGAAAGTGTTATAGGGTTGAAAAATAATTGCCATTTCGCGTTGTTGTTCTTCAAAAGAAAATCCTCGACGTACAAAAAGTACGCCTACGGTATTTCTTTCTTGAACGCCTAGCGAAATAACAATTCTTTTCCAACCTAGTGTCTGTATTATTGACATTAAAATTAATTGCACAAACAATAAGATGTAATCATATTATATAATGATAACGATTATATAAGAAGGTTACCAAAATGATAAAAAAAATAATAAGAAAATTAAAAACAGGATTAACAAGAGGAATAAATAGTGTTGATATAGATTATAATATGCTACAAGATATGATAAAGAATGATAGTAATACAATTTTATTAGATGTAAGGAGCATACAAGAATTTAATGAAGGACATTTATTAGGAGCACTAAATTTACCTCTTGGAGAATTAAAAAATAAAGTTAGTCTTTTAATTCCGAACCATGGACAAACAATTATAGTATATTGCCAAATGGGGGGAAGAAGTAAAAAAGCTTCAAATATTTTAATTAAAATGGGATATACAAATGTATATCAATTAAAAGGTGGATTAGATTCAATCTAATCCACAAAACATTTTTGCTCTTTCAATGTCTTCAGAGGTTGCCTCACGCACATTCTCTAAATCGTAAGAAATATTTAAATTCTTCCACTTAAACTTTCCCATAGAATGATATTTAAGAAATTCAATTTTTCTAACTGTTTTCAAAGAAGATATGAAATCTCTCAATTTTTTCAAATCATCTTCATCATCAGTTATACCAGGAATAATAACTTGCCTAATCCACATATCTATATTATTATCACTTAAAAAATGAGCAAAGTTCAATTCTTTCTTATTATCAAAACCCACTAATCTCTTGCACTTATCAGAGTCAATATGTTTTATATCTAATAAAACTAAATCTGTATATTTTAGTAATTCTTTTACATCATCAGTTATATCAACCATACCGTGAAGTATCAATAGCTGTATGAATGCCATAAAATTTTAATTTCTTAAAAAGATTAATCAAAGGTTTTAATTGTATTAATGGTTCACCGCCAGAAATAGTAACTCCACCAGAAGGCATTATATAAGTTTTATAATTTAATATTTTATCTAGTATTTCATCTACTGAAATTAGTTCACCAGAATGTAAATCCCATGTATCACGATTATGACAATACTTACAACGAAGAAAACATCCTTGTAAAAAAATTATATATCTAATTCCAGGTCCATCTACTGTTCCAAATGATTCAAAAGAATGGACACGCAAAAAATTATTATCCATAAAATCCTCCAAATAAAGATATAATATGTAGGGGCGATTAATAATCGCCCACTAGTTAAAATAAATTTTAATTAGATTTTCTCATGAATTGTCCTATTAATAACATCCAACTGTTGTTCACGAGTTAATTTTGTAAAGTTAACAGCATATCCAGAAACTCTAATAGTAAGTTGAGGATATTTTTCAGGATGTTCCATAGCATCAACCAATAAATCTCTATCAAAAACATTAACATTAATATGATGACCTGTTTGAGAGAAGAAACCATCTAACATACCAACTAAGTTATTAGTTTGGGTTTCAAAATCGTGTCCTAATGTTCCTGGTGTGATAGAGAAGGTATAAGAGATACCATCTTCTGAATAATCATAAGGTAGTTTTGCAACACTATTCATAACAGCAAGAGCACCATTAATATCTCTACCATGCATTGGGTTTGCACCAGGTCCAAATGGAGCACCATAACGTCTACCATCAGGAGTATTTCCAGTATTTTTTCCATAAACTACATTTGATGTAATTGTAAGAACAGATAAAGTAGTTTTAGCACTTTTATAAGTTTTATATTTTTTAAGTTTTCCTAAGAAATCCTTAACTAAAGTAATACCTATTTCATCAGCCCTATTATCATCATTACCGAACTTAGGGAAATCACCTTCAATAGAATAATCAACAGCAAGACCAGTTTCATCTCGTATAACTTTAACTTTAGCGTATTTAATAGCTGAAAGAGAGTCTACAACAACAGAGAAACCAGAAATACCACATGCCATAGTTCTTAAAATTTCTTTATCATGTAAAGCCATTTCTAAAGCTTCATAAGAATATTTATCATGCATATAATGTATGCAATTTAAAGCTTTTAGGTATATTTTTGCTACATAATCTAGCATAATATCATATTTACGCATAACCTCATCATAATCTAAATACTCAGAGGTAATAGGAGAGAACTCAGGAGTAATTTGTTTACCAGTTAATTCATCTCTACCGCCATTAATAGCATATAATAAAGCCTTAGCAAGATTTGCTCTTGCACCGAAAAATTGCATTTGTTTACCAATTTTCATTGCAGAAACACAACAAGCAATTCCATAATCATCACCTAAAGTAATTCTCATTAAATCGTCATTTTCATATTGTATAGAAGAGGTTTTAATAGAAAGACCTGTAGTAAATCTTTTAAATCCATCAGGTAATTTTGTAGACCATAATACTGTTAAGTTTGGTTCAGGAGCAGCACCTAAAGTATTTAAAGTATTTAACATTCTAAAAGAATTCTTTGTAACTAAAGTTCTTCCGTCAATTCCCATACCACCAATAGATTCAGTAACCCATACAGGATCACCAGAAAATAACTCATTATATTCTGGAGTTCTTAAAAATCTTACTAATCTTAATTTCATAACAAAATGATCCATAATTTCTTGAGCTTCTTCTTCTGTAATGTATCCAGCTTTTAAGTCTCTTTCAAAATATATATCAAGGAAAGTAGAAATTCTACCTATACTCATAGCAGCACCATTTTGATCTTTAATAGCTGCAAGGTAACCAAAATATAACCATTGAACTGCTTCTTTAGAATTAGAGGCAGGTTTCGAAATATCAAATCCATATTTTGAAGCCATACTTTTTAAAGCATTTAAAGCAAGAATTTGTTCACTAATTTCTTCACGTTCACGAATAGTTGCTTCATCTAAATCATCAATATCTAGTAAATCTAGAACATGTTTCTTTTCTTCAATTAAAACATCAACACCATATAGAGTAACACGTCTATAATCTCCAATAATTCTTCCACGTCCATATCCATCAGGAAGACCAGTAAGAAGATGTGAAGAACGAGCAAGACGAACATCGGGTGTATATACACTAAATACACCGTCATTATGTGTTTTTCTTATTGAATGATAAATTTTATCTAATTCTGGGTCAACCTCTTTTCCACAAGCCTCGCAAGATTTCTCTACAATTCTTATACCACCATTAGGCATAATAGCTCTTTTTAAAGGAGCATCTGTTTGAAGACCAACAATATCTTCTAAATCTTTATTGATATATCCAGGTTGAAAAGCATCGACACTAGATGGAGTTTTAGTATCAATATCAAGAACTCCACCTTCTGAATCTTTTTCTTTTTTGTATAATTCAAGAACTTGTTTCCAAAGCTCCCTAGTCTTTGGTGCACCCGTGTAAGGGCGCGCTGAAGGACTGCTTTGCGCTAACAATCGCTGCACCTGTAGGGGCGGATATCATCCGCCCGCA
>JAAWHY010000090.1 GCA_022795675.1 Clostridia bacterium
TGGTTGCGGGGGATAGACTCGAACTATCGACCTTTGGGTTATGAGCCCAACGAGCTGCCAACTGCTCCACCCCGCGATATTCAATTAATTTTTTAACTTAATTTATTAAAAATATGTCATTAAGTCGTCAATTGGTCGTCAAAATTATAAAATAATGATTTTCTTAATAAATTTAAGTTCTGTAATGCTTTAACATGAGGTATTCCAGAAAAGTGATTATTTCTGCTCTGTGGGTTATGAGCCCTGCGAGCTGCCAACTGCTCCACCTCGCGATGTACATAACTATTTTATTATACTTCTTTTTTTATACAATGTCAATACTTTGTGTGATTTTTTTGCTTTTTTGAATTTTCCAACTTCAATAATATATTATATTCATATATTTATAAAATATTACTATTTTGTCAAAATATATTAAATATAAAGAGAGGATAAGAGGGAATAGTATAAATGTTTTCTTACAATGTCCTTCTATAAATGTATGAGTAATGCTCATACCTACTCCTCTCACCTCTGAGTAAAATCTGCGGAGCAAATTTTACTTACTTTGTTCACGAAAATACCCTAAAATAAATGTTATTTTGTATATTTTCTCTCACTATACTCACTTAAAATTTAATAATTCTCTGCTTTTATTTCAAAGAACGCTTGTGGATGTGCACATACTGGACAAACTTCTGGTGCTTCTTTTCCTATACATATATGTCCACAATTTCTACATTTCCAAATTTTGTCCCCATCTCTTGAGAATACTAATCCATTTTCAACATTATCTAATAATTTTAAATATCTTTCTTCATGTTCTTTTTCTATTTTTGCTACTGATTCAAATAAATATGCTATTTTATCAAATCCTTCTTCTTTTGCTGTTTTTGCAAATTCTGCATACATATCTGTCCATTCATAGTTTTCTCCCTCTGCTGCTACTTTTAAGTTTTCTTTAGTTGGTGGAATTTCTCCTCCATTTAATAATTTGAACCAAAGTTTTGCATGTTCTTTTTCATTTTCTGCTGTTTCTAAAAATATAGCTGCTATTTGCTCATACCCTTCTTTTTTTGCTTTGCTTGCAAAATAAGTGTATTTTGTTCTTGCTTGTGATTCTCCAGCAAATGCTGCTAATAAATTCATTTCTGTTTTTGATCCTTTTAATTCCATCTTTATACCTCCATCTTTATTTTTATTTATTATACCCATTTTTTTATATAATTGCAATAGCTTGACCTATTTATTTGTTTCACAATTTTCGACATTTTTCATATTATATAATGTAAGGAGGAATATTTATGTGTAAAGAAAAGTGTAATAATTGTTCATGCAAATTATTTAATATTTTATCTAGTTTACTAGTAGCAGTTGGAATAGCAGTCGTTTTCTATATTGGTCTTATAACTTCAATTTCAGTATTAGTTTATATTACTCTAATATTAGGTATTCTTGGATTAATTGGCTTGTTCGTTATAATATTTGGTGCACCAAAATATATTTGTGATTGCATTAACAAAACTAGTTTAATTTCTAGTTCAATTGGTGCAATAATTACTAGTGCATTTGCTTTAGCACTTACTAGTTTAGTTGCTCTTTCTATTCCAGTAGCAATTTTAATAGGTATTATAGCATTCTTTTTAGTATTACTTGTTATTAGTATTATAGAATTATTAATTTGTATTTTTTGCAATCAAAAAAATTGTTATTATGAAGATTAATTTTAATTATAGGGTACAATGCAAAATTGTACCCACTTGATTTATACTAACATTTTTTTGATTTTTACATATTTATAATATTGAGATTTTAATGTTTAATAATAATATCTCTTTTTATAATTGAATTTATGATTTGGAAAGGAAAATATTAATTATGGAGACTTTAAGATTAGGTTCTACTGGACCTACTGTTGAATTGTTACAGAGTACTTTAAATAAGTTGGGTTTATATGTTGGTGGAATTGATGGTATTTTTGGAAGAAATACAGAAAATGCTGTTAAGATATTTCAAAGAAATTTTGGATTAAAAGTTGATGGGATTGTAGGAACTAGTACTTGGAATGCTTTATTTCCATATATTTATGGATATAGTAGTTATACTATCAAAAGTGGTGATACTTTATATTCAATAGCACAGAATTTTTCTACGACTGTTAATAGAATCTTATATGCTAATCCTAATATTAATCCAAATAATTTATATATTGGTCAAACTATAATAATTCCTTTTGGTTCTATTGTTCCTACAAATATTAGCTATACTTATGATATATTACAGATGAATATTTCTGCTTTTAGTAAAATTTACCCATTTTTACAAATAGGTTCTATTGGTAATAGTGTAATGGGGAAGAAAATTCCCTATATTAGAATTGGTAATGGCGCTAAAGAAGTATTTTATAATGGGTCATTTCATGCAAATGAATGGATTACTACTCCACTTCTTATGAAGTTTATTGAAAATTTTTTGAGGTCTTATGTAGATAATGGTTATATTTATGGTTATAGTTCAAGTTATATTTTTAATAATTTTTCTATATATATTGTTCCAATGGTGAATCCAGATGGTGTTGATTTAGTAACTGGTGGAATTGATAAAACTTCTTCATATTATAATCGTGCAAAAAATATTTCTAATAGTTTTCCTGGCATTCCTTTTCCTTCTGGTTGGAAGGCTAATATCTCTGGTGAAAGTTTGATTAACTTCCACCTTTTTGTTTTCAAAAAATAATGTAGTTGATACTACATTTCTATTGTCTTTACTATCATAGTTATATTGCTTTTTCATCATTTAATATTTTCTCAACTTCAATAAATTCATCTATATTTTCATTTATTGTATTTAATGGTGCAAAGTTAAATGAAATAAAAACATTTTTATCTTTGTCTATTTCAATTTTATCAATCAGTCTAAATAAGTAGGATTTATCTATTTCCTTCATCTCTAAAAACTCATTTATTGTTTTATTCATTTGTTTTTCATAATTTTTATTCTTAATAGTTTGCCTACCCTGTAAAGTTTGAAATCTATCCATTAGTTCACTTTTTTCATTTGTTAATTTCTCTCTTTCATTAACAAACTTTGCAGATATTCTTGTAAAATCAATATCAGTTAGTATCCCATTTAATTTATCGTTATATAAACTATCTAAATTTTTGTTAATATTGGATATTTTAACATCTATTGTTTCAATTTGATTCTTTACAGATGTCACTAAATCAATTGACTTGTCTTTTACTTTTTTATAAGTTTCTTCTAACATAGCACGATTAGCATATATTTTGCATACTTGCCTTACAATTTCTAGTATTCTTTTTTCAAACTTTGGATAATTCAAATTTCTTACATAGCAACCTCTTTTTCGATAGCCTGTATCTACTATATATGGAATTTTGGGACGATTACTGTTATTATTTACTTTTAATACAATCTGCATTTGCCAACCGACAATGTTTACAATATATCATTCCTCGTAGTAAATAGTCATATTGTTTTACTACTTTTTTTGCTCGTTCTTTATGTATTACTTGAGCTTTTTCAAATATGCCTTTATCAATAATTGCTTCGTGTGTATTTTCAACTCTTATATGTCTTTCTTTTTCTACTTTACGAAGTTTTTTTACTTTATATGAAACAACAGATACCTTATTTTGAACTGTATTGCCAATATAAACCTCGTTTTTTAACATATCGCATATAGTAGTTGCATTCCAAAAGTAATTAATCTTATTTTCATTTTGAACAATACTAGTTTTCCTATATCCAGATGGGCTTAAATAATGATTATTATTCAAATATTCAACAATTAATTTACTTCCAGTTCCATTTACATACATATCAAATATTTTTCTAACCACATCTGCAACATTATGGTCAATTACTAATTTGTTTTTATTGTTTGAATCTTTTTTGTATCCGATATGCTGGTGTACTACATAAGTATTCTCCCTGCTTTTGCTTTTCTTTAAAAACACTTCTAATCTTTTTTGATATATCTTTAGCATACATATCATTTAAAATAGCCTTAAATGGTGTAATATCATTATTTACCGTTTCGCTATATGTATCTATTCCATCAAGTATTGAAACATATCTAACCTCATTTTCTGGAAAATAGTTTTCTATGTAATATCCTATTTTTATATAATCTCTACCTAGTCTTGATAAATCTTTTGTTATTACCATATTAATTTTTTGATTTTCAATATCTGAAATTAATCTATTAAACTCTGGTCTATCAAATGTAGTTCCGAGATACTCCATCATCAACATATTCATCTACTATTTTCAAGTCTTGTTCTTTTAAATATCTTTCAATTATTTTTCTTTGATTACCAATACTTTCACTTTCTTGCTTGTCGCCATCTTCACGAGATAATCTAATATACATACCGAACTTTATAATTTTTAGTTATTAGTTTAAACATTTCACTCCTTCCCATAAAAATATTTACAATACCATTATCATAACGTGATTTTTATATTTTGTCAGCTCTTTTTTCAATATTTTTATTATTAGTTTTCTTTTCAGCAAAATCGTAAAACATTTTACAAATAACTTTATCAATAGATTGTTTTGCTTTATTAAATTTACAGTATATTTTTATATCTTCCTTTTTCAAAACATACACCTCTTAATAATGTTTATTA
>JAAWHY010000091.1 GCA_022795675.1 Clostridia bacterium
GAGATATTTTTGTATTTTTGCAGTCACTTATCACTTAAAATGTATCATTCAATACCATGAAACACATTACAATACTCATTGCACTAAGTATGCAAAACGAAAATATGGAAGAACAAAATTATATAAAAACAAATATAGGAGAATTTTATGGTACATATTATGGACAATTAGGAGTAAATGTAAATCCAGATGAAATGTATATTTTAACAAATGAAACTATAGAAAATTGTAAAACATATAATTATGAAAAAGAGGAAATCGGTAATATATATGATAAAAGTAATTCTAAAGATAAATATGATATATACTTATCAGGGGCAACTCCACTAATTTATATAGAAAATCCAAATGCAAAAGAACAAAAGGAACTATTAATATTTAGAGATTCTTATGGAAGTAGTTTAGCTCCTCTATTAGTACAAAATTATCAAAAAATCACATTAATAGATCTTAGATATATGTCTAGTACTTTATTAGATGATTATATTGAATTTAATAGTCAAGATGTTTTATTTTTATATAGTACATTAGTATTGAACCAGAATGTATTAAAATAGAATTTAAGCTTATTATTTTTTGTAGAAAATGAAGACAAAGAAATAAAGATGTTACGTAAATTGAGTGGTTAGTAATATAGTAAGATATAAGTGTAGGAGCATGAGTACCATGCTCTTGACTTTTATATATCAAAGATTTATAGGTAATAAACTTACGGAAATAAGAATTACAGAAATTTTAGACGAAAAAACATAAAAAGAGTCAGAAAATGTAATACAAATTTAATAATAACTCAAGATAAGAGTATGCGTAAACAAAAAACAAATGCAGTAAAAGAAGGCATATTGAGAAAGCAAAATAATTTTGCTATATTATTAATTAGTAAAAGTTTGTTTCTTCTATATTTCTTAAATTAAAAAATATTGAAAATATGTAAAAGTCTTGCTTAGTTACCATACTTATGCTATAATTAACTTGTTATGACAACCAATAAAGGTTTAATTGTAGTGCAAAATAATCTAAAATGAGATTATCAAAATATTATCTATAATTTATAAAAAATTGTAAGGAGGAAAAAAGATGAAATTAAAGAGAATAATTATTGTAATATTATTAACTACAATATGTATATCACAATTCTATTTTATTTCATTTAATAAATCTGTATACGCTGAGGATAATGTAACTCCAAATAACAATGATACCAAATATCATTATAAGCAACTTACAGACTTATCAAAAAGTATTTATAATGGAATGTATGATATGTATGTTAAAGGAATTTTAAAAACAGGAAAACAAGATTATGATCTTACAGCAAATGGTCATATCACACAATCACAAGTTGAAAAATATAATAATGGAAATAAAGAATTAATGGATGCAATGTATGCAGCAAGATATGCGTTTTATGCAGATCATCCAGAAATTTTTTATGTTAATTTTTCAGCTATAAGCATTAGAGTAACAAAAGATACAGAAGGAGAGTATCATGCTTATATTGGAGCTGGAAGATATGATGACTATTATATAGAAGGATTTACAAACACACAAGAAGTAGAAAGTGCAATTGGAGAATTTAATAATAGAGTAGATGAAATAGTAACAGGTGCAAGAAATATTACAGTAGAAGAGGGAAAAAATCTTACAACAGAACAAATAAAATATGTTCACAATGAGATAATTTATAATACCTCTTATAGATTAGAGGATGATTGTACACCAGGAAATGAATCACATTTATCAACACCATATGGTACACTTGTAAGAAAACAAAGTGTATGTGAAGGATATGCAAGAGCATTTAAAACTATATTAGACAAATTAGGAATAACATGTATTCTTGTACAAGGTGCACACACAACTGAAGGAGAAGCAACAGAAGCACATATGTGGAACTATGTACAAATAGAAGAAAATGTAGAATCAAATGCAAGACAAATGGAGAAAGTTTGGTATGCAGTAGATTGTACAATAGATGATCCTTATGTACGTGCACATACATCTTCAGATAATGAAGAAGAAGAACCAGGAAACAATATTGTAGAGGGATTTGAAAATACAAGATATTTATTGGTTGGAGCTGTTACTATGAATGTAGAACATTTCCCAATAGAAGAAGTAGAATCAGCAGGTAATTATAAATTTGAATATCCAGAACTAAAAATAGAAGATTATGGAATTGATACAGTTACAAACAAAGATGGATTAGTTGTAAAATATAAAAAAGAAGGAACAGAAACAGAAGAATATAGAGCAGGAGATTATTTTATAAGTTATAATGGAAAAGGTTATAATGGAGCAGCAGAAGACGGATATTATCTTATGATGAAATCTAGCCAATATAAACCTGGAGATCAAATATGGCAAGAAAGTAAATGGGCATATTTAATTCCAGACCCAAGATTATATGTAGGAATAATAGATAATGGTGATCATATATACATATCAGTAGCAAATGCAGAATATACTGAATTTGCTGTAACTAATGTACCACCAGGAGATTATGAACATGATATAACATGTTTAACATATAAAGGAACAGAAGAACAAATTTTAGTACAAAGTGGAAGACTTTATAATCCAAGTGGAATATATAAAGCTAAACCATATATAAAACAACAATCACCATTACCAACAGCAACACTTACAGTTGGACCAACATATCATGTATCAGTTACTTATACTGATGATTTAGTATTCAAAGAGGGAGAAACAGAAGTAGGATATAAAATGACATCATCAGGAGCAACAGGAGCAGAAAAATCTACAATAACAAATTTTCAATGGGATGGAAAACGTACAATAACATTTGATTTAAAATTTAGTGAAATGTATGCAGATGATCAAGCTTCTTATTATATAGCTATTACTGGATTAGTAGGAAAAAATAGTGGGAAAGCTCCAATGGAGATAACATATGGTGCTTACAACATGATAGGATGTTCTTTCAGAATGAACAAAGCTCGTAATTGGGAAGTATTTGGAAGACCAGTATTACTTGAAGAAGAAGACTTATCAATGAAAGATTGGACAACAGCAAGTGGAGAAAAATTATCAGATAAATTGAAAAATAGAATAACACTTGTAGCAACTAAAACTACAGTTGAACAAGAAAAAGTAATGGATGATTTAGTAGAAAATGAATTTCCAAATCAAGAAATAAAGTCAAGTCAAACTTATGACATATCATTAAATGTATGTAAAAAATATGTTGTAAAAACAGGACATAGACTAAGAGTAGCACTTGGATTTCCAGCAGGATATGGACCAGAAGATGCAGGAGTTACATTCAAAGCATATCACTTTATTAGAAATGATAAAAATGAAGTAGTAGGAGTTGAAGAAATTCCATGTGTTGTAACACAATATGGTTTAATAATCACATGTGACTCATTCAGTCCATATATGATTGCAGTAACCGATGATGATGGAACACAAAACAAAGAAAAAGCGGTAATAGCTACAAGTTCAAAAGGTGGTAAAATCACAAACGCAAGTAGTGAAAAAGGAAATATCATTACACTAGCAGAAAATGAAACAAAGACAATTACTATAAAGGCAGACAATGATTATGAAATTGAATCAGTAGTAGTTTGTGGAAAAACAATAGATATAGCAAATAAAGAAACAATGGAAATAACAGTAAACTATAATGAAGTTACAAATACAAACAATATAATAGATGTTAATTTTGTATCAAAAGCAGTTGTAGCAAAAGATGTAGAAAGAGGAGAAACAGTAGTTCAACCAAAAGATATACCTGTAGAAGGAGAGCTTGAACAACCAGAAGAAACAATAAAAAGTGAAAAATACTTAATAGGAGAAGGATTTATTTCAAAAATAATTCCAGGAACAACAATTCAAGAATTAAAAACTAATGTAGAAGCATCTAAAGATATAATAGTAAAAGACAAAAATGGAAATGCACTTGGAGAAAATGATAAATTATCAACAGGTATGACATTACAAGTTGGAGACACTTTACAATTGACAATAATAGTAACAGGTGACATTGATGGAACAGGAGAAATTAGCTTAACAGACCTTGCACAATTAAAATTACATTATATAGAAAAAGAGCCATTAACAGGAGCTAGTTTAAAAGCAGCAGACATCAACAATGATGGACAAATAACTATAACGGATTTAGCACAAATTAAATTAGTATTAATAGATTTAATGGAATTAAAATAAGGGAGGAAAATGTATGAAAAGAAAAATAATAGCATTAAGTTTAATTTTAGTAATAGTTACTTTAATAAGTAATGTATATGCTGTATCTAAATGTAAGGTAGATTTAAAAACAGACAAAAGTGAATATAATAAAAATGATGAATTTACAGTAAATGTTAATTTATCAGATATTCAAGATGAAAAAGGAATAATAGCATTAGGTGGAACATTAGAATATGATAAGAATAGTTTACAATTAGTAAAAATGGAAGCACAAGGTAATTGGACTAAACCGTCATTTAATGAAACAAATGGAAAATTTGTTACAGATAGAGATAATAATTATGCAACAAAAGATGAAACAGTATTTACGAGAGCGAGTACAGAGAGAAGTTCGAAAAGGCGGGTATAGAATACTTCTACACCCTTATAG
>JAAWHY010000092.1 GCA_022795675.1 Clostridia bacterium
TTAAATCTCTGATTACAGCTTCATCAATTTCAACATTTTGTAACATTTTTAAAAAAGTGCTATGTTTTATTATATCTTTTTCATTTTCTGGTACAAGATATGGATATATTGGACTAATATTTTGATACTTTTCTTCTATTGAATTCATTCTATTAGCTTTTGTAAAAATTATTTGTATATCATTAATTGGTACATATTGATAAACCTTAAATGTTTCTTCTGTATATGCTTTTTCGGGTCTAAAATCCAAATTTTCTGTATTTTTTAAAAATTCAGGAATATTATCAAAATTAAGTCCTATATAATCTAATTTTTTTTGCAATTTCTCTATTTCTTCATTAGTTTCTTCAGACATTTCTATCCTCCATAAATAATTTTGTAAATAGTATATCACAAAGTTTTATAATAGGCAATTATTTATCAAATTTCGTCATAGTAATTTTATAAAAAATTATAAAATTCTAATATTTTATGAAATTGCACTAAATAAACTACTTACAATTGTCAATTTTATATATTCATGTTATAATCAATGCATATTAATTTAGCATATAGAAAATAAATCTTCTATATCATATGAAAGGATTTTCATTATGTCAGAAATAAAAGTAATTGCCAAAAATCCAACAGCACATCATAACTATTCTATTACAGATAAAATAGAAGCGGGAATTGTGTTAACACGGAACAGAAATAAAATCTATTAGAAATGGAAAAGTCAATTTAAAAGAAAGTTATGCAAATATAAGAAATGGAGAAATATTTATTTATGGTATGCATATTAGCCCTTATGAGAATGGGAATATTTATAACAAAGATCCCTTGCGTGATAGAAAATTATTATTAAAAAAACGTGAAATATATCACTTACTTGGTCTAATAAAACAACAAGGTTGTTCTTTAATACCAATCAGTTTATATTTAAAAAACAACAAAATCAAAGTTGAATTAGGGATCGGTAAGGGTAAGAAACTATATGATAAACGTCAGGATATTGCAAAAAAGGATGCTGAACGTAAAATAGACAGAGCAATGAAAAATTCTATAAATTTGTAATATAACGGACGCCCAAAAGGCGCCCCTACATTTTCTTTTATGCTTTATTTGCAGAGCCAAATACATCATGTATCTTATGTTTAACTGTTTTTTTGATTTCCTCTCTTGCTGGCGTTAAATATTTTCTTGGGTCAAAAGCAGATGGATCTTCAGCAAAAATCTTTCTAATTTGAGCAGTCATTGCAAGTCTTAAATCGGTATCAACATTTATTTTTGAAACACCTCTTAAACCTGCTTCATGTAGCATTTCATCTGGAACACCTTTTGCTCCTGGTATATCTGCTCCGTATTTATTGCACATTTCAACTAACTCTGGAATTACTGTTGAAGCACCATGTAGAACTATTGGTGTGTTTGGTAATTTTTCTTTTACCTTCTCAAGTATATCAAATCTTAATTTTGCTTCTCCTTTAAATTTATAAGCTCCATGGCTTGTACCTATAGCTATGGCCAAAGAGTCACAACCTGTTCTTTCTACAAATTCTTTAGCTTGTTCTGGGTCTGTAAACATAGCATCACTTTCTGAAACATTAACCTCATCTTCTATTCCTGCTAATTTTCCAAGTTCAGCTTCTACAACAACTCCATGAGCATGTGCATAATCTACTACCTCTTTTGTTAGCCTAATATTTTCCTCAAAATCATATTTTGAGCCATCAAACATTACAGATGTAAAACCTGCATCTATACATCTTTTACAGGTTTCAAAATCTGGTCCATGGTCAAGATGAATTGCTATTGGAATATTTGTAGATTCAACAGCAGCCTCTATCATTTTCATTAAGTAATTTATTCCTGCATATTTTATTGCACTTGAAGATGCCTGTAAAATTACTGGTGAGTTTTCTTCACTTGCTGCTTCTACTATTCCTTGTATTAATTCCATATTGTTTACGTTAAAAGCTCCTATTGCAAAATGTTCTTTCATTGATTTTTCGAACATTTCTTTTGTCGTAACTAAAGCCATTATTATTACCTCCTAATTTTTTCTTCATTATATCATTACCAATTTTTTTGTCAATATACTTTAATTCATTTCTCCTTGAATGGACGCCCAGTAAAATTTGCTTTACAAATAATATATGATTATTGTTTAATACATCTGTCTAGTTCTTTTGAGATTAATTCTTTATCCATATTTTGTCCTATAAATACTAATTTTACCATTCTATCGCCTATTTTATCATCCCAGTCTCTTTCTAAATCAGTATGTTCTTTTCTTAGCATTTTAATTTCTTCTTCTGGGAATGTTGCAATCCACTCTCCGCCTTCATATATTCCCTTTTGCTTTCCTGCTTGTTCAAATACATAAGACATTTCATAATCATTGTTAAACCATACTATTCCTTTACATCTTATTATATTTTTTGGAAATTTATTTATAAATTCTTCAAATTTTGCTTCATCAAATGGTTTTCTACGATAATATACAAAAGTTCCTATTCCATATTCTTCTGTTTCGCCTTCTTCTTCCTCTTCTTCTGTCTTGTCTAATTCTTGTGCCCATCCAGCAGACATTGCTGCTTCTTCAAAATCAAAGGAATTTGTATCCATTATGTCTTTTACATCAACTTTTGAGTAATTTGTTTCTATTATTTTAGCATTAGGTTGTAATTGCTTTATTACAGCTTTAACTTTTTCTAATTCTTCTTTAGATAATTCATCTACTTTGTTTAAAATTAATGTATTGCAAAATTCAATCTGTTGTATTAAAAGATTTTCTATATCTTCATCATCTATTTCTTCTTTTTCTAGTTCTTCTCCACAATTAAATTCATCTCTTAATCGTAGTGCATCAACAACTGATACAACATTATCAAGTCTACAGATTTTAGGTAAGCCATATTGTTCTGTTGAGTCTTGTAAAACAGTTATTGTTTGAGCTATTGGTATAGGCTCACAAATACCACTTGCTTCAATTAATATATAATCAAAGTTTTTTGATTTTATTAAGTCAACTATTTGTTGCATTAAATCTACTTTCAAAGTACAGCAAATACAACCATTTTGTAGTGGAACTAGACTATCATTAGTTTCTGTAACTACTCCACCTTTTCCTATTAAAGATGCATCTATGTTTACTTCTCCAATATCGTTAACTATTACCGCTACTTTGTATCCTTCTTGATTATTTAAAATATGATTTATAAGAGTAGTTTTTCCTGCTCCTAAATATCCTGTTAATAATGTAATTGGTACTACTTTCATTATTGATCATTCCTTTCTTTTCTTCTTAAAATTTATCATTATAACATATATTTTCATTTTTTTAAGATGGTTTAATGCTTTGCACTTAATTGTATCAATAATTCCATATTGTCATCTTCTGCTGATTTATTTTTTCTAATTGCCCCACATTTTCTACATTTGAAAATTATTACATATCCCTTTTTGTTATTCATCTCTAATCCTATTGGTTCTAACAGTCCATGACATTCTTCTTGCCTATCTCCTGGATTTATATCAACATGTTTTGAATGTAAACATGTTGGGCAATGATTTCTACATGTATAACCTAACCTTTCTACCTTATTACCACAATTCTCACATATAAATTCTTCATCTATTTTTGTAAATTTACTATACATTAAATGCACTTCCTCCTATAAATTCACGGATTAATGACGTTTTGGGAATATATTCTTCTGGTATTGAGTTAAAATATTTTAATAAATTATATAATCTTGTTGCTTCTGCACACTCAGGATTAGAATTATCTATTTCTTTTAAAAGTGGTATTGCATAATCCTTTAATACTGATAATTCATATATTAATGATGAATTAAACATAGTATCTGCTTCCTCTTGATATGGGAATATATATTTACTTTCACCTCTATTTACTGAATACCATGTTTTTATTGTTTGTAAGGCAGAATATCCTCTAAAATTATTATCCCTCACAATTCTTCTTATCAGTCTAGTATCAGTAGTAGATATATTATTATAATAATCTAAATTTAATACTGTTAAATCACTAATATATACCTTATACTTTTGTTCTTTTGGAATTGACATAGTTAATTTATCATTTAAACAATGTATCCCCTCCATAACTAATATATCATCTGCTTCCAATTTTAAAGTGTTTCCATTATACTTCTTATGACCATCTGTAAAATCAAAAGTCGGTATTTCAACTTCTTCTCCAGCTAATAGTCTTTGAATATGATTATTTAATAATTTAACATCTAAAGCTTCTAAACATTCAAAATCATAGTTTCCGAATTCATCTCTAGGATTATCCTCTCTTTCTACAAAATAATTATCTACAGATATTGTTACTGGTCTTTTTCCATTTAACATTAATTGAATTCCTAACCTATTAGCAAATGTAGTTTTTCCTGATGAAGAAGGTCCAGCTATTAACACTATTTTTGTAGTTTTATTATTAACTATTTTATCTGCTATATCTGAGATTTTCTTTTCATGTAGTGCCTCTGAAAGTATTATAGTTTCTTTTCCTTTATCTTCTTCTATCCTTTTATTTAATCTATTAACTGTATCTATTTT
>JAAWHY010000093.1 GCA_022795675.1 Clostridia bacterium
AGACAAGATTAAAAATAAATATAGATGGAGAATTATTATTAGGTGCAAATTTTCAAATACAATAATAGATAAAATAAATAAAAGTATTGTAAATATAAAAGGTGTTAATACTAGGATTACAGTAGATGTAAATCCAAATAGTATGATATAAGCACTTTACAAGATTGTATAAAAACTATTTGTAAAAGTACTAAGATGCTTTTGTATTAGAGAGGGGGAACATAAAAAATGGCGATACGAAATATAAGACAAGAGGGAGACGATATTTTAAAGAAAAGATCAAGAGAAATAGATGAAGTAGACGATAAAATCAGAGAATTAATGAATGATATGGTAGAAACAATGCATAAATTTGATGGAGTAGGACTAGCAGCAGTTCAAGTAGGTATATTAAAAAGAATAATAGTAATAGATTTATATGATGAAAAACCAATAATAAAGCTTGCAAATCCAGTAATATTAAAAACAAAAGGAAAACAAAAAGTAGAAGAAGGATGTTTAAGTTTTCCAAATAGATTTGTACAAGTTGAAAGACCAAGTGAAATTACAGTAGAAGGAATAAATGAAAATGGGGACAAAGTAAAGATTACAGCCACAGGGCTTCTAGCACAAGCATTATCCCATGAGATTGACCACTTAAATGGCGTGGTTTTAACAGATGTCATGTTACCAGGAACTATGGAATATGTAAAACCAAACAATTCAAAGAAAAATAGCAAAAAATAGAAGAAAATGAATATAATAAAATAAGGATAAAAAATTATTATTATACAATTATTTATTGTAGGAAAAATGACGAGTGTCTTTTTCTTGAAATCTATATGAATACGAGGCACAAAATTATGTTAATAGTAAAAAAATTTGGAGGAAAATTATTAAATACAAAAGAAAGGATATTTAAAGTAGTCAATATCTGCAAAGAAGATTATGAAAAAGGTAATGACATTATATTAGTTTTATCTGCAATTGGAGAAAAAACAGATGAACTAATTGAAAATGCAACAAATATATGTGAAGATTTTGAAAAGAGAGAAATGGATATGTTACTTGTAACAGGAGAGCAAATAGCAGTATCACTTGTATCAATGGCATTTAGTAAAGAAAATATACCTGCAGTTTCTTTAAATGCTTTTCAAATACCAATATATACAGACTCAAATTATACTGATGCTGAGATTGTAAGCATAGGTACAAAAAGAATAAAACAAGAACTCTCAAAAGGTAATATAGTAATAGTAACAGGATTTCAAGGGATTGATAAAGAAAACAATTATACAACATTAGGTAGAGGTGGTTCAGATACAACAGCGGTAGCAATAGCTGCAAAGTTTAATGCTGACAAATGTGAGATATACAAAGATGTAGATGGTGTATATGATACAGACCCAAAGGCAAATCTATATGCAAAAAAATATGACGAAATAGGGTATGATGAAATGTTAAACCTTTCAAATAGTGGAGCAAAAGTATTACATAATAAATCTGTTGAAATAGCTAAAAAATGTGATGTACCAATATTTATAAAATCTATGTTTACAAATGAAATAGGGACAGTAATAAAAAGTTGTTAATAACAAAGGAGAAATTATTGTAATGGATGATATGGTTGAAATGAAAAAAGCATTTGCAGAAGTTCATGATATTTTAAAACATTCTGAATTAGAAATTCAAGATAAAATACCTAAGAAATTTTTAGATATGCTAGAGGAAAACGAAGATAAAAACTATATAATAAATATAGATTATGATAAAGATATCAATAATCAAGAATTGTTACCATACACAAGGGACATTTTAGCAATGGTATACACAGATTATTTATGTTCTAAAGAGGAAAAGGAAAAATTTTTACTAGAAAATGAGAAAGTAATTGAAGAACAAGAAAGACAACAAATAATAGAAAAAAACAAAGCAATGGGAGAAAATCTAAATAATACAAGTATTACATTAATAAAAAAAGAAAAATGGTATCAAAAAATTATAAAGTTTATTTTTGGTAGAAGAGGAAATTAGAGAATTATATGGAGTACATAAGATTTGAAAATGAAGAATTAAACGAATATTTTAAAGAAAGAACCAACAAAGATAATTTTACATTAGAGGATTTGAAATCATTAGATAATATAGAGTTAGGATATATAAACATTGAATCTAATGACTTAAGAGTATTATTACAATTGAATAAAAAAATAAAAACTGAATTTGGAATATCATTTCATATTAACAGTATTTCTCCTTCTGATTCTGAAATACTAGAAGAATGTACATCAAATAAATCATTAAATAATATCGAAGGAGACATTTAGATACAGTACAATTCTTTTGAAGACATGACAGAAGAGCATTTAGAATACTTATTATCAAGAAATAATCAAAATATACAAGTGGATTTTAGTAGTTATAAGGGTGCAAAAACTGATATTGTTAAAAAACTAAAAGATAAAGGTAATATAAAAATCGGAGTAGGCAGATATAATGATGTTGATACAATTTTAGATATGACTAAAGCAATGAATGAAATTGAAAAGATAATACCAGAAAATGCCAGCGAAATTGAAAAATTTTTAATAATATATAGAACATTATCGATGGCAATTAAATATGACAAAAGTGGTAACAGTGTAAAGAATAAAAAAGATAATGAATTTACGAGAAGTAGCGAGGGAGTATTACTATATGGTAGAGGAGTTTGTGTAGGATATGCTAAAACTTTAAAAGAGGTTTTAAATTATTTTCATATTGATGCGAATTTCCAAAGTTGTGATGACCCCCCACATGAATGGAATCAAGTAAAAATAGATGAGCAATGGTATAATGTTGATTTAACATGGGATGATTATTTTCTAAAAAAAGGTTTTATGCCAATATATTGTCTTCTTAGTGATGAAGATTTCTATAAAAATCATCCTATATCAACAGGGATATATCAAGAAAAATGTTTAGAGAGTTATCCAAGAGGTATAATAAAAGAGATTTTACAACAACAAATACAAATGCAAAAAGGAATATATAAAACAAAAGGAAAAGGAATACCAAAACTTATAGGAAAAGAACAATATAAGTGTAATGCTTTAGGAAGAAGAGTAGAAAAATCTAGAATATTAGCAATGATGAGAACTATAATAGCAGAAAATAAAAGAGATACAGAAGAAAGAACAGCCATAAAAGTAAATAAAGTCAGAAATTTGTTTATTAGAAATGATGATTTGTATAGATAAGAAAAACTTATTGGTAATATGCAAGGACTATATTCAAGAAGAATAAATATACAACATAGGCTAGTATATCAAGTATATGGAAATGAAAAAATAATAAAAGTAGTTAGTCTATGGACACATTATGAATAATTGTAATAAATAGTTATTGACATTATCGCAAGAATATTTTAAAATAGTATATGTAAGTAAACTGAATAGTCGCGTATAGCACAGTCGAAAGACAGCGTACGAGGAAAGTCCGGGCCTCTAAAGAGCAGGGTGCTGGATAACGTCCAGTGAGGGAAACCTTAAGGAAAGTGCAACAGAAAATAACCGCCATACTTAGTATGGTAAGGGTGAAAAGGTAGGGTAAGAGCCTACCGCAACTGTGGTGACATGGTTGGTCAATGTAAACCCCACCTGAGGCAAGACCGAGACTAGGAGGATAAGATTGCTCTTTTCGTCTCCTTAATTTGGTCGCTTGAGACCTATAGTAATATAGGTAGTAGATAAATGACTATTCTAGACAGAACCCGGCTTATAGGTTTACTTATTTTATATGAATTTATATTAACTCATAATTACAAAACAGAATGCAATATATACTTGTAGGAGCAGACCTTGCGTCTGCCCTTTAGTATATATTATATAATTGTATTAAAAGGAAGATAGAAGAAAAAATGAATAAAATTCTAATTGTAGAAGATGATTTCAATATAAGAAATATGATAAATGATTTATTAATAGCAAATCAATACATTCCTATGCTGGCAAGTGGAGGTAAAGAAGCACTAGATTTACATACAAAATCAATAGACTTAATATTATTAGATTTAATGTTACCACAAATACATGGAAAAGACCTAATAAAAAAGTTAAAACAAATACATGACTGTCCAATAATAATTGTAAGTGCAATTACTGATGTAGATATGAAAGTAAATGTATTTGATTTAGGTGCAGATGATTATATTACAAAACCCTTTCAAGGAAAAGAATTATTAGCTAGAATAAAATTAGCATTACGACATAATGGAAAAGAAAAAATAATAGAATACAAAGACATTAAATTAGACACTGAAAAATACTCAGCAATTTGTAATGGCAAAAACTTAGAATTAACAAAAACAGAATTTGAAATATTAAATTTACTTATTTTAAACACCAACTATCTGAACGGGCATTGCTTTGTAAGCCTGATGCTTTGTATCCCTGTCTGGAATGGCCGCAAAGTAGTTTACCAGGCTGTGCC
>JAAWHY010000094.1 GCA_022795675.1 Clostridia bacterium
AATAGCTAAAAAAGAAATAGAAAAAACTACAGAGCAACCTGTTGTAGAAGAATAAAATAGAATATAAAAAGATAGGATTCATTTTATGAATCCTATCTTTTGGTACTTTGCTCAAAAAAGTAAGCGCAATTCAAATTTGGAGTGATTTTTTGAGTAGAAACATTTTCAAAGCAACATTTACCATTTTTTTGATAGATACAATTAGAAGAGCAATTTATATTTGTCAAGACTATCACCTCAGATAAATAGTATATTAAATTTTTTGAGAATTATTCCAAGTTTTACAAAATTTATTAACTGAGCAGGTAGCACATTTAGGATTTCTAGCAGTACAAGTTTTCCTTCCATGCCATACAAATAAGTGATTAACATCTTTTAAATACTCCTTAGGAAAAATTTTAATTAAATCTTGTTCTATTTTTAAAGGGTCTGTATGAAAAGAAAGACCAATTTTATTTGAAATTCTTTTGCAATGAGTATCAACAGCAACACCATCTGCAATTCCGAAAACTTCAAGTAAGATAACATTTGCACTCTTTCTACCAACACCTGGTAAAGTCAATAAACCCTCCATATTTCTAGGAACAATTCCATTAAAATCAGAAACGATTTTTTGAGCACAAGCCTTAATATTTTTAGCTTTATTTTTATAAAAACCACAAGGATGTATTAAATTTTCTAAAATAGATAAATCAATAGTTGAAAAAGCTTGTGGAGTATTATATTCTTTAAAAAGAGAAGGGGTAGTTTTATTAACTCTTTCATCAGTACATTGAGCAGAAAGCATAACAGCAACTACTAATTCAAAAGGATTAGAAAAATCTAAACTACATGTAGCATCTGGATATGTATCTTTCAAAATTTCAATTAATTCAATATAATTAGTATTCATAATAAAATAATCCTTTCTTTATAAAAACTTTAATTTTAAAATAATTATTATATTACTAGGCAGATGAGATTGAAATCAATGAAGTGTACTATTGTACATTGATTTGATTTCAATCGAAATCTAACAACGTGAGACGTCAATTATTTTAAAATTTGTAACGTATTTATGTAAATGTAATATAATATATATCAAGGAGGTAATAAAAGAGTTTATGTCTAAAAAGTGAGAATTTTGGAAAATCTCATAAATCATACCTCAGGAAGGAAGAAAAAAGTTATGTTAAAATTTTTGAAGAAAACCTTAGCAGTTTGTATGATTGGATTTGGATTAGGAGTTTTACTAGTTTTATTACTTCCAATAACTGGCTGGCTATTTATAATAGGGGTGGCAGTTGTTATAGTTGGTTTGATATGGTTATCATGTTAGAGAGGAGTGATAAAATGACTATAGTTGTAAAAAAAGTCCCTAAATTTTTAAGAGGATTTGTAAAGCTAATATTTGGTATTAAAGACTAATTTGATATCATATTACATAAGATAATTAAACCCTAATATTTAAAATAAAGATGACTAGTAACAGTCATCTTTATTTTATACTCTTTTAACTTTTCCAGCACGTAAACATTTTGCACAAACCTTTATTTTTTTAGGTTGCCCATTAACCATAGTAGTAACAGTTCTTAAATTTGGTTTCCATGTTCTAGGAGCTCTACGGCTTACATGAGAACGAGCTATACTTATTTGATTACCGATTACTTACTGTTTTATCACAAATTGCACATTTTGCCATTTAAATTGCACCTCCAATAACTGTAAAATAAACTGACTAAATAATAGTCTAACATAAAAAACAAAAAAATACAAGAGTTTTGAAAAAAAAGTTTGCATTTTATAGAAAAGTATGCTAGAATATCAAAGTAATATAAATTGAGATTTTCACATTTTAATTGAAAGCTCAAATAGTAAAGGAAAAATGGCAAAGCCATAAATTTTGTGACAAATGAATAAGAAAGGGTGTATTAAACATGACAGTATTAAAATATGTATCTTTAGCAATTTATGCATTAGTTTGTGTTGCATTAATAGTATTAACATTAATTCAAAATAAAGATGAGTCAGGAGCATCAGGAACAATTACAGGTTCATCAACAAATAATTTCTATGACCAAAATAAAGGAAAAACTAAAGAAGGTAAGATGAAAAGATGGACAATAATATTAGCAATAGCATTTGCTATATTAACAGTTGTATCATCAATATTTTATATAGCTTAAAAATATTATTGTAATAATGTAAAAAATGTGGTAAGATATAATAGCTATAATCACGAGAGGATTAAGCAGAAAGGAGTTTCTATATATGGAAACAAAAAATCACTATACTAGAATTGATTATGGACAGGGAAAGAAATTGACCACACGGAATGAAGCATTAAAATATGCTGAAGGTGAAGTGATTCCTAACTTGTTAAATAATTCGGGTTTGGATATTATTGGAAAACCTGAAATTGTTGAAGGCAAGAAGGAAGGACTTATGTATGTTGTGGTTCCTGTTAGAGAGTGATTAAAGGGAGAATAAAGGACTGGTGTTCAAAAAAGCACCAGTCCTTTTGAAATATAATTTTTAAGATAGGTAAATAATTAAAAAGAAAAATAAAAAATGTTGCCTAAAATTAGAATCTATGATAAAATATTTACTTAATAAATTAGAAAGGGAATAAAAAATGAAAGTAATATTTGGAACAACAAATCAAGGAAAAATAGACCAAGTCAAAGGATTTATGGAATACAAAAAAATAGATATGGAATTTATTTCATTAAAAGACATAGGATTTAATGAAGACATTATAGAAAATGGAGAAACAATAGAAGAAAATTCTTTAATTAAAGCAAAAGCAATAAAAGAATTTTGTAATAAGAACAACATTAATGAAGTAATAGTCACAGACGATGCAGGACTTTTTGTTGATGCTTTAGACGGAGAACCAGGAGTACATACTGCGAGATACGCAGGAGATCATGCACCACAAATAGAATGTATAAATAAATTACTAACAGAATTAAAAGATGTACCAGATGAAAAAAGGGGGGCAACTTTTGCCTGCGTATTAACAGCTATTTTAAGAAATGGAGAGGTAATATCTTGTAGAGGAGAAACAAGAGGAAAAATTGTAAGAGTACCAGGTACTATGGGGAAATTGACTTATGGACCAGTATTACAGCCAGATGGTCTAGATAGAGTTATAAATGATTTAACAGAAGAAGAACTAGGTCTAACACATAGAGACAAGGCATGGTTAGAATTAGTAAATAAAATTAAAATACTTTCTTAAGAAAGGATGATAGTTAAATGGACAATAGGGCAATTGGGATGTTTGATTCTGGAATTGGTGGAATTACAGTTCTAAAAGAAGTAAAAAAGTTACTTCCTGATGAGAAGATAATATATCTAGGAGACACAAAAAGATTCCCATATGGTTCAAAATCAAAAGATACAATAATTGATATTTCAAGGCAATGTGTTAAATTTTTAATATCTAAAAATGTAAAATTAATAATAATTGCCTGTGGAACTGCAACTAGCCAAAGCTTAGATATACTAAAAAAAGAATTTGATATTCCAATAATAGGAATAATAGAACCAACTGTAAAATACATAAAAGATAATATAAATAAGGAAAAAGAAAAAATAGGAGTAATTGCAACATCAGGAACAATAAAAAGTGGACAATGGGAAAAGAAAATAAAAGAAGAAGTAAAAAATGTTCAAATAATAAATGAAGAAGCACCATTATTAGCTACAATGGCAGAACAAGGTTGGATAAGTAACAAAGTAGCAGAATATACAATAAAAGAATATATGAAATGTTTTAAAAATATAGATAAATTAATATTAGGATGTACACATTATCCTTTATTTGAAAAATTAATAAGAAAAGAATTAAAAAATAATACAGAAATAATTAATACAGGTACTAAAGTAGCAGAATTTTTAAAGAAATACATAGAAGATAATGATTTGCAGAATAATGAAAAAGCTAATGAATATGAAATACTATTAACAGACTTAGATAACAACTTTAATGAAATAGCAGAAAGATTATTAGAAGAGAATTTAAATACCAAAATAGAAAAAGCAGATATATAATAGCAAGAAAGGAACAAATAAATGTTAATAAGTGAAGAAAATTTGCAATACTTTTTAAAAAGAGCAGGAAAAGAAATTAATAAAAAGGCAAATGATATTCTAAAAAAAGATAGTGTAGTAATAGAAAAATTTCAAATAGGGTGGAATTATGAATATATATATGTTTATGCAAAAATTGTAGAAAGAAATACATATAGAAATATAAATGTTAATTTTAGTATAGATATTTCAAAAAGAGATATAGATACATATCATTGCCAATGTAATTATTATTCTTCACATATATGTGAACATACTCTTGCTTGTATTTTAAAATTTTGTCAAGAAATTTCACAAAAAAATCATA
>JAAWHY010000095.1 GCA_022795675.1 Clostridia bacterium
TTTTTGTCTGTTGAGATGATAAATTTTTAGGTAATATTTAAAATTGTAGAGAAGATGTAGGGGCGCACAGTGTGCGTCCGTAAAATAATAGAAAATTAATCATTAATATGTTTCAATTAATTTTAGGAGCAAGCTTGTGTCTGCTAATTGAAAATAGAAATTATTATATTTATATTATATATCTATTATATTTAATATTAAAATAAATAATATAAACTTAAAATTTCTACAATTCAGCGGACGCACACTGTGCGCCCCTACAATGGTTACAGTAAATTCATATTCAGAAACCATTATCTAGTAACAAAAAGTGCACTGATTTTACAAAACCCCTTGCATTTTTTTATATTTATGATAAAATACTAGAGAAAATTTGTTTGACAAATGGAGGAAATATGTTTGCATATATAAAAGGAAGTATAGAAGAAAAATCTAGTGGATATGTTGTTATAGAAGCTAATGGGATTGGTTATAAAATATTTATGCCTGAACCAGAAATAGAAAATCTAGGAGAAATTGGAGAAACAGTAAAAATACATACATATTATTGGGTAAGAGAAGATAATATTAGTCTATATGGATTTTCTACCAAAGAAGAACTTAGAATGTTTGAAATATTAATTACAACAAGTGGTATAGGAGCAAAATCGGCAATTACAATATTATCCAATATAACTCCATCTAGTTTTGCACTAGCTGTTATTAATGAAGATACACATAAACTTACTAAATTACCAGGAATAGGAGCAAAAACAGCTGCTAGAATGATATTAGAATTAAAAGATAAATTAAAGAAACAAGAAATAGAAGCAAAAGGAAATGAACAAAAATTAGAATTAGAAAAGGCAATAAGTGATAACGAAAATATTACTGAAGCAATATCTGCATTACAAGTTTTAGGATATAGTAAAAGAGAAATAGAGAAAGCTTTTGAAAAGACAAGTTTAGAAGGAATGAGTGTTGAGGATATGATTAGAAGGGGACTATCTTTACTAGGAAAATAGCGTCGCGAAATAGGAAATAAGAGTAAAACTAAATAAAATATACAAGAAAGGAAAGAAAATATGGATTTATCACAACCATTAGCATATAGGATGATGCCAAAAACATTAGAAGAATATGTTGGGCAAGAACATATACTAGCCAAAAATAAAATTCTATATAGAACAATAAAAGCAGATAGAATATCTAGTATTATTCTTTGGGGACCTCCTGGATGTGGCAAGACATCACTTGCAAAAGTCATAAGTAATACTACTAAATATCAATTTGCAAAATTGAATGCTGTAACTGCAGGAGTTTCCGACATAAAGAAAGCAATAGAAGAAGCAAAAAATCCCTTTTTAAATCCTACAGGAAAATGTATTTTATTTATTGATGAAATTCATAGATTTAATAAATTGCAACAAGATGCTTTATTACCATATGTAGAAAATGGAACAGTAATACTAATAGGAGCAACCACTGAAAATCCATATTTCGAAGTTAACAAAGCGCTTATTTCTAGGTCAATGGTAGTAAAACTAGATCCTTTAAATACAGAAGATATTTTTAGAATATTAAAAAATGCGTTAAATCACCCAGAAGGGCTAGGAAGTTTTAATGTAAAAATTGAAGACACTACATTAATGAAAATAGCAGAAGTATCAAATGGAGATGTTAGAACAGCATTAAATGGTTTAGAGATTGCAGTACTAACAACAGAGATGAGTTCTGATGGAAAAATAAATATAACAGATGAAATAATGAAAGAAAGTATACAAAAAAGAAAAGCAGTATTTGATAAAAATGGAGACACACATTATGACAATATAAGTGCTTTCATAAAATCTATGAGGGGATCTGACTCTGATGCAACTCTGTTTTACCTTGCAAGGGCATTAAATGGAGGAGAAGATCCAGTATTTATGGCTAGAAGAATTGTAATTGCAGCTGCAGAAGATGTAGGACTAGCAAATCCTAATGCATTAGTAGTTGCTACATCTGCTATGCAGGCAGTCAGCATGGTTGGAATGCCAGAAGCTAGAATAATTTTAGCAGAAGCAGCAGTATATGTTGCAGAATCTAAAAAATCCAATGCAACATACCTTGGGATAAATAAAGCCATAGAAGATGTACAAAATAAAGATACAGGAGCAATACCAATGCATATAAGAAACTCTGTTGCAAAAGGTATGGAACAGTTTGGATATGGCGAAGGATACAAATATCCACATGATTATCCACACCATGTGGTTGAACAACAATATTTGCCTGATAAAATGATAGGAACAAAATATTATATTAAAGATGAGAACATAGAATAGAAAAATGAAGAGGCATAACTACTATATAAGTTATCCATAAAACTTATTCATAATTAGCGGATAATTTAATTTGGCATACCTCTTATATCATAGAACAAAATTAACTAATAGATTAGAAAAAAAGACAGGTGAAGTTTTTATAACTACTTGTCTTTTGCTTTATCGGGTATGTATTCTAACAGTTCTGAAATTTCACAATTAAACACTTTGCAAATATTATTCAAATGTTTTACATCAATACGTTTTATCTCCTCATAATACATTTTTGAAACTGTTGCAGGTCGAATATTCGCTTGTTGTGCAAGAGAAGATTGAGTCATTTTGTTTTTACCTAATAAATCTGATATTTTTATTTTAATCATAATAATTACCATTCCTTTCTAAGGCATAAACTAAGATTGAAAAAATTTTTCCAAAAACTTTACCTTTTAAAATAAAACTAAAAAAAGATAGTAAATTGACTATTTAAGTTGTATTTTATCATTTTGTGTATTAAAATTGTATATTGTAATGGGAATATAACTGCAGAGGTAACAAAATGTTATCTACCAGTAAAGAAATTACAAAATATGGAAATGAGGAAAAGAAAATATTGAATAGAAATAAGCAAATTGAACAGTTTCCTGAATGGAAAATAAAAAACAAGGAATATAAAAAAGAGATACAAGCATTTTTAGACAAAGCAGATAATATCGAAAATGAAGATTTAAAAAATGATATTATATGCCAAATGCTGAAATGCGATAAAGTACTTACTAAAATGGCAATGGAAAAGATACACGAAGTTAGTATAAAAAAATCCTAAAATGCTAAAAATATACTATTATGATAAAAAAAATTTGTATAGGAATAATAGCAGGACTTACAACAGGTTTATTTGCAACAGGTGGAGGAAACATATTAATACCTGCATTTGTATATTTTTTAGGAATGAAAGAAAAAGAAGCTAGAGCCACAGCAATATGTTGTGTATTACCAGCAACAATCGTCAGTTTTATATTTTATTATAAAGATAAGTATGTAGACTTTAAAATAGGCATTTTAGCAGCCCTAGGTGGAATAATAGGTGCCTTCATAGGAGCAAAACTATTAAAAAAATTGTCTGACAGAATATTAAAAATTTGCTATATTATATTTCTAATCTATGTTTCTATAAAATTTATAATACAATAATTATTTATTATTTTAAATAAAGGAGCTATAAATATGATCATAATCATAGGAATAATCTCTGGTATAGTTACATCATTGGGATTAGGTGGAGGAGCAATTTTAATAATTGGACTAACCTTATTTCTAGGAATAGAGCAACGAATTGCACAATCTGTTAATCTAATATTTTTTATCCCAACAGCCATTACAGCAATAATATTAAACTCTAAAAGGAAAATCATAAAATGGAAAACTGCGATACCAGTAATAATTGCAAGTGGAGTAAGTGCAGGAATAGGGGCAAACCTTGCCACACAAATAAATACATTAGTACTAAAGAAAATGTTTGGAGGATTTTTAGGAATAATAGCAATTTACGAAATATATTCTCTAATAAAAGGGCACAATGAACAAAAAAACTCAATGTAAAATTAATCGTATATAATTAATAAAAATAGAAATAATAAAAACGGAAATAACGAATTTTAAGAATTGCTAAGCGGTGGAAACCGTAAAGCAATTCTAATAATCCGTATAATTATCTTCTACAGAAAGTTATGCCACTGGTATAACCTTCCTAGAATATAAATAAAAAGGAGGAATAAAAGTATGAATTTTGTAAAAGGAATATTAGTTGGTACAATGGTATCAGCAGGAATTATGATGATGTACACAGAAGGAACAAACAAAAAGACGATAATGAAAAAAGGAAAACAAATGGCAAAGAAAATGGGGATAATATAATTCGTGGAAAATTTGTGAAACAAATTTTACTCGAGATATAGATGTAAACAGAAGGTTCGTGAAAAATTTGTGAAACAAATTTTACTCGAGATATAGAAGTAAACAGAAGGTTCGTGGAAAATTTGTGAAACAAATTTTACTCGAGATATAGAAGTAAACAG
>JAAWHY010000096.1 GCA_022795675.1 Clostridia bacterium
AACCCTCAGTCACTTCGTGACAGCTCCCTTAAATAAGGGAGCCAAGGGTAGAACAAGAGTCTTGCCTCCCTTACCTAAGGGAGGTGGCAGCCGAAGGCTGACGGAGGGTTTTATAATGCGAAAATATATTAATCCTCCCCACAAACACCAATTTAAACGTGTCCAAATTTCCCCAATAATATAGACAAATATTATAACAGGTGTTATAATATAACAAAAGTTATAAGAAAGGGGAATTTCATGTCAGGCTTAAAAAAGATACAAAAAGAAGATATTTTAGATGTAGCTTTAGACATTATAAGAGAAGAAGGAATGAACAATGTGCAGGCAAGAAATATTGCTAAAAAACTAAACTGTTCAACACAGCCAATTTTCTACCAATTTAAGAATATGGAAGAACTAAAAGAAGAATTATTAAAAAAGATAGTAGAAGTTTACAGACAATATTTGACAGTAGACGAAAAAGCTCCACATCTATATAGGCAAATGGGAGAAGGTTATATTAGATTTGCAAAACAAGAACCAAAACTCTTTGAATTAATATTTATGAGCCCCAATAAACTAACAACAAAAAACTTTATCACACATGATAAAAAAGTTTATAATGATATTTTGAAATATGTAAGTGCCACAACAGGAATATCTTCAGAAGAAAGAGTAAGAAATTTTCATTTAAAGATGTGGACTTTCACACATGGAATTGCAACAATGATAGCAACAAAAACATGTGAAATCTCAGATGAACAAATAAGTGAAATGCTTACAGAAGAATTCAAAGCTCTTATGCTTTTAGAAAGGGGAATAGATAAATGAACAACATTATAGAAATCAAGAATTTAACAAAACAATACAAAGGATTAAAAGCTATTGACAACCTATCCTTCGAAGTACATGAAGGAGAAATATTAGGACTATTACGGACCAAATGGAAGTGGTAAATCAACAACAATAAATTGTATATTATCTTTATTAAACTTTAGTGAAGGAAGTATAAAAATATTTGGAAAAGAAATGAGTCCAGATGCTTATGATATAAAAGCAAAACTAGGAGTAGTATTCCAAGATGTAGCAGTATTTGAAGAACTTACAGTATATGAAAACATCGACTATTTCTGTGGATTATATATAAAAGATAAAAATACAAGAAAACAATATATAGAAGAAGCAATAGAATTAGTAGGACTAGAGGAATTCAAAAAATTTTATCCAAAACAATTATCTGGAGGACTTTTAAGAAGATTAAATATAGTCTGTGGAATAGCACATAAACCAAAACTAATTTTCTTAGATGAACCAACTGTTGCAGTTGACCCACAAAGTAGAAATAATATATTAGATGGAATTCAAAAATTAAGAGACAATGGTGCAACAGTAGTTTATACTACACATTATATGGAAGAAGTTGAAATCATCTGCGACAGAGTAATAATTTTAGATAAAGGAAAAGTATTAGCAACAGGAACAACAGATGAATTAAAAGAACTAGCAAAAATAGAAGAAAAAGTAACAGTAGAAGTAAACGATTTAAACGAGAAATATATAGAAGAAATAAAGAGATTAGAAAATGTAGATGATGTAACATATAACGGAAATATATTACTTGTTACATATAAAAAAGGCAAAAACAACTTAGTAGAGCTAATTGATTATCTAAAAAAAGAGAGTATTAAATATAATAAAATTTATTCAGAAAGGCCAACACTTAATGATGTATTCTTAGAATTAACAGGAAAGGAACTTAGAGATTAATGTTTATACACAATTTTAAATATGCCTTAAAAACTCTCTTTAGGGATAAAATGCTAATATTTTGGACCTTTGCCTTTCCAATTATATTAGGAACATTTTTCAATATGGCTTTTTCAAATATTGAAAATAGTGAAAAATTAGAAATAATAAACATAGCAATAGTAGATAATGATGAATTTCAAAATAATGAATTATATAAACAAGCATTTAAAACATTAAGTGATGAAGAAAATGAAGATAGATTATTTAATACAAAATATGTTACAGAAGAAGAAGCAAAACAGCTATTAGAAAAAGATGAAATAACAGGATATATGATATTAGAAGAAGATAATCCTAAAATAGTAGTTACTACAAGTGGAATCAATGAAACAATTTTAAAATATGTAGTAGAAGAAATTACTACTAATGGACAAATAGTAGAAAATTTAATAGATAAAGAGATAAACAAAGAACTGAGTTCAGGAATTTATAATTTGTACAATTTAGATTATAAAAAAATATATGAAAATGTATTAGAAAAAACACAAAATCAAGAAGTAAAAATAACAGATATGTCCAATAAAAATTTAAGTTATACAATGATAGAATTTTATACGTTAATCGCAATGGCTTGCTTATATGGTGGAATACTTGGAATGGTTGCCATTAATAAAAATTTAGCAAATATGAGTAGTAATGGAAAAAGAGTATCAGTGGCTCCTACTCCAAAGGGAAAAGTGATTTTTAGCAGTATTTTAGCAAGTTATATAATACAATTAGTAGGGTTAACCTTATTATTCATTTATACAATATTTGTATTAAAAGTAGATTATGGAACTAATTTGCCATTAATAATTTTATTAGGAATAGTAGGTAGTTTAGCTGGACTATCAATGGGCTTAGCCATTGGAACAATACTTAAGGCAAATGAGAATGTAAAAACAGGAATTGTTATAGCAGTTACAATGTTAGGTTGCTTTCTATCTGGAATGATGGGAATTACAATGAAATATATTATAGATACAAATGCACCAATTATCAATAAAATAAATCCTGCTAGTATGATAACAGATGGATTTTATTCACTATACTATTATGATACCTTAGATAGATATTACTTTAATATAATAAGCTTACTAATATTTTCTATAATAATGATAGTTATCTCTTACACAAGTTTAAGGAGGCAGAAATTTGAAAACTTATAGCCATCTTGCTTCGTTACACTTCATTAAAAATCTAATCAACGTACACTAGTACGCCTCATAGATTTTTAATTTGTGTGCCTAGCAATATAACTATAATTTTCCAAATTATTAATTAAAAGAAAGGAAAAAAATATGACAGTATTTAAAACATTTTTGAAAGTATTAAATAAAAGTAAAATGCCTATAATTTTATATACAGTAATTTTAGTTTTCTTTGGTGCATTTAATATGCAAACTAGTGAAAATAGTACAAGTTTTGTAGCAAGTAAACCAGATATTTTAATTATAAATAAAGATAAAGAAGAAGGAATAACTAAAAACCTAATAAATTATATAAAAGAAAATAGCAATATAAAAGAGATAGAAAATAATAAAGAAGCCATTAATGATGCTTTATTTTATAGAGATGTAAATTATATTATATACATACCAGAAAATTATAGAGAAGAATTTTTAAAAGGAGAAAATCCTGAAATTGAAATAAAAAGTACAGGAGATTATCAAGCAAGTCTTGCAGAAATGATGTTAGAAAGATACATAAAAATAGCAAATATATACGAGGGAAATATAGAAAATGAAGAAGAACTAATAAATAAAATAAATGAAACATTATCAAAACAAACAGAAATAGAGATTACATCTAAGTTAGACACAGATAATCTAACTAAAGCCTCATTCTTCTTTAATTTCGCAAATTATAGTATATTAGCAGGTTGTGTATATGTAATTTGTCTAATACTATCTAGTTTTAAAGAAGAAAAAATATCTAAAAGAACGATTATAAGTAGTATGAATTATAAAAAACATAATTTTGAACTACTTGTATCAAACAGTCTATTTGCCATTGTATTATGGATATTCTATGTAATTTTAAGTTTTATATTAGTTGGAGATATAATGTTTACTACACATGGACTAATATATATTTTAAACTCATTCATATTTACAATTTGTGCTTTAACAATAGCATTTTTAATAGGAAACTTAGTAACAAACAAAAACGCAATAAATGGAATTGTAAATGTTGTAGCCTTAGGTTCAAGTTTCTTATGTGGTGCATTTGTACCTTTAGAATGGTTACCAGACACTGTAATAAAAATCGCACATGTATTACCATCATATTATTATATAAGTAGTAATGAAATGATAACAGAATTAGAGATAGTAAATTTTGAAACAATGAAACCAGTATTAGTAAATATGGGAATTATTTTAATATTTACAATATTATTTATGATTATTACTAATATAGTATCAAGACATAAAAGGAAAATAGGCTAAAATAATGAAATTAAACTCATATATTAAAAAGGAAATATATATAAAATTAAATCAATATTCACCAAATATAAAAATGGAGAATACAATATACGAGAACAAATTAGGGAGGATAATTTTATGTATAAT
>JAAWHY010000001.1 GCA_022795675.1 Clostridia bacterium
CAGTTCATGGAACGGCTTTTCCTGCTTTGAGTTCCGTATCTTCTCGTAATAATCGGCAATGCGGCGGTCTGCCCTTGTCTGTTTCTCGTTATATCTCTGCTTGATATTGTTTTTCCTGCTCATATTGTATTTGTTCTTTTTCATTTCTTCTATAAACATTTAGTTCATATTTTTTATTTGTTATACCATCTTCTGCTATTACATTTATTTGGATATAATTATTTCCAACTTTCATTTCATTATTTCCTAGTATTGATACTTTGGCTTTTTCGCTTTGGGGTATTGCTAATATTTCTATCTTTGTTGTTTCATTTGGGATCTCTATTTTATAATCTGTTATATTATAGTTAAATTCTGGATTGAGGCTCCCTTCTCTTACTGCTAGAATCTCTAAATTGGCATTTGCAATTTCTATATTTGTAGTTTTTGTTACATATATTTTATAGCTATCTTTTTTTGTCTTATCTTCTGAAATAACATCTATTTCAATTAAATTTTTTCCTATTTTTAAGTTTTGATTTCCTGTTATATTAACAGTAGCATTTGGATTTTCAGGAATAGCAGTTACCTCTAAATTATCTATTTTATCATCTGTTACAAAATAATATTCTTTTTTATCTTTTTGAAATTCAGGACTAATTCCTTCATGATTTAGTCTTAATACACTTAAACTCGTTGAGTCACTTGCTCCGACTTGTTTCATTGTTTCTGATGTTTCTGTCATACTTTTTTCATTTTCCTTGAGTTCTAATTCTATATTACTATTTTCTATTTCTATTTTTTTACCTTGTTCATTGTAGAATTCTCCTAAGACTGTAATATTAGCATTTTCTTCTTTTAAAACTTTAAATTGAAATTGTTCTGTTTTTATATCCTGCTTATTTTTTCCTGTATTACTTACCCATGTATAAATTATTCTATTATTAGAATAATTTGAGTTATCTGGCCCTTGTAAATATTCCAATATTGACGAATCCCAAAATATCTCTAATGTAAAAGCTGCAACTTGTGCATTTTTTATTTCTACTTTTATGTTTAATTCTTCATCTTGTTGTATTTCCTTTTTGTCAGTGACTATATTCATTTGTGTTTCTGCATAACTTTTTGTATTTATTAGTGAACACAAAATTATTATTATAAATAATATTACTATATTTTTTATCTTTTTCATAATTTACCTCCGCTTTTTAATGTGTTATAGTTGGCAAACTTAAATGTTCTACCCACTACATCTTCTTAAAATTAATCAATATACCTTTATTGTTCTATTGTTTTCAAAGTTAATATATGTCTTTGTATTATTAATAAATCTAATGAAGAAGGATTTTGTCCGTTTTTGTTTATATTACCGTGCTTTTAGAAAAGTTTCATTTAATCTTTGTATTTCTAATATATGTCTTTGTAAAACTAATAAGTCCAAACTATTTATTTTTCCATCTCCATTTACATCTCCATAGATTATAATATAATATTCCATTTTTATATTATTATTTTCATCTACTAACCTAATTTTACTTCCTGTTCCTACCTTTTGCCCTTCTTTTAATTCGTTTCCTTTATAGTCATATATTTCAATATTGTATATTGTTTCTATTTTCTCTTTTACATTTTCTACATTTAATTTCTCAATGTCCCACCCTGTTATCTCATTTTGCATTACCTTCAAGCTTTCATCAAACTTAATTTCTCCTTCACTTAGTTCTTTTACTACTATAACATCTATTTCACTTTCAAAACCGCCATCTTCTGTTGTAACAGTAATTTTTGTATTTCCTTCTTTTATAGCTGTTATATTTCCATTAGTACTTATTTTTGCAATTTGCTCATCTTCTGATGTATAAATTACATTTTTATTGTCTGCATCTGTTGGAGTTATAATAGGTTTTACAGTAAATGAATCACCTATTTGCATAACTATATTCTTATTAGTTAACTCTATACCTGTTACAGGTGTAAATACTTTTATTTGGATTTCTCCTTTTACATTATTTTCTTTTGCTTTTACAGTTATTGTTGTTGTTCCAGATTTTATAGCCATTATATTTCCCATACTATCTACTGTTGCCACTTTTGGATTACTAGAAATATATTCTACTTCATGCTCTTTTGCTTCATCTGGCAATATTTCTACTTTTAATTTTATAGTTTCTCCTTTTTCTAATTGAGTTTTATCTAATGTAACATTTATAGCTTCTATTTGTCTATTTGGTACTTCTTTTAAATAGTTCTGGAATACATATCCTATAATTCCATTAGGAAGTATTACTCTATCCCATAATTCTCCGTGATTGTCTCCCTTTTGCAATTCTTGTCATTACTACATTTCTATCAACTTTTGTTAATAACTCATATGAGGTCGATGGTCCTGAACGTACATTTAAATTATCTGTTACATCTGCATAAACTTTCGTATTGTCTGATATATAATCACTTTCTAAGATGTTTGGATTTTGTACCCACATATTTGGCATATTATTATAAACAGGTATTATAAAAGTCATACTATTTCCTAATATTCCAGTTTTACTATAACCATTATAAATAGACAAAGATTCACTATATGGTGCTAATACATTTGTCATATACTGATGCCAAAATAATTCACCTCCTGCAACATTTGTAACATGAAACTTTTGTAAATATAAGGTGTCTTGTCCTACATTAATATAACTAGAACCAATGAATTTTCCTCCACCAGTAATTGCTCTTTCTTTTGTATTCCATGGGATTAAATATTTGTTTTTAGTGGCCTCACTCGCTCCATTTCCATCTCTTGCATATTTTAGCCCATTTTTTATAGCTCCCATTGGCTCAGATGAACTTGTTGCTCCTATATTATAAAAATTATATAAACCTTCAAATCCTTCTACCCTTCCACTAATAGAACTATGTGATAAAAAAGGACCTACCTCTTGTTTTATTCTTGATGCTAAATGGTAGGTGCTTACTGTAGAAGTTCTTCCTGCTGACAATATAAGGTCTGAGTATTTACTATTCATTGTTATGATATTTCCTGCACTTGTAACATAGTCTACTATTCTATTGTGAAATTCAGTTCCATATAATATTTTTTCAATTCCATCTAGGTTATTTGTTTTTTCATCATAAGAAAGTGCCTCAAATTGAAAAATTCTTACTTCATTTAAAAAATTTCTAGGATCCATTGTATATTCTAAAGACCTCCTAGAGGCATCCACCCAACCACTATCAACTTCCACATTATATTGTCCTGGAGTAGTATTTTTCCATCTATCTGAATATGATTTTGGCACTAGATTTTTTCCAAATACATTTTCATTATTTATTACATAATTCCAATCTAGGTTTGTATATAGAGACACAAACCTCCAATTTGGATGATTTTTTTGTAATTCCTGTAAGTATGGTTTATAGCTATCTGGAAAACTTTCTATTCCTTCTTTTTTATCTGCACAATATGATATATTTATGAAGACATTCAAAAATAAAATTGCTATTATTATAAAAAATATTTTTATATATTTCATATTACACCCTTATTCTTTTTTTAATTTTTTATATATGTTTTGTTATTAATCTAATTATTTGCAATAGCTTGTACTATAAGTCTACTCTTAGAATAATTAACACATGTAATTAATGTAACTATTTTGTTACCATTAGTTTCTTGTCCTATCGGTGATATATTTTGAGGTTTTACTCTATATATATTGTATATAGTATAGCCAATCTTTCCATTATTATTATCTGTTAAATACAGTTCATCTCCTTTTTCTAAGTCAATTAAATGATTAAACATATTCTCTCTTTTAGTATTATGACCAGCTATACAGAAATTTCCTATTTCATTAGGTTCTGGACCATAAAATTTTGAACTACATACCTTCATACCTTCAATTGTATAATTCTTTAAAACATTGGTTTCTAATTGTATTTTTGGTATTTCTAACTTAGCTATTACATCATAATTTAAATATTTCTGAGGAACAAGTTCTTGTTCTATTTTTACTGGAGCAACAGAGTTTATTTTAACTTCCTTGGATACATTTTCTATTATAATTTGTGGATTTTCTTCTTCTACTAACTCTATTTGTTTTTCTTTATAAAAACCAAATCCTGAATATATTATAATAGAAAAAATAATTCCTAAAATAGCAATTCTTAATTTGGATTTTATCTTATCTTTTATTATTTTTTCCATTATTAATTTCATTCCTTTCTAAGGTATATTCATTTTTTAACCTTTATTTTAAAAGAGCAGGCACAAGGCCTGCCTCTATTTCTACTTACTTTTCTTATTTCTTAATGACATATATGATATTGTTAGTATTGCTATTACTGATAATATACTTAAATATATTGTTCTACCTGTTTTAGGTAATACATTTGGTGTTTCTGTTGGTGTATTATTTTCTGTAGTTGATGGTACTTGTTCACTTGGCTGTTGTCCATTGCTTGATGGCGGTACTTGATTATTATTAACTGGTGGAACTACACCTGTTGATTGTTCTTGTACTGCAATTGTAAAACTTTTACTTTCAATTACAGCATCTGCATTATCTCTATCTATTAGTTTTAAGGTAATAGTATAGTCTCCTTTACCACTAAATACTCCTCTTGTAGTAATTTTTTTAATTACATCTTTTCCACCAATTGGATCACCGTCAGCACTTCCCCATCCACTTTGAATAATATCATGTTCTAAATTTTGGTTATCTGTTGAAAGTAATCTTACATTTTCACCTGTTGGAGTTATTGCTTCTGCTAATATTCTTGTGTGTGCATAGTTTTTACCCATACTACTTGAAATAACTATTTCCATTTCTTTTTCTTCGTTTGGTATTATATCTCCTGTATAATTTAGGGCAATATTGTAATCAACATATACTGGTTCTACTATTAAGTTTTTAATAATAGGAACAGTAATATCATCAATTGGGTTTGCATCTGGAGTTCCTAATCCTGTTAATGTAATACTTAAATCAGTAGGGTTTGTAGTTATCATTCCTTCTTTTGCCTTGAAAGTAATACTCATTGTGCTACGTGGTGCTGGATCTACACCTGCATTATAATGGTATACTACAATAACTTTAGAACCTGTATTATTTGCGGTACCTCCTTCTGCTGATATATATTCTAATAAGTTTTCATCATAATCTACATTTACTGTATATGCACCTAGATCTTGTCCGAAATCAATATTTAATGTTACTGTCTCTCCTGGATGCACTGTTGTTTTATCTGTTGTTATGTTTAAATTGTTTAGAGTTGCTGCATAAACATTTGCTGTGAAAGTTAGTAAAAATAAAATAAAGAAAATCGTAATAATATTTGTTAATTTTTTCATTAAAAATTTGCCTCCTTTTTTAGTTTTATAAAAAATATTATTTCAATTTTTTGTATTTTTATATTTGAAAGTTTTTGCACTCTCGGAATTTTTTTCTAAATTTTAAAAATGTGACTGAAAATATTTATAAATCTATAGAACTTTCCTAAGAATAGACAAAAGTGGCTTCGCCACACGGACGCCCAAAGGGCGCCCCTACAATTTGTGCAATTTCTTCGAAGAATTATAATCGATTTTTCCTATTTAAAATAAATAAGACACGATATTCGTGTCCTTATACATATTATTTTTTTACTGTCCATCTACCATTACTACTCCTGAATGTTTAGATGTTATAGTATTTCCACTATTTCCTGTTATTTTATAGAAAAAATTTTTTAAAACTTCTGCTACAGTTTGATTATTGTTTACTACTCCTGCTGAAAACATATCTCCTTGTTTCAAATATACTGTTCCATCATCAAGTTCCTCTTCAATTTGTGTAGTATAAATTGAATAATATGTATTTTCACCTATTCTTTGCTCATTGGCACTTGCTGTTTTTTTACTTGGGTTTTCATCTAAACGTCTTAATTCTAAGTCTACTGAATATGTATTTCCTGTGGAGGTAATTGTTTGTATAAAATCATCGTAACTGTCTTGTGTTATTTTTCCTGTTTGTCTTACTCCATCTACAAACTCTACTGTAGCTGTTTGGACTGCTATTTGTGATATATCATCTGTTCTATCTGCTAATGTTATCATTGGAAATACAAATAACAGTATTGCAGCTAATATGATTGTTATAATAGTAATTAAAGAATCTCCCATTTAAATTCCCTCCTTTATATAATGTTAAAACAAAAGTGCATTAGTTATTTTTTATATAAATTATTTCTCTTTTTTTAGTATAACGGATTGTTCCGAATACTAATAGACCTGTGTCTTGGTCATTTTCATCCTTGATGTATTCATTTCTGTCTAACTGTACAATAGATTCTGTAAAAGTATCATCTTTATACTTTTCTAATAATCCATTGCTATAAAATGATTTATGTTTTCCAGCTATATAGTTTAGATCAGTTTCATTAACACCTGGGTTTTTTAAACTGAAATTTGTAATTCCTCCATACATATCACAATTTACCCTCTGTGTTACATTATTATTTTGATATGTATTTGCACTTAACCATGATGTATATACAAGTTCCTTTTTAGGATCTGTTTCTCCTGTTGAATATATTTTTTTTACTAAAATATCTAAAGAGTTTTCATCTAAATTAGTCATAGATGTTATATTTGGTTCTAAACTATTTACTTTTGATATTATATTATCATTTAAATATTTACATATTTCAGCTTTTATATCATTACTCTTCTTTTTTTCAATTTGTGATGCACTATGATACCTATCATTCCAAAAACAACTAGACACTTGTGATTCAGTGTCTAAGTCAAATCTAGCTACAATTTCACCAGAATCTATTATTGTTACTCCATATCCTTCCTGAGCATATCTGTATATTGTTGGTATCATATCTTGGAACTTTACTTTTCTATTAGCTCCATAACTTGTATCTGCATTATAATTTACATATGTAGTTTTATCTATCGCTTCAAATATCTTATCTGTAGTATCCTTTGCAACAGAGGTCATTCGGAAAAATACACTTAAAGCTAATGAAAATACAAATACAGCAAAAAACATTTTTAAGGCTTCAGCCGCATTCTCCATTTAATTTCCTCCTTATATAATTATTTTCTTGTTATTGATATTTGTTCAATATATCCATCAGCACTCTTTTTTTCCATTACTACATCATATCTTGCTGAACTAACTATTTGTGCACCAAATTTTGTAAGTTCTGTTGAATCTGACATTTCCTTTTTCTCTATTGATAGTTTACTATCAGTCATTATAATTGTTATTATACGTCCACTAGAGTTTGTAGCATTATTTGTAGATACAGTATTTAATAATGTTTGTACTGCAGATCCTTTTTGAGTACCTTGATAAGTAGTAAATCTATTATTAAATGCAGTAATTTCTTGTTCTGTTGTCATGTCTTGTGCTTCGGTTACAAGTCCTTGTGATGATTGTACTATTACCATACCTATACTAATTAAAACTATAACAATTAAAATAGCTCCTGCTATTAATAGTGCTTTTGACGCATTCTCCATATTTATTCCTCCTTTGATATATCATATTATTTTTATATTTAGGCTTTATTATGCATAAATCGACATTAAAACCTTTTTTCACCTATTATTATTATCGCACAAATTATGTCTAAAGTCAATACAAATGTCAGATATTAACTTATGAGTTCAAATACTAGCTTATTCACTCTTCCATATGAATTGTAATTTATATCAACACATTTAAAGTCCAATACATTAAAATTTTTTACAAATCTTTCTATTCCTAATGAGTTTATTGTTTCCATCGAATATGTTATAATTTGTTCATCATCTTCCGAACTTAACATTCTAATCTCAATTTTCAAACAATATTTATCATCATCTATGTAATTTCCATTTCCATCTTTTTCAATATTATATTTTTCATTATTATTAATTGCATAATTTATTAAAGAACCAATATTTGTACCATATATAGTTTTATCTTTGTATTGTTCATATTCTAAATTAAATCTGTTTATTTCATTTCTTTCTGCCCTAAATTGTGATATTACTAGAGTTAGTGATGTAATAACAACAATTACTAAAATTATTAATATAATAATTATTTTTTTCATTATAAATATGTTCCTTTCTAGTAATTAAATATTATCCTTATGCATACATATTGGGCGGAGGCAAGCCCCGCCCCTACAATTGTTTCTATTTATATACAAAATTAATTATTTCTAATTCCTTGTATTTGCATTGTTATTTCGTCTACTCTACCAGATGATGAGTTTATTCCTACATCACAAGAAAACTTATATTCTTTTTCATTAGCATGTGATGGATCTCCTCTTAGTTTATAATCATCTAAAAAGGTAGTTCTATCAAATTTATAGTTAATTTGTGTTTGTGTGGAATATAAAAGTCCACCTCTTTCATCTAATATAATTAACCTAATTTTTTCACTATCAATAACTGTTGTTTGATTCCAGTTTAGTACTTGCTCTGTTAATGTTACTACATCTTCAGAGTATATGTATTTTCCTGTACCAGTTACATATTTAATGTATTGAGTATTAAATGCTACTATTTTTTTTTGTTCTGCATTATTCTGATAACTTTCGGCAAAACTACCTACTTTCTGAAATACATAAGCAAATATACTAAGTACAATTACTCCAATTAATACCTCAGCAGCTATTAATAGTGCTTTTGATGCATTTTCCATGAAATTTTATCCTCCATATGATGACCCTTTAATTTGTTCAAAATTAAGACTTTTTACTCTACCAAATTTATCATACTCTACTTTTGAACATTTAAAGGTCTTTCTTTTAAAATCTGCTACTCCTGAATATTTTACTGTGTATTTAAGTACAGTACCATCAGCATCTGTCGATTCAATACTTTTTTCCTCTTCTAAATTAGCTTTTGATTTTACAAATTCATTTATTTGTTCCAAATGATTTTTTAAACTGTATTCACCAGGTGTAAATTCAAAGTCTAAAGCTCCATATTGTGCATTTTTACTTGTGTTGGCTTTACTAACTTCATATCTATTTGTCTTAGTATTTAATGTATATACGTATACTGTGTCTTGTATTGAGTCAAATTTTAGTTTAAAAGATACATCCACATAAAGCTGATCATCTGGAGTGTTTTGCACATTATTTAATTTATTGTTGCTTATTGCTAAATTCAAAATAGATATTACATCTGTGCCATACATAGCACTTTTATTAAAAGCTAAATATTGTTGGTTATATTCTTCTATTTCTTTTTGTAATTCTGTATCTTGTTGTGCCTGAGATAATCGGGTTATATTATTGTATGAATATATGAATATAGAAATTACTATTACAGCTAGAAGCATTCCCCCTGCCATTAGTAATCCTTTTGCTGCATTGTCCATACACATTCCCCCTTTTCCTACATTATCTATTTAGATTAGCGAAGAATTGTTCTCTAGCTAGGCATTCGAAAAGGAAATACCGGAGGCGTACTTTTTGTACGTCCGAGGATTTTCTTTTGATGAATAACAACGCTAGAGGGCAATTATTCGTTAATCTAGACCATGGATTGCATAGCAGACATCGAAGATCCCATATTCATAAGACCTAATAAAACTAATGGTGCAATTAAATATCCTACGAATAAAACTATCATTGGTGCAAAACCAAATATTTTTCCTACCATACCTTTTCTACTAATTAGTTGTTCATTTGATTGCTTTCTTTTTTCTTTATAATACTCTCTTTCTGTTTCTAGTTCATCGAAAGCTTCTTTTATTGGTATCTTTTCAACGGCTGCCTGCAAACTTTCTACTATCTCTACAAATTTAGGATATGTAGCATCTTCTTTTAATTCTTCTAAAGCTTCCCATGCACCACTTTCATAGTTATTAACACATTTTGAAATTGGTACCCTAAATATATTAGAATATCTTTCTATCCATTCTAATATCATTTCAACATTTACCCTTTCAATTTTCATAAGCATAAGAATAATTGTCTGGAATTGCATTACTTCATCTTCCATTTCTATTTCTCTCATTTTCTTTTGGAAAATTAATAATATATTAGGGAACATGTATGCAAATGAACAAAATCCCATTGACATTAATACTTCATACCACTGTATTTGACTTTCTGCATTAATAGTTTTTAATTTTTTATATACTCTATTTGTAGCTTTATCTAATGTTTCATCATCTGCATCTGAATAATAACTTGTTAAAGATAATTCAAGCCTAATCCTTTCTTTTTTTATACTATTATCTCCTCTTAGCTTATCCAATATTTTATTATCTACTTCCCTTATTTTTTCGCCTTGCCTTTTTTGTGTATTTGACATCATCATAGAAGTAGTTCCATCTTCCATTAATACTTCTTCATAAACCCAATTAGTTGCTACATCATGTATGTAAAGAAATATAAATATTGATACTATAAATGTTGTTATCGCCATTACAATTTTATTAACATACATCCATTCAATCTTAAGAGGTGAAGCTGAATCTTTTAATAGTTTTGTAAGTTTCATATGTTCTTTTGTTTTTTTCTTTGGCATGAATGCATTTACAATTGTTTTAGCAATAGGGTTTTTATATAATTTTTCTTGCCACGGATGCTCATTTTGCATCTCTAAGGAATTATTCTTTGTGGTGTCTTTTACTTTTCTAATCATAACGTAACATATTATAGTTAAAATCATAATGATTAATTCTGCTACTGTTCCAAGCTTTCCATTATAAAAACTTTCTACAAATGTAAAGTTTGATATTGCCCATGTTTTTAATGGCTCTAATAGTAAAATTGCTACTAATGCTATTACTGATAAGCTTTGAAATACATAATCTAGTTTATCTCTTTTTAATATTTCTAGTTGCATTTCTTGTGTAATATTGTTTAGGTTCCTTAAATATAGTGATGAACCCGAATCTGTTTTTCTATCTCCAAACTCCTTTGTTAAATATGATAATCCTGCAAATTCCTTTAAATAACTATTTGGTGCAATATCATAATATTTCTCTAACTCTGTTTCTGGATCATCTGCAATTAGTATTTCATATATTTTTTCCACTTGTAAAGATACTTCTTGCTCATTTGATTGTGCCACTTGATAAATAGCTTCCTCAACCATGCTTGATTCATGATATGCATGTCTTATTTCTGCAAAAAGCCCAATTTGTTGTTTTAATAATTTATTATCTAATTTGTTTACATTTCCTTCTACTAAAGATTCTACTATAAATATTTCAAATAATAGTAGTGTTACCATTAACAGTGTATTACTTGATGAAATTGCAATTATAAGAATTGTTAAAGGTATAACCCATATAAGTGCCTTTGTTAAAGATGATGAGGCCTGTTTTCTTGTCTGATATTCATCTTGAATATTTACTATTTCTAATCTTCTTCTTATTTTCAAGAGATATCTTTTTAAACCTGGAATTTTTAAGTAAATCATATATAACTTCATGTATATAACATCTATTGAAAATTTATTTGTTTCTGTTCCTTCTTTTAGTTGTTTGGCAAGTTTTATATCCTTTTTGTCTATTTTTTTCATTAATGAAATATATGCCAAAACTATAAATCCTAAGATGGATACAGATATAATTATTATAAATTTTAGTGTATTAGTTGACATCTTTAATTAGGCCCTCCTCTCTTAAGTTTCTATTTGGTTGTTTTTGCTTTTGTTTTTTTTGCTCCGCTTCCCCAATTTTTCTCTATAAATGCATCAAATTCTTCTATATCTGATTCATCCATGTTAATTCTCATCTCTTGAATGTTCTTATCAGAAATTTTATTTGTTATTACATAGCCATCTCCTCTAAATTCCATTATATTAACATAGTCATATGTTTGTCTATCTGTAACATTTTGAAAATAATTTGTTGCATTATCCATAAATTTTTCTATTTTTCCTTCTAAAGTTTTTTCTTTTCTGTAATCTCTTGTATATGGATTTGCGTTTTCTATTGGAACACATTCTGTTACTCTTTCTATGTATCTTCTACCTCTAAAGTCTTTTACTAAGTGGATGTCAAAGTTTAATACTTGTATAACTTGTTCTTCTGCTGTCTTTTCGTCTTTGAATACTCCTGTTCTTAACATTGAGTTCCTTAGAGCTGTAACTAAGTTTGGAAATGTTTTAGCATGGTGTGTAAATAATGTGAATTTTGACGCAACTTGAGCCGCTTGTATCATCCAAGATGCTACTGGGTCTGTTGCAACCTCACCAATGATATTAACAGAACCATCTGTCTTTTTTTGAACATCCAATCCTTCTTGTCCAGAAACTGTTTCTGTTTCTCTTAATGATAATATGTTTCTTGTTGGATATATTTTTCTTAAGTGTAATTCGAAAGCTGTTTCTTGAACCCTTATATTTAAAGTTTCATAAATATTTTCAATCATAGCCATAAGCATTGTTGTTTTACCACAACCTTGCTCTCCTGTAAGTGATATGATTCTTGCTCCTTTTACTAAAAATTTTAATAAGTCAATCGCTTCTTCTTTACCATCACAAGTTATTATTTGTTCTAGTGTTGCACGTTTTACGTCAAACTTTCTTACAAAGAATGCCCAGGTTTCAGCCATACTTGGTCTAACGACAACAACACGTGAACCATCCTTCATCTCATTAATTTTATAACCGTTTGAATCTGATAATTGGCCAGGATTATTATATTTATATATGTTTTGGCATACTCTTTTTAGCTCACTTTCACTTCCAAATGAAAGGAATTCAAGTCTAATTGATTTTCCTTGAAAGAATATCCATATGCTATCACATGATCTTGGTACTTTATTATCTAATACTTGTCCTAAATAATCTCCATCTGTTTGTGCTACTTGACTTAGGAAAGATTCTGGTAATCCAGAAACACCTCCTGATACACCATCTATATTCATATCTCTTATCTCATCTATTGCACTATATCCTTTATAATATTGATATATTCTCTGTACTACAACCTCTAATTTTTCATCAAATTCTAATTGTATTTGTTCTTCTTCAAATATATCACATATTTCTTGTGATGTTATAACATAACAAGGCTTAGCGTCACCTTGTAAATATTTTAATGATGCTAAATCATACTTTTTTATAAATTGAGTTAGGGCTTCATATCCAAATTCTTGTTTATATCTATATATAAGTATATCAAATTTATCTTGTGGTGTTAATAATGAAGGAATATCAAATGGAATTGCTTTTGATACATTAGTTTCATTTACTCCATATTCTTGAAGAAGTAAATCAAACATAATTCCTTTTACGTATTTTTTATCATTGACATCACCATATGTACATCCTTTTAATGCTTTTTTTAATTCATATTTTTTGTTCTTTCTTCTTTTTAATTCTTCCTCTGATAATCCTATATCATATAAGTTTATCTTTGTAATTTCATCTAGCCTTCTCTTTATAAATTTTGACATTACACCTAAAGAATAGGTTTTATCATCTATTTCTATATCTTTCTCTTCTTTGGCATTTTTTTTACTTTGAATGAGCTTATAGATTCCAAAAACCGCTACTATTATTAGCAATAATATCATTATAAAATTTATCATATGAGTATCTCTCCTTCCAAGGTCTTAACTGTATAGAGAATGACAGTTGCCTTTGTTATTCGGACGCCCGCTTCAGTAAAATTTGCTTCGCAAATTTTCCATGACTCATTCGCGAAAGTATAAAAATAATAAAATAAATTTTTTATTTTTATATTTTCTCTCATTTCGTCCGCCCTTACCTCCATATTATCGTAATACGTGTAGTTCTTGTAATTTATAGATTATACCTTCGCAAAATCTATTTACTTGTGATATGAAAAATCCATGTTCATCTTCTAATGTTGCTTTTCTAATTTGTGGGTTTAATATCCATTGGTCTACTACTCCATCTTGTAATGCATCACTATACATTAAGTCATATGGTACAGTATACAAGTCTTTTCTCATTCTTGAACTTCTTATAATATTCTTTGCATTATATTTTGAGTTTTTTTCATATCTATTTAATAAGTAAATAACATTTTTTCCATTTATTATTTCTTCTTGTTTTTGTAAATCTAACATTTTTTGAACTTCTTCAATTTTTTGTTCCATGTTACATATTATTAAATTTGATGCTTCTAGTATTCTTTTTGTTAAGTTTGATTCTAATCCTCTACCTAAATCAACAAATACCATGTCATAATATTTATTTGCTATTTTTATTACATCTGGATAATCATTTGCATCAAATTTTTCATTTTCCTCTTCCCCAGTTTCCTTTTTTCCAGCAATTACCTCTAATCTATTTTTTAATACTATTTTTGTAAAATTTCCTACTAATTGTGGAGTTAATCTTCCACTATTTGCTAGCTTCATTACTCCTTCTATTCCAGAATTGAATTTGGCTTCTTTTAATCCTAAAAATTTCATAGCTGCATTTTCAGATACTCCATAAGCTTTATCTAATTCCATATCTCCAATTTCAGTTGAAATTAATAAAATTTTATAATTATGTTCTACTGCCATTAATGTTGCTACTGCTGCTAAAGATGCAGTTTGCCCTATATGACCTCTTTTGCTATTATTCCAAAAAGTTATTATAGACATTTATATCCCATTCCTTTCTAGTGCTTTTATTGTTTTCTTTGCCTCTTGTTCTTTAATTTCATTCCCAAATAACATTCCTGTTAATTGTGCTAAACTATCTTTATATAAAGAACTCATTGATTTTAGTCCAAGTCTATAAATTAATTGATTATCCATTTCAACATATTTATCGTCTAATATTAATGGGAAAAATATTTGCTTTTCATCCCAATGCATTTTGGCTTCTGATGCTAAATAATCGATATATTGATTATCTGCTTCACTCATTTGCCTTGAAAATATTATTTTAACTAATTCCATAGGTTGTTTAATATTACTAAATATTTCAATTCCTTTTCTAATTGAATATAAATCCATAGCTGTTACAAAACAATTAATATCATTTTCCTCAGCCCTCATGCTTTCTAAAGTGTTTGGGCTATCAATGTTCATTAATACCACATCATATTCTTCAGTTCCCTCTGTGATTCCAATATAATCATATATCTGTTCCATTCTCCTAAATCCTACTGCTACATCTATTTCTTCCCATGTTGTTATATATGTCATAGTCGGTTGTAATGTAGGTACTATGTATCTAAATTTTTGTTCTGCTGTTGTGTCTACTATTAATACTCTTTTATTTTTCATTGATAAAATTTTTGCAAGACACATTATTAAATTTGCTTTATCATATGCTCCTATAAATCCGACTTTTTTCATTATATTTTCTCCTTATCTTTATTTTGTTGTAGTTGTCATTGTTGATGATTGCTTTGTTTCTAACTCCTTCATGTAGTCAGCTCTTGATTGTTTTTGTGCTTCTATTGATGCCCCAGTTCCTGTAGATACATTTCCTTGTGCTTCTTCACCTACTGATGTTACTGCTGGATCTATGATGTCAGTTCTTCCACTTAACAATGTAGAATTGTTATATCTTTTTGCTAATTCATCTTTTGCTGTTTGTATAACATTTGGATTACTATTTATCAATTGTAATACTGATCGTGTTGGAACATATGTAACCGATGCTGCATTTTGTAGTCCTGGTTCTATATATTTTGTAGCATACAATAATGTTCCATCTATTTGGTATGCTTCAACTATTGCATTTGATAATGTCAAAATTTCATCTTCTGTAAGTCTTATCCACATAGTAATTTCATCAGCATTTAATACCTTCTTTTTTGATACAACTATGTAATCTTGTCCACTTGGTAAACGTAATCTTATATCTATATAATCATTTTCTTGTAATTGTGTAGGTAATACTATCATATTAAATTCTTGTTCTCTTGTATCGTCTTGTGTTTTGTCTCCAGATTCTTCAATCATATCTGTTGATAATATTGTTCCTGATTTTAAATCTATCTTAAATATTGAATTTTCCGTTATTACATTTGAATAATTAGATGCAGTAATTGCTGTTTCTGGTGCTGCTTTTCTTGTTACTTCTACAGTAGATAATTCACTTGTTAATAATCCACCTTTTTCTGTTTTTGTTGCAACATTTGTTCCTGATTTAACATCTTTTATTAATACATAAACTGTTACTTTATCATTTTCTATTTCTTCTTTTTCTGCTTTTTGTTGATACATCATATATAAAAGGAATGCTATTACAAGTGCTGCTATTATCATTGTGATAAAGACTCCTAATAAAAATGAATTTCTTGCTTTTCTTTGCATTGGATTTGATGCCATTTCAAATTCCTCCCTTTTTTACAAATAATCATACTAATTTATATTATACGCTAGATTTTTTCAATATTCAACAGTTTGCGACTTTTGTAATATAAACGTCATATCAACGTAATATTTTTGTAATATTCATATAATAATCCAATGTGATATACGGAAAGTCCTAGTTTTTATATTTCTATCAAGCACAAATGGATTTTAAAAATTAGTATATTATTATCAACAAGTTCGAAATTAATGACACTTACTTTTATATTTAATTTCACATATAGTTTACAATGTTGTATACTTAATTTTTTTGAAAATATATTCCTTTATTTATTTTAAAATTATTAAATTTACTAATACATAGATTTGTTTTCCATTTTTACCAAATTTTTCTTGTTTATTTTTTTTTATATTGCACAATATATACTATGAAATGATTTGGTGACCAAATTGTTTCATAGCGAAACGTTTTATTCTAGGAGGTGAATGATAATGGCAAACAATTCTAACAAAAAATTAGTTCCAGAAGCTATGGACGCTTTAGATAAATTCAAATATGAAGTAGCTAGTGAAGTTGGTGTAACTTTAAAAGATGGTTATAATGGTAACCTATCTTCAAGAGACGCTGGTAGAATCGGTGGTAACATGGTTAAAAAGTTAATACAACAAGCTGAAAACAACATGGCTAACAAATAATTAAATTACTAGCTTATAATTTTTGCAGGAATATTTCTTTCCCACTTTTATGTTTATACATAAGGGCAGGAACTAAATGTTCCTGCCCTTTTATTATTCTAATAACTTTAATTATGCACATTTTTTTACGTCTCCAATGTGCATTTTACCAATTAAATTCTCCTACTACCTCTACCTGTTTATTTCCTGGCACTATTTCTCCTATTTCGTAACAATTTACTCCTTGCATCTTTATGTGATTTATTATTTTTTCTGCATTTTCTTTTTTTGCTACTATTGTTAATCCAACACCTAAATTAAATGTTCTTAACATCTCTCCCGCTTCAACATTTCCATATTTCTTTATTAGCTTAAATATGTCCAATATTTTATATTTGCTTGCATCTATTTTTGCATTTACATTTTCAGGTAATATTCTATTTAAGTTTTCTTTTATTCCTCCACCTGTTATATGTGCAAGTCCTGTGATAATATTTTCTGAAAATAAGTCTTTTATTGTTTTATAATAACATCTATGTGGTTCTAATATTGCTTCAATAAAAGTTTTTTCTCCTACTTTTTCTTCTAATATTTCTGGTGATTGTTTCATTATCTGTCTTACTAATGTATATCCATTTGTATGAACTCCACTAGATTCAACTGATATTACTACATCTCCTACTTCTATTTTTGATCCATCTATTATTGATTCTTTATCTACTATTCCTACTATACTTGATGTTAATATATATGTACCTGCTTCTAATACTCCTGGTTGTTCTGATGTTTCGCCCCCTGTTAATACACATCCTTGTGCTTTACATGCATCTGATACTGCTTTTACTATTTTGTTTATTGCTATTTTGTCCATTTTTCCACAGATTATAGCATCTTGAACTGTTAATGGTTTTGCTCCCATTACTATACAATCGTTTATTAAGTGATTTATCATGTCATATGATACATTTTCTAATTTATCATATTGTGCTGCTATTAATTGTTTTGAACCTGGTTCTTCTGTTTTTAATACTAATACTGGATTTTTATATTCTTCAAATTTTATATCATATAGTGATGAGAATGCTCCTATTTTATTTAATACTCTTTTGTTGTCTGTTGCTAAACTGTCTGCCATATCCTTTTTTGCTTGATTTGCTTCGTCTATGTTTACATCATATTTTAAACTATTATTTTCCATGTTTTTCATTCCTTTCTTAATTTCCCAATTAGGTCGTATTCTTGTACATTTACAATCTCCACATCTACAAATTTTCCTATTAAATCTTTGTCTGTGGTATTTTCTATAAATACTACTCCATCTTCATCTGGAACATCCATATATGTTCTTCCTATTAAATATTTGCCATCAAAAGATCTTTCTTCTATTAAGGTTTTATAAGTTTTTCCAACTTTACCTTTTAGAATTTCTTCGGATATTTCCTGTTGTAATTTCATAATCTTATTATATCTAGCTTTTTTAGTATTTAGATGAATTTGATTTTCCATTTTTTCTGCTGGAGTTCCATCTTCTTTTGAATATATAAAAGTACCTAATTTATCAAACCTAGTATCTCTTACAAATTCATATAATTTATTAAAATCTTCTTCTGTTTCACCTGGGAATCCTACTATTAAGCTAGTTCTTAAAATGGCTTCAGGAATTTGATTTCTTATCTTGTTAATTAATTTTCTTATGCTTTCTCCATCACTTTTTCTATTCATTCGTTTTAATACTTCATCTGAAATATGTTGTATTGGAATATCAAAATATTTACATATTTTATCATTTTCTTTTACTACTTTTATTAATTCATCTGTAATACTTTCTGGATATGCATATAAAAATCTAATCCATTCAATACCATCTATTTTGCATAATTCCTGTAAAAGTTCAGCAAGTCTTGGCTTTTTATATAAATCAATTCCATATTTTGTAGTGTCTTGGGCAATTACAATTAATTCCTTTATGCCTTTTTTAGATAAACTTTTTGCCTCTTCTATAATTTCCCCAAATTCTCTTGAAATATATCGCCCTTGTATCTTTGGTATAGCACAATATGTACAATGATTACTACATCCTTCTGCAATCTTTAAATATGACATTGTATCTCCTGTTGTGATTACTCTATCTTTCCAACTTAAACATTCATTAGATATTTCTAATTTTAATAACTCAGATATTTTTGTCCATATTTTATTGTAATCTTTGATTTTTATAAATAAATCAACTTCGGGTAATGCTTTTCTAAGTTCCTCTTCATATCTTTCTACCATGCAACCTATTACAATAAGATATTTACATCTCCCATCTTTATATTGTGCCATCTCAAGTATAGTATCTATTGCCTCTTGCTTCGCAGATTCAATGAAACCACATGTATTTATAACAATAATAGCTGCATCTTTTTCATTGTTTACAATAGTAAAATTGCGCTTTTTAAATAGTCCTATTACTTCTTCTGTTACTACTAGATTTTTGCTACATCCTAGTGATATAAATCCTACATTCATTGTTTTCCCTTTCTTTTCTAGAAACTTATTTACAAGAAAAGTGGCTTTGCCACGCGGACGACCAATGGTCGCCCCTACATTAATTATTCATTATTAATGATTCACTATTAATATTAAATGGTGACATGGTGCACCCAGTAAAATTTGCTTCGCAAATTTTCCAAGCTTTATTCATGAAAGCACAAAATAAAAAAATACTTTTCTTATTTTGTGCTTTCTCTCATCTCCACGTATCCCTACGTTATTCTTCATCTATAAAATCGAATTCTTCCTTAAATTTTTCTTTAAACATGTTAAATACTGTATTAAGAATTTCTTCATCTTCAACACTTACATAAGATTCTTCATCTTCTGAATCAGTATCTTCAACTCGTAAAATAACTACTTCATCAGCATCTTCTTCCTCGCTTGCTGGTAACAACACAACATATTCTTCTCCGTCTAACTCTATCAAATCTAAGAACTCGAACTTAACTTCCTCTCCATTTTCATCATTTAAAACTATAACATTTTCTAGTTCTTCTTCCATTCCATTTTGTTCGTTATCCATTATTAATTTCCTTCCTTTCCACAGTTTAAAATTATAAATTTTTATTTATATATGTTTCTAATATATATCCGGCAGATATTGTATCTACTATATTTCTTTTATTTTTCCTATTTACATTAAGAATATTCATAGTTTTATGTGCTGCTACTGTTGTTAATCTTTCATCCATAGTATCAATCTTAATTTTATTAAATTTGCATTTTAATTTATGTAGAAATTTATTTGTTATTTCTACCCTATCAGAACTTGTCCCATCCATATTAAAAGGCATACCTAGAACTATTGTATCAATTTCATATTCATTCAAAATTTCTTCTAATCTTTTTAATACTTTTTTATCATTTCCGTCATGATGTATTGTTTCTAATCCTTGAGATGTTATTCCTAAAGGATCTGAAATAGCAATTCCAACTCTTGCATCTCCATAATCTATACCTAATATTCTCATATTATTCAATTATTCCTATATAATTTTCTACCATTCTTTCTAATAGTTCATCACGTTCAATTTGTCTTATTATATTTCTTGCATTTTTGTGACTTGTAATATATGTTGGATCACCTGATAAAATATATCCTACTATTTGATTTACAGGATTATATCCTTTTTCAACTAGAGCATCATAAACTTGTCTTAAAGTTTCCTTAGTCTTTAAGTTTTTGTCTTTTTCTAATTTAAAATTCATAGTTTTATCCATTTCCATAATCTTTTCCTCCTATTTTTTATATATTATTTACATCGTATTCTGTTATTGGTGCATTATCTAAGTATTCCTCTTGCTTCTTTAAAATTTTCTCTAAAGCTGTACCTTTATAATATGTGGTTAATACAATATTTAACTTAATCTTAGCTATTCTTTTATTGTCTTTTTTATTATTCTTTTCATTGTCATCAACCATTTCTATTTTTAAATTTTCTACAGCATTTTTCATATCTATAATAAATCTTGTAACTCCATCTACTTCTGCTCCTGAAAATGCAATTACAAATTTTGGACCCATATATCTTACAAATATGTATTCATTTGATAAATTCTCTTTTATATAATCACACATATCTATTATTACCTGGTTTCCAGTTTCTCTGTTAAATTGTTTATTAATTTGTTCTAAATTTGCAATTCCAATCATACATATTGTTGAGGTAGTATATCTATCAATTATTTTTCTTCCCTCGTTAAATAAATATTCGCTTGTCTTTAAGGCAGAATAGTAGTCGTCTCTTGTTAAACTTTCAACAATATTTTGATAATTAACAATTCTAAATACAGATAATATATTATCTTTTACTACCTCAAGTATTGTTGTATCTATATTATCAAAAGCATGTGGTAGACCACTTTCTATTATCCAATATCCAATATAAACATTTTCTATATATAGTGGAAAAAATATTGCTGCCTTTGCTCTACCAAATTCGCTTTTTTGATATGGTAATCTTTCATCTTCATTATCTACAGTAATATATTTAGGTGTAGCAGTTGTTATACTGTCTTTAAACACATCTTCATTGTGTAGACTTCTAAGGTTGTCCCAATGCTTTTCTTCAACATTTGAAGCTTTTATTACATATTCTGTTCCATTAAATTCTACAATAGTAGAATATTTTATGTCATATTCTTCTATTAAAATTTCATTTATTTTCTTTATTTTCTGATCTACAGTTAATGTATCTCCAGCCGTTGCCATAAAATCCTGCAATACATTTAATCCATTTATCTTCTGATTTATATTTTTGTAATTGTTTATTTCTTTATGTATTTTTATATTAAATAAGATTAACATGATTATTATAACAACTAAAACTATTATTACTCCTATTATCCACATATCAGTCCATGTCACTCCTTTTCTATTTATATTGTCTTTTCATCTCATCTAAAGTACTACTCATATTATTTGAAAATCTTGATCTACTTTGTTCATAATTCATATAACCTGCATTACCTACATTTTCTCTATTTCTTCTCTTAAGTGTACCGCCTGATATAACTGGATATACTTGATCTGCTAATCTATTTAAGCAATTTAGGAAAACTTTATTATATCCTCTAGTTGATATTTCACAATTTGCAATTCCTGATAGATAATTAGAATATGCCTCCATATCAAATGGAATTACTATTTTGTTTATTGTTTTCATATCAAACAACCTGTCTTGTATAGACATTTCTGGATCATTATATGTTGACATTCCCCCAACTATCATCTCTTCATTGAGTCCTCTTACTTTTTGAGCTTTGTTTATAACAGCTCTCAATTTTTCTGGTTGTAAAATATTATTTAGCTTTAACTTTCTTAAGAATTCTGTTAATGGTTGTATTGTTAATACATCCATGCTTTGAACCATATATATTTCCTGTGCTACTCTGAAATATTCTTTATTTGTTGAATAATCACAATCTAATAATACTAAAGAATAATTTTTAACTAAAGTTGATAGCATATTTTCTATACTATAGTCTGAATTTTTAATGTTAGGTGATGAAGTATATACAGTTAAATTTCTATTTACCTCTATTCCTGCAGGGTTTCCTTGTTTTAAGTTTTCCATAGATGAATACGCAATTTCTCTTAATTCTTCTCTATTTTCTGTATATATATAATATGAATTCTTATTTTTTGTTAAGTCTACTACAGCTGTTTTTATTCCTCTATTTGATAGTATATCAGCAATATTATTTACTAAAAAAGAGACTCCATTTTTTGATGTACCTACAAAAGATACTACCTTTTTATCTTGAGTTAATAGATATGAAATATCTACTATTTTCCCATCATCTTCAATTTCTTCTAAATCCTTACTTGGTGATACACCATAATTATTATTTCTGTATGTACTGTCATTTACTGGAGAAGTGTTTATTCTATTATCATGTATATCTTGTAGTATATTATTTTCAAAACTTGGTGTACCATAGCTTTGTGGTTCTTCAATTCTATTCATTTGTATAGCTTCTTTTTCCCTAAAGCTTGACACTCTTGGTTGTCTTCTTTCCCCAAAATTCGATAATTTTACAGGTTCCTCTTTAAAACTTGGTAAAGCTGGAGATTCTTCTTCAAAACTTGGTAAAATTGGAGATTCCTCCTCAAAGCTAGGTAAAACTGGTGGTGTTTCTTCAAATCCTGGTAATTGTGTACTTGTATCTTCTTCAAATCCTGGTAATTGCTGTATTTGTGTCCCAATTTCAGTATTTGGTATAACCTGCTCCTGCATCTCTGTATTTGGAATAGGATTTTTTCTAGGTCTTCCTCTTCCTCTTTTTGGAGTTTCTACTTTCTGTTCTGGTTCGACTATAATTTTTTTAGGTCTTCCTCTTCCTCTTTTTACAGGTTGATCTGCTGGAGGAGTTATTCCTTCAACTTCAAGTTCTATTGAAGCTTTTATTGGAGCTGTCGATTTTATAGAAGCTATTGTTTCTATTGGTTCTATTGGAGCTACTCCTTCTATACTCTCTATTTCTTCAAGTATTGCATTTGTATCATTTCCAACAAACTCTGTTCTTATTGGTTCTGGAGTTGATTCTGCAATTTTTCTTACCTCATTATTTTTTCTAATATTTGATGGTATTATAACTGGTCCCATTGGTTGACTTGAGTGGCTATCTACAATCTTAGAAACATTTATATTGCTTTTCTTTATGGCTTCTTTTCTTGGGGTTGTAGCTGTACTATATGTCATTATAGATTGATATTTAGGTGACTCTGCTTCAAGCACTGCTTTTACTTCCATTGGTAAAAATTTTATTATTATCTTTAGTTGTTCATCACTATATTGCTCTGCTATACTATTAAAACTTTCAACATATTTGCTTTCATTTTTTCCTAGCTTTCTGTAATGTGTTAAAATATTTTGAATTTCTACTTCACTTACATTTTTATCATCTTCACGTTCATATTCTCCTTGCTCAATTCTGTAATATATTTTAGCTTCTTTTTTTGTTCTTGGTTTATTTAACAAATTGCATACATTTTCTATGGTTCTATCGTTTCCAATTAAGGCATCATATACCCCTATTGAAAACAATTTTACTAATAAATTATCAGATTTTTCTCTTCTCTCTGAGCAAATTACAACTATTGGTATATCTCTTCCTTCTCTATCAATTGCTTCATCACTTATACCATCTAATTTTTCAAATATAAATTTATCTATTGTGTCATAATTATTATTAGTAAATGGCTCTAAATCTTCACTTATTACTATTCTATCATATGTTTGATTTCTTTGTAATTCTTTAATGATAGCATTAAAATAATAAACATTTTTTGAAGATATTATTTCTTTATATTCTGTTTGATATACTTTAACTATTTTTTCTGCTATATCTTCTGTACTAACTGCAAATAAAACTTTCATTTGTTTTAACTCCTTCCGAATTTTACTACAACAACAAATATAAATGGCAATACCTGACATACTATAAGTATCGTTACAAAAGCTATCATAGCAAAAAATCCTTTGTATCTTGTACCCATATTTCTAATTCCTAATGCATATTGAAATATAGCTGAAATTGATATTCCTAAAAAACATAATGGTATACTTAAAAATCTAATTTTATTTAATATGTAAGCCGTAAATCCGTAAGTTTCATTGCCATATGCTTCTATATAATCATCCAATTCTTTCAATGATTTTTCTTTTATCTCAATTAATTTTCCTGCTGTATCTGATTCTAATAAAGCTTCTCCACTTGATGCATAAACTTTATATGAAATAACCATAGATAAAATACATATCACTACTAACAAAGCAATTACCATCTTTTTCATATTTTATTCTCCTTATATTTCTACTTAAAATAATGTGAAAAATTTGCTTAACAAATTTTATGGAAATCTATATAAAAAATATACTTTCTCATATAGATAAAATTGATATAAATATCATACACTACAATTAAAAAAATATCAAGTTTTTTTTATAATTTAATTAATTATTTCCGTAACTATTTAATAGTTTTATAAAATATATTTCTTTATAAAATCTGCTACACCATCTTCTTCATTTGATAATGTAATATAATCTGCTATTTCTTTTAATTCTTTGTCTGCATTTTTCATTGCGACTGTATTTCCGCAAGCTTTGAACATTGTAATATCATTAATTCTATCTCCAAAACAAATTGTTTCTTCTTTTTTTAAGTTCATTTCTGTTAAAAATTCACTTATTGCCCTTCCCTTGTCTACAAATTTATTATTTATAAAAAGATAATATGGCTCTTTTGAGTTTGTATCTTTTTTTATGTATTCTCTACTGTAATTAGCTATTTTTAAAATTTCATTTGAAGCTATATATTCCTCACATTCCCTCATATCATAATAACTATTACTATTGATTATAACTTGAAAAATATCAATCTTTTTTAGTTCTTCTATATCTTTTATTATAGTTCTATTTTTATACATACTACTACAAAATATATTATTGCCAGTTTGATTGTTCTCTAAATTAAATACTAATTCTAAATTATGTTTATTGCAATATTCCCAAACTGCTTTTATATGATCATATTTTATACAATTTTTATAGAAATTCTCGTTAATTTTGTAATTATAAATTTGTGCTCCATTTGATGAAATAGTATAATCAGAGGCACATACATCTTGGCTATATTTACATACATCTCTATTGCTTCTCCCTGAACATAATATAACATAAATACCTTTAGCTTTGATTGCTTTTATTGAAATTTTTGTTGCTTCTGTTATTTGCTTTTTACTATTTGTTAGAGTTCCATCAACATCTAAAAATACAGCCTTTATATCTTTTAAATTTTCCATATTTTTTTGTCTCCTATGTTTGTATTATATATTATTTTATCTTTTATTTCAATTCTTAGCGGACGAGCAATGCTCGGCCCTACATTCATTCTTGTAACATTTCTCTAATATGATTAAATTTTCCTGTTTATATAATTACATCTCGCTTCAGTTTACTGTTTTGTGATATTCCAGTTCCTATAAAACTTTGTTTGTCATCATATATTCTATATATCCCATCTTTACAATTAGAATTTATTTTTACTCCATTTAAAAATACTTCTATTTCCTTTTTACTTAATACAATTTTCTCTTTGTTCTCTAACACTTTTTCAAGGCTTATTATATTTTCTTTTAGGTAATCACTATTGTTCTTATTAGATTTTAATTCTTCTATTTTTATTGATTTTTCTATATTAAATTCTCCAACCTGAATTCTCTTAAGTTCTTTCATATATCCAATAGTCCCTAATTTTTTGGCAATGTCTTCACATAAGGTTCTTATATATGTTCCTTTTGAGCATTCAATTCTAATATGTATTTGATTATCCTCAATATCAATTTCATTTAATTCTAAATTATAAATTTCTATGTTTCTAACAGGTACTTCTATTTGCTCACCTTTTCTTGCATAGTCATATAATTTCTTTCCGTTTACTTTTATTGCTGAATACATTGGTGGCATTTGAGTTTGCTTACCCTTAAATGATTTAAGAACTTTGTTTATATTTTCTTCTGATAATATATTTTTATCTATTTCCTTACTCTCTAGAATTTTTCCTTCTCCATCAGCAGTATCTGTCTTTATTCCTAATTGCAGAGTAGACTCATATATCTTGTCATGGTTTACTAAGTATTTGGATATTTTAGTTCCTTTCCCTATTAAAATTGGTAATACTCCTGTCGCATTAGGGTCTAATGTTCCTGTATGTCCTACTTTTTCATTTAAGGTATGTTTAACTATTTGAACTACATCGTTTGAGGTATATTCTTTTTCTTTATTGATTATTATTATTCCATCCATATATATTTTTTCCTTTATTTAAATTTAAATACTCAAACGGACGCCCCAGTAAAATTTGCTTCGCAAATTTTCCATGCTACGCTCGCAAAAGTATAAAAAGAAGAAAATAAATTTTCTTCTTTTTGCATTTTTTCTCGCTTTCGCCGCCCCCTACATTTATACAATAATTAATATTTAGTGTAGATATGTTTTTACACGACTGACCATCTTTTCTTTGGCCTCATTTAAAGGCATATTCATTGTACATCCTGCTGCTTTCTCATGTCCTCCACCAGCAAACATTATACAGATATCTGATACATTTACATAGTCTTTGGAACGAAGTGATGCCTTATATTCTCCTTCTTCTATTTCTCTTAAAAAGATAGAAACTTCAACTCCTTCAACATCTCTACCTATTTCGACTAATCCCTCATGATCTCCTTCTTCTGCATTTACTTCTTCTATGTCTTGTTTTGTTATATATGTAAAGGTTATTTTTCCGTCTTCTAAAAATTCCATTCTGTCTATTACTTTTTTTGTAAGTAAAAAGTTTGACTTAGTTTTTGTTTGCAATACTCTTTTATATGTATCAGATACTTTTACACCTTTTCTTAATAATTCCGCCACAAATTCAAAGGTTTCTGTGGTTACTCCATCATATTTAAAACCACCAGTATCTGTTATTATTCCTGTTAATATACATGTTCCAATTTCTTTGTTTATTTCTATTCCTAGTTTTTTTAATACTATTATTAAGATTTGAGCACACGCAGGTGCAACAGGGTCTACATAGTTAAAATCTGCAAACATTTTATTGCTTCCATGATGATCTATACATATTGTTGTTTTTGCATCTTCAAAAAATGGCTCATATCCCTTTAATCTCTTTGTGTCTGTGCAATCTAATGCTATCCCTAAATCATATTTTATGTCTCTACCTTCTGTTTTTATTTCGTCTGCTCCTGGCAAAAAGTTATATGTTCTTGAATGTGTTGGTATAACTATATCTACATCTTTTCCTATACTTTTTAGTGCTAAATACATTGCTAGGCTACTTCCGATTGCATCTCCATCAGGTGTTTCATGGGTTTCTATTAATATAGTATTAGCGTTTTCGATTTCTCTTTTTATGTCATCTAAAGTCATTATTCTTCTCCTTTTTTTGGTTTTTCAGGTAAAATCTCCTTTAAAATTTTATCAATTCTCTCTCCATATTCTATTGAATCATCTAATACAAATATTATTTCTGGCGTTATTCTTAGGTTTATCCTTTTTGCAACTTCTGTTCTGACAAATCCTGATGATTTTTTTAATGCTGCTAAAGTTTCTTTTGTATTTTTTGAGTTTAATATACTAACATATACTTGTGCATATCTTAAGTCTGGTGTAATCTTTGCTTTTGTTACACTTATCATTCCAGTTATGTTAGGATTTTTTAGGCCATAAGATATTATATTACTTATTTCCTTTTTTAATTCCTCATCTATACGACCTAACCTATTTGAATTCTTATTCATGTTTGTTTCCTTTCTTAACTTCCTCCATTTTGAAAATTTCTAATGTATCTCCTTCTATGATACATTATAAATTTTCTATGATTATTCCAGTTAAATAAGCTCATTTAATTCGCTTATTTACCAAGACTCTTTTTTATTTCCTCCATTTTGAAAATTTCTAATGTATCTCCTTCTATGATATCATTGAACTTTTCTATTTGTAATCCGCATTCATATCCTTCTGTTACTTCTTTTACATCGTCTTTAAATCTCTTTAATGATGCTAATTTTCCTTCATGAACTACAACATTGTCTCTTATTACTCTTACTCCTGCATGACGTTCAATCTTTCCAGTGGTTACATAGCATCCTGCTATTGTACCCAAAGAACTTACTTTGAATATTTGACGAATGTCTGCATTTCCAATAACTTTTTCTTCAAATTTTGGATCTAACATTCCTGTCATAGCGTCTTTAACGTCTTCAATAGCATTATATATTACTGAATAAGTCTTTATTTCAATATCTTCTTTTTCTGCTACTACTTTTGCTAATGGTTCTGGTCTTACATTAAATGCTATTATAATGGCATTGGCTACTTTTGCTAATGTTACATCTGATTCTGTAACTCCTCCAACATTTGAATGGATTACTTTTACTTTTACCTCTTCGTTAGATAATTTTTCTAAACTTGATTGTACAGCCTCTACTGAACCTTGTAAGTCTGCTTTTACTATTAAGTTTAATTCTTTTAGTTTTCCTCTTTCAATTTGACTAAATAAATCATTTAATGATAATTTTGAGATTGAATTAATTGATTTTTCCCTTGCTTGACGTTTTCTCTTTTCAATCAAATGTTTAGCTGTCTTTTCATCGTCTACTTCATAGAAAATTTCTCCTGCCTCTGGTACCTCTGTTAATCCTAAAACTTCTACTGGTGTTGATGGTCCTGCTTTTTTCACTTTTTTTCCATGCTCATTTGTCATTGCTCTAATTTTACCAATTACAGAACCAACAACTATCATGTCACCTGTATCTAATGTACCACGTTGTACCAACATTGTTGCAAGTGGACCTCTAGTTTTATCAAGTCTTGCTTCTATTACTGTACCTTTTGATTGTTTATTAGGATTTGCTTTTAATTCTTGCATATCTGCTACTAATAATACCATTTCTAGTAATCCATCTATGTTAATTCTTTTCTTAGCCGAAATTTCAACAAATACTGTACTTCCTCCCCATTCTTCTGGAACTAGTTCATATTTCATTAATTCTTCTTTTACTTTTTGTGGATTTGCACCTTCAACATCGATTTTATTAATTGCAACTATTATTGGAATTCCTGCTGATTTTGCATGGTTTATTGCTTCAACGGTTTGAGGCATTACTCCATCGTTTGCAGCAACTACTAATATTGCAATATCTGTTACTTGTGCTCCTCTTGCTCTCATTCCAGTAAATGCTTCATGTCCTGGTGTATCTAAAAATGTTATTTCTCTACCATTAACTTCTACTTTATAAGCACCTATTTTTTGAGTGATTCCACCTGCTTCTCCTTCTATTACATTAGTTTGTCTGATAGCATCTAAAAGTGATGTTTTACCATGGTCTACGTGTCCCATAACTACTATAACTGGTGGACGTGTTATCATTTCTTCTGGATTATCTTCTGTATCATCAAATAATATTTCTTCATCTGTTATTATTTCCTTTTTCTTTGCTGTTATTCCAAATTCTCCTGCTATTAAGAATGCTGTATCAAAGTCAATATCATTATTTATTGTTGCCATAATTCCATAATTTAATAATTTTTTTATAACATCTCCTGAAGTTTTTTTCATTTCTACAGCTAAATCTTTTACAGTTATTGATTCTGGAATTGTTATTTCTGTTAATTCAAAGATTTTTTGTTTATTTCTTTCCTCTTGATTAATGTTTTTCTTTTTGTTTTTCTTATCTCTTCTTTTACTTAAATCGTAATAATCTAGCATTCCACCTTCTTGGTCATCAAACATGTTTGATAATCTATTTGTTTGCTTTAAGTCTTTTAATTTCCCACTATCAAAGTTTTCATTAACATTACTTTTTCTTGATTTCGTATTCTTTTTAGCCTTTGTTTCATCTATTTTAGTAGTTTTTTGTTTGTTTTTATTATACTCTCTAGTGATTTCCTTTTCTCCAAAATCTGCCTCCATGATGTTTTTTATATTCTTCTCAATTCCTTTTTCATCAAGAGGTCTATTATTTCTAAATCCATTACCATTGTTATTTCTATTAAAATTATTATTTCTATTGAAGCCATTATTTTGATATCTATTTCCATTGTTGTTTCCATTTCTATCAAAATTTCTACCATTATTATAGTTATTTCTATTACCATAGTTCTGTCCATTGTTATTTCTATCCTGGTAATTGTTATTTCTATCTTGGTAATTATTATTTCTATTAAATCCGTTATTTTGGTTTCTTCTCTCATTGTTGTTTCTATCAAAGTTTCTATTGTTTCTATTTGTATAACCTTTATTATTGTTTCTATCAAAATTTCTCTCATTATTCATATTTCTGCTATTAGTATCAGTATTTCTTTTAGTTATAATTTCTTTATGTTCTAAAGATACTTTAGGGGGTTCTATTTCTTTCTTTTCTTCTTTAACCTCAGACACTACTTTTGTTTCTTCGATTTTCTCTACATCTTTTTTTACTTGTTCTTGTACTTCTGTATCTTCTTTTTTCTTTTTATTTAAACCGAAAAGTTCGCTAACAGTCATAGGTTTTGTTGGCTTATTTCTATATACAATGTTGTAGTTATTATTCTTTCTTTCTACAACTTTTCCAACTTCTTTTTTTCCCTTTTCAACATTAGTCTTGTTTTCTTTACTATTTTCCTCTTCTTCTGAAATTATTACAGCTCTCCTTATGATTACTGGTGCATTTTCATCTTGTTTCTTTTCTTGTGTATTTGATTTTTTTTCTTTATTCTCCATACCTTGTCTATTCATTTCCTTATCAAATTTATTTTTAATCTTTTTTACCATCTTCTCATCAATAGTGCTTAAATGGTTTTTAACATTTGCTCCTAATTCATTTGCTATTGATACGATTTCTTTACTTGTTACTCCTAATTGTTTTGCTAATTCGTGTATTTTTATTTTATCCATATAGCAAATCACCCCCAATTTCCTTAATAAGCTTTTCAATTTCTTCTGATAAGCTTTTCGATTTTATTCCTATAATTGCTTTATTATTTTTTCCTATAGTTTTGCTTATTTCATCAATATTACCAAATTCTAATATTGGTATATTGTTTTTGTCGCAAATGCATTTAATGTTCTTTTTAGTTCTTTCAGATGCATTTTCTGCAACGATTGTTAATTTAACTCTATGCTTTTCAATATCCTCGATTGTCGCATCATTTCCGCAAACTATTTTTCCTGCTTTAGCAGATATCCCAAGCATGCCTAGTACTTTCTTTTTTTGATATGTACTTTTATCTTCTATATTCAAAGATTTTCCCCCTTGAAAATTTATTCTTCTTCAACTTGTTCTTCAATATCTTCTGTTTCTTCTTGTTCTTGCATGCTTTCCAACATCTCTCTAAACTGTGTTTCAGATTTAATATCTATTTTCCAACCTGTAAGTCTTGCTGCTAGTCTTGCATTTTGACCAGCTTTTCCTATTGCAAGGGATAATTGGTCATCTGTTACTATTACTCTTGCTTGTTTCTCATCTTCTTGGATATCAACTGCCATTACTTGTGCTGGTAATAATGCAGAAGCTATAAATATTGATGGATCTTCATTCCATTCAATAACATCTATCTTCTCTCCAGCTAATTCATTTATTATATTTTGAATTCTTACTCCTTTTTGTCCAACACAAGAACCTACTGGGTCTATATTTTCATCTGCTGATGATACTGCTACTTTACATCTATTTCCTGGATCTCTTGCTACACTTTTTACCTCTATTAATCCTTCATATATTTCAGGTATTTCTAATTGAAATAATTTTTTTACAAAATCTCCTGATGCTCTTGATATTATAACTTGAGGATTTCCTTTATTTCCTTTAACAACATCAACTACATATCCTTTTATTTTATCGTTTACACTATAACTTTCTGTTGGTATTTGCTCTTTTCTAGGCATTATTCCTTCAAGTTTTCCTAAGTCAACTATTATCACTCCTGTATCTGCTTTTTGAACTATTCCTGATAAGATTTCTCCTTTTCTTTCATTGAATTCTCCAAATACTAAGTTTCTTTCCGCTTCTCTTAATTTTTGAATGATAACCTGTTTTGCTGTTTGTGCTGCTATTCTTCCAAAGTTCTTTGGAACTATTTCTATATCAACTGTTTCTCCTTCTAGAACTGCTGGATTAATTTTTTGTGCTTCTTTCATTGAAATTTGTAATATTGGATCTTCCACTTTTTTTACAACTTCTTTTACTGAATATATATGTGTTTCTCCAGTTATCTCGTCTAATGTTACTTTTACATTATCACTAGAATCATAGTTTCTTTTATATGCTGTAACTAAAGCTGTTTCAATAGATTCTAATAAATATTTTTTTTCTATTCCCTTTTCTTTTTCTAACAAAATTAATGCTTGTTCTAATTCTTTATTGTCTATTGCTTTCATTTTTCAATCATTCCTTTCCTTTATTACCATTCAAATTTAAGTTTTATTAAAGATATGTTTTTTCTTTCTATTTCTATTATGTCCTTTTGCTGTAAGTAAATATTTCTATCATCATATTTATTTAATATTCCTTCAATTTGTTTTTGATTATTTATTGGTTTAAATAGATTCACTATGATTTCTTTACCAATATTTTGCTCTAGATGTCTCCCTTTTCTTAAAACTCTCTCAACCCCTGGTGAAGAAACCTCTAAAAAATATTGTTCTTTTATATAATTGGCTGTGTCTAAGATTGTCTTGTCATCGTCCGAGCTTGGAGAAGCTGACGGCGAGTACATTGATGTGTGGTCTGGGGAAAGAAAAGAGACAGTTGTAACGATTGTAGG